>NZ_PJBL01000002.1:0-340320 GCF_002836135.1 Shewanella sp. GutCb | reverse complement strand
TAAGTCTTGGAGATTAGATGTGACCATAGTTGAACAAATAGTCAAACGAGAAATTGAGGCTGTTATAATTTTTGAAAATGATGAAGTAATTGCTTTTCTTGATCATGACCCAATCAATCGTGGTCATGTTCTAATTTGCCCAAAAAAGCCCTTTCATGACTTTATTGATGTTCCAGAAAATGTCATGAATGAGATACTCGTTGTCGCAAGGGGTATCTATCGAAAAATGGTTGAAAAATATTCCCCTGATGGAATTAGCTTTATTCAGAACAACGGTAGTTGTAATGAGCTTGAACACTATCATTTGCATATTTTTCCAAGGTTTAATAATGATAGTTTTGGCTGGTTAAGTTCTGAAATCGGTTTGCAAAACAAAAAGCAGCTTGAAATCGAAGCCGTCGGCTTATAACAAGGCATTGAAAACGGAACTAAAACAGTTGGCTGTTTTCGTTCCTCAACATTTCAGCCAACAACTTTTTGCCCATTATTAGGGCGTTAGCTACAAGGAGTGTTAAATGTCGTTTCAGGATAAATTAGAGGCTGCACAAAAGGAGCTTAGTGAAGCCAATATATGGAAATCCAATCATAATCCACCTATTTCAGTATTATTAATAAAACTTGGATTCAATATTCGTCCATTTCATTACTGCTCATTTATAAGCAACTTTATCACCGCCTCTTTATGGTTTGGTAGTGTATGGGGACTTCTTATGTGGTTTACCTCTTGGCAATCTAGCGGGATGACAATTCAAGCCGCCTTAATAGGTAGTTTCTTTGCTGGAATATTATTTGGCTTATTTATGGCGCTCTATTACAAACATAGCGCTAAGAAAAATAATTTAAGCCATTGGCATACATTGTAGCTAACAAGCAAATCAATCAGGATAAATAACAGTTGGTTTTTGCTCCTACGTACAAGTAAAAAAAAAGCGCTCCTTTCGGAGCGCCAATCACAAACTGTTGGACTTAAGCTACAACCTAGAACTTAATCTTCGAAGGTGTTGAGAATGCCGAGTGCGGCATCTCGTCCTTCGGCTATCGCGGTAACGACTAAATCAGAACCTCGGACCATATCGCCTCCAGCAAAGACTTTAGGGTTGCTGGTTTGGAATGGGTTGTCGGCGACTTTCGGCGCTTTGACTAAACCCCAGTCATTAAGCTCAATATCAAAATCAGCTAACCATTTTGCCGGGCTTGGTTGGAAACCAAAGGCGATAATGATGGCGTCAGCTTCAAGGACTTGTTCACTGCCCTCAATTGGCACTGGGCGACGGCGACCACTGGCATCGGGCTCACCGAGCTCGGTTTCAATGCACTCGATACCCACCACTTTGCCATCGACGGTTTTAATTTCACTGGGCTGGCGGTTAAACAGAAATTCAACGCCTTCTTCACGCGCATTTTTAACCTCACGGCGTGAACCTGGCATGTTTTCTTCATCACGGCGATAGGCACAAGTGACTGTCGTTGCCCCTTGTCGCACTGCGGTGCGGACACAATCCATTGCGGTATCACCACCACCGAGCACCACAACGCGCTTACCTTTAAGGCTTAGATAAGGGTTATCGATACACTCAGTGCCCATCACGTTATGGGTGTTACCGATAAGGTACGGCAGCGCTTGATGAACACCTTGGGCGTCTTCACCTACAAGGTTCGCTTTCATCGCGGTATAGGTGCCCATGCCGAGGAAAACCGCGTCGTAGTTTTCAATCAACTCTTTAAAGTCGATATCTTTGCCGACAGTAACACCGAGCTTAAACTCGATGCCCATGCCCTCAAGCACGTTACGGCGAACTTGCATCACCTCTTTGTCGAGCTTGAACGAGGGAATGCCATAAGTGAGTAGGCCGCCAATCTGCACGTTTTTATCATAAACGATGGCTTGCACACCGTTACGGGCGAGTATGTCGGCGCAACCTAGTCCCGCAGGGCCCGCACCAATAATGGCGACGCGCTCTTTACGTGGAGTGACTTTTGACAAATCAGGGCGCCATCCCTGAGATATTGCGGTATCGGTAATGTACTTTTCTACATTACCGATTGTAACAGCTCCGAACTCTTCGTTAAGCGTACAGGCACCTTCACAAAGCCTATCTTGTGGGCAAACGCGGCCACAAACCTCCGGTAGAGTATTGGTTTCATGAACCAAGTCAGCCGCTTCCATAATACGGCCCTGTTTTGCTAACTCCAGCCAATTAGGAATGTAGTTATGCAGTGGGCATTTCCATTCACAATAGGGGTTACCGCAGTCGAGACAGCGGTCAGATTGCTCTACTACCTGTTGTTTAGCAAAAGGTTGATAAATCTCTATAAACTGCGTAGCACGTTGTTTGGCAGCGTGTTTAGTGGGGTCTTTACGCCCAACTTCAATAAACTGAAAATCATTGCTCATTTTTATTTACCCCGCTCTGACTGCTAGTGCAGGTTCTGATGGCTCTAATTTTAACAGATCGCTTAGCTCAACATTTTTTGGTTTGACCAAAATAAAACAATCTATCCAGTTTTCAAAATCACTTAAGATCATCTTGGCATGTTCGCTGTTGGTTTCTTTAACATGCTGCTCGATCAACTCGCGTAAATGTTGTTGCTGAATAGCGGACTCTACTTTGTGAGTGTCGACCATCTCAGTATTGACGCGGCGATTAAATCGACCAAACTGATCAAATACATAAGCAAAGCCGCCCGTCATGCCCGCACCAAAGTTAACGCCTGTACAGCCTAGTACCACAACGATGCCACCGGTCATATATTCACAACCGTTATCACCTAAGCCTTCAACTACGGCAATTGCGCCGGAGTTACGCACCGCGAAACGCTCGCCAGCCTGACCCGAGGCAAACAATTTACCGCCCGATGCGCCATACAAACAGGTGTTACCTAAAATGGTAGAACGCTCTGATTTGAATGGACTGCCTAAAGGTGGATAAACACAAATTTTACCGCCTGACATGCCTTTGCCGACGTAATCGTTAGCGTCGCCACACAGCATTAGCTCGAGGCCTGGAGCATTCCACACGCCAAAGCTTTGGCCAGCACTGCCATTAAACTTCAACATAATGGGAGATTTAGCCCCATCGCGACCCATATGGGTTGCTATATAACCTGAAAGGCTGGCGCCCACTGAGCGATCGGTATTGTTGATGTTGAACATCTCACAAATAGATTCACCCGCGAGTACAGCCTCTTTGCAATCTTCAACTAGGCGTTTATTTAACGTGCCTGGATCTGATGGTGGATTGGTTTCGCGCCATGTGACTGCCGATGCAGCTGGCACTTCAGGGCGATACAGAATTGGGGTTAGATCTAAACCTTGCTGCTTAGCGGTTTCGCCCTCTAATGCCGCTAACCAATCGCTACGGCCAACGAGCTGTTCAAATTCGGTAACACCTAAGTCCGCCATGTACTCGCGGATCTCTTGGGCGACAAACTCAAAGTAAGTCATTACGCGCTCTGGTAAGCCGTGGTAATGCTCATTACGTAGCTGTTTGTTTTGCGTCGCAACGCCGGTTGCACAGTTATTGAGGTGGCAAATACGCAGGTATTTACAACCGAGTGCAATCATAGGCACGGTACCAAAACCAAAGCTTTCAGCGCCGAGCAGCGCAGCTTTAATGACGTCTTTACCGGTTTTTAAACCGCCATCCACTTGCAAGCGAATTTTATGACGTAGGCCGTTGGTCACTAGCGACTGATGCACTTCAGCAAGTCCCAGTTCCCATGGACTGCCAGCATACTTTACCGAGGTAATAGGGCTAGCCCCTGTGCCGCCGTCATAACCCGATATGGTGATCATATCGGCGTAGGCTTTAGCCACGCCAGTGGCGATGGTGCCGACGCCGGGTTCTGAAACCAGTTTGACTGAGACCAAGGCCTTAGGGTTTATCTGCTTTAGATCAAAAATCAGCTGCGCTAAATCTTCAATAGAGTAGATATCGTGATGTGGCGGCGGTGAAATTAGCGTGACACCGGGGCGCGCATTACGCAGCGCGGCAATTTCAACGCTGACTTTATCGCCAGGGAGCTGTCCACCCTCACCAGGCTTAGCGCCTTGGGCTATTTTAATTTGTAATACTTCAGCATTGACCAGGTAATGTGCGGTTACACCAAAACGCCCTGAGGCAACCTGTTTAATGGCTGAGTTACCTTCAGTGTTAAAGCGGCGTGGATCTTCTCCGCCTTCACCCGAGTTGGAGCGACCGCCAAGGCGGTTCATTGCTACGGCTAATGCTTCATGAGCTTCAGGGCTGAGTGCGCCGATACTCATCGCTGCGCTGTCAAAGCGAGTGAATAGTGTTTTAGCGGCTTCCACTGTTGATACATCAACGGGGGCAAGCTCACCCTTTACTTCAATCAAGTCTCTTAGTGTCGCAATAGGGCGGTTATCTACCAGCTCGGTAAAGCGTTTGTAGTTGCCGTAATCTTGATCGCGAAGACTGGCTTGTAGGGTATTGACCACATCAGGGTTAAAGCAATGGTATTCACCACCTTCAACATATTTTAGCAATCCACCTTGTGGTAGTGCTTGGTGAGCTCTGAAGGCGTTCTTGTGTAGCAGTTGTTGATCTTGTTCAATCAACTTGAAACTCGCCCCTTGAATACGGCTAATCACACCGTTGAAGCACAGTTCGACCACTTCATCAGCCAAGCCAACGGCTTCAAACTGTTGACTACAACGATAAGAGGCGACAGTACTAATGCCCATCTTAGACATTATTTTACGTAGACCTTTGTCTATGCCGAGACGGAAGTTGAGCATTAGGTCGCGAGTGTTTTCAACGCCGTTACGTTTAGCTAAATCTGAAATGCACTCATACACCAAGTAGGGGTAGATAGCGGTGGCACCAAAGCCAATTAATACCGCGAAATGATGTGGATCGCGGGCCGATGCGGTTTCAACAATAATGTTGGTGTCGCAGCGCAGGCTCTTGTTCACTAAAATTTGCTGCACGGCGCCAACAGCCATCGCTGCGGGGATCACCTGCTTTGACTTAGCGGTGGCTCGATCTGACAGAATAAGCAGTGTGGTGCCTGTTCTAGCCAAGCGCTCGGCTTCATCACAGATCCGCTTAACCGCGGCTTCAAGACCTTCGCTCAAGTCGTAATTCAAATCGATAGTGTTTGCGCGATAGTAAGTACTATCTAATGCCATTAGCTGACTAAAGTCGCTAAAAAGCAGTACTGGCGAATTGAACATCACGCGATATGCATGTCCGGTGGTTTCATTAAACAGGTTTTGCTCACGACCGGCGCAGGTAGTGAGTGACATAACGTGTTTTTCGCGCAGTGGATCGATAGGGGGGTTAGTCACCTGAGCAAATTTTTGACGGAAGTAGTCATAGATTGTGCGTGACTTTTTAGACAGCACAGCCATAGGCGTGTCGTCGCCCATAGAGCCCGTTGCTTCTTCGCCTTTTTTCGCCAGAACCCAAATGACCTGCTCTAACTCTTCACGTGAGTAACCAAACTGCTTTTGATATTGCAGTAGTTGGTCATCTGAGTATTCTCGTGAGCCTTGCTCGTTAGGGCCAAAATCTTCCGCTGGTTTTAACACTTTACTGTTTTTAGCCATCCACTCTTTGTATGGATGACGACGCTTAAGGTCGTTATCAATCTCAAACGAAGAGTAAAGTTTACCATTCAAGGTATCCAGCACCAGCAGCTCGCCAGGTCCGACGCGACCTTTCTCAATCACTTCATCTGGGGCGTAGTCCCAAATACCGACTTCTGAGGCCAGCGTTAAAATACGATCTTTAGTGATGACATAACGCGATGGTCGCAAACCGTTACGGTCGACCGCGCAAGCCGCATGACGACCATTGGTCATGACGATGCCCGCTGGGCCATCCCAAGGTTCCATGTGCATGGAGTTAAAGTCATAGAATGCTTTTAATTCTGCATCCATCTCTGGATTACTTTGCCACGCTGGTGGAATAAGCAAGCGCATTGCTCGGTACAAGTCCATGCCGCCGGCTAGCAACATCTCTAACATGTTATCTAATGATGACGAATCTGAGCCTGTTTCATTGACGAACGGCGCAGCTTGCTGCAAGTCGGGCAGCAGCGGGGCGTGAAACTTATAGGCACGGGCTCGTGCCCACTGCCGATTACCGGTAATGGTATTGATCTCGCCATTGTGGGCTAAATATCTAAAAGGTTGCGCCAGTGGCCACTTTGGCGATGTGTTGGTAGAGAAGCGCTGGTGGAATAAACAAATAGCGCTTTGCAGGCGTATATCGGCTAAGTCGCTATAAAATGATGGCAGATCTGCAGGCATCATCAAGCCTTTATAGACGATGACTTGCCCCGATAGACTGGCAATATAGAAATCTTTATCGTGGCTTAGTTGCTGCTCTACACGGCGTCTTGCCATATAGAGACGACGCTCTAAGTCTTTTTCGCGCCAGCCAATAGGCGCGTTAATGAGTACCTGAACAATTTGCGGCTGACTTGCTTTGCCGATAGGGCCCAATACATCAGGGTTAACTGGCACATCTCGCCAGCCAGCCACACTTAAGGTTTCTTTCTGTAGCTCTTGTTCTATTAGATGCTTGGTTTGTGATGCCAGCTCTTCATCTTGGCTAAGAAAAAGCATACCCACAGCAAAACGACGGCTTAAATGCCAATCATTTTCTGCTGCAATTGCTTTAAAAAATTCCGTCGGCAGTTGCATTAATAACCCGCAACCATCACCAGTGCGCCCATCTGCGGCAATACCACCACGGTGCTTCATGCGGTCCAATCCGTGAATTGCGGTACGTACTATACGGTGACTCGCTTCACCGTCCATTTGAGCTATAAGCCCAAAACCACAATTGTCCCGTTCAAAACTTGGATGATATAAGCTCATTTGTACACTCCCTAACTTCAACCGATACTACTCGGGAGATAAAGCAAAAAATATCTATAGATATTCACCCGAATCAATCAAATTAACCCTAAGCGCTCTAAAGGTCAAACCAAATTATTGCATAATGTCTATACGAGTCTAACTATTTAATACGCTCGTTTAACTTGGTTTACCTTTACGTAAACTGTAAAATGCTCCGTATAACCTTATGAATAAAAAGAATTTTAAATTGTGCGCCTATTGGGCTTTACGTATTTGCAACAAGTTTGGCGATTGTAACCTATTTGAGGAAAGTGATTTTTATTGCAAATACAGTGAAATGATAATCACTTTGGGGTCTGACTATTTATGCATAAGCTGATGTTGTTTCTCAGTTAATGTGTACAGCATAAAGATTGCAACGAAATTACGGTTATTTGAGCTAGCGCTAATAAATGAATTGAGGAAATGAATAGAATGACGCAAATTTTTAGGTTAGGTGATTTACTTTGGGCTTGGATAGTTACGTTAATACGTTTGGCAGTGTATGTAAGCAGCGATATGGAGAGCGGATCCGTAAGCTGACAATTGATGCAAAATTTACCTGTCCAAACCGAGACGGCACACTTGGCAAAGGTGGATGCACTTACTGCAACGTGGCCTCATTTAGCCATGAGCATAAAACTGAGTTGTCGATACAAGCTCAGTTAAGCCAAGGCCGTGAGAGGTTATCAACCAAACCTTCGAAATATATTGCTTACTTTCAGGCGTACACCAGTACTTATGACGAGTATTTAGTGTTAAAGCAGAAATACGATGAAGCGATACAAGACAGTGATATTGTCGGTTTATGTGTCGGCACGCGGCCTGATTGTGTGCCTGATGAAGTGATAACGTTATTGGCTGATTATCAGCAGCAAGGGCTAGATGTTTGGCTAGAGCTGGGTTTGCAAACGGCCAATAATAGAACCTTAAAGAAGATCAATCGCGGCCATGATTTTGAGGTTTATGCTGATACGGTAAAGCGTGCCCGAGCAAAAGGCATTAAAGTCTGTACACACTTGATTTTGGGGTTACCTGGAGAAGGGCATTCTGACTACCTCACTACGTTAGATAAAGTGTTAGAAGTTGGTGTTGATGGCTTGAAGCTACACCCTTTGCATATTGTAGAAGGTAGCACCATGGCTAAAGCTTGGCGGAATGACAAAATGGAGTTGTTAGCCATAGAGGATTATGCCTACAGTGTGGGAGAGTTAATCCGTCGTACTCCTAAAGACATTATCTTTCATCGAGTGACAGCCTATGCTAAAAAACCTATGCTTTTAGCACCTGATTGGTGTGCTTTTCGCTGGGATGGTTTAGTGGCTATTGTTGATGATTTAAAAGCCAAAGGTGCGCAAGGTAGTCATTTAGCAATCTCTTAACTGTCTATGGCGTAAGCGATTTGTAATGCATATTAAATACCGCTTGGTAAAAATCACTATATTTAGCGAATGGTGATGTTTTTTGATTAATCAAAGGTTAATAGAAGGTTAAATAACCAACGAATTTAACTACATATGACACTAGTTGTTGCACCTATCATTTTAGCGGGTATTATGTGGTAAAATCGTCTTTTAAATACACGGCAATCATTTTGAGAGGTGCCTAGATGGCAGCAGCTGAATTAGAATCAATCTTGGATCTTAATACACTGGAGCAGTACTGCAGTGCAATTGGCGCAGGTACGCTACTTAAAAGTGTCGTATTGTTTGAGCAGCTAATGCCTGAATATATTGGCAATCTAGTTAACGCTTATGAAGCGAAAGATAAAGACACATTGTGCAGTGAAGCTCATAAGTTTAAGGGAGCTGCTGGCTCTGTTGGCTTAAAGCGTATTCAACAGTTTGCACAGTTATTACAACACGGTGAAGAAGCAGCATGGGAGAATGAACATTCGGTTTGGCTAAACGAAATTGTTAACCATGGTTCTAACGACCTCCAAGAATTAAAGCAGTATCTTGAATCTAAAGCATAAGCTTTGATCCAAATATTGAGATGGCGCTGTTTAGGTAACTAAACAGCGCCATTTTTTTAAACACATTATGCTGCTCATTCTATTTGGTAAAACAGTTTGCGTTGCTTCACACTCTGTTGGCGTTTTTAAAGTGAAGGCTCGGTAAAGTGTGGTAGAGTTAAATAGAACCTTTCGATAAATAACGTCATTGGTAATCTGCTTTATGAAACATCTTCCGAGTTTGAAAAATCTGTTTTATTTGGTCAATTTACATCAAGAACAAAATTTTAATCGCGCTGCTAAAATTTGTCATGTTAGCCAGTCTACGCTCTCAAGTGGGATCCAAAACCTTGAAGAGCAATTAGGGCATCAACTTATTGAGCGTGACCATAAATCATTTATCTTCACCGCGATTGGTGAAGAGGTTGTACTACGTTCACGCAAATTACTAACGGATGTTGATGATTTAGTCGAACTGGTTAAGCATCAAGGTGAGCCCATGACCGGCGAAATTCGCTTAGGTTGTATTCCCACTATTGCACCGTTTCTGTTAAGCAGAGTTGTCCAGCATTGCAAAGAAACCTACCCGAATCTAACCCTTTTTTTAAAAGAGGATACAACCGATAGGCTGGTTGACGCATTAGGTAAAGGTGAACTGGATCTGTTGCTACTGGCGTTACCGGTGGATACTAGCGGTTACCATAGTATGAAAGTGGGTATTGACCCATTCAAAATGGTGGTGCATACCGATCTTTCTGACGAGATCCATGAGCCTATCGATTATCAAGACTTACCTGATGAGAGTATCTTCTTATTGCAGGCTGAACATTGCATTACCGGCCATGCCATTAGCGCATGTCAGTTAGGTGAGAGTACTAAAATCAACCCGTTCGCGGCAACAAGTTTGCATACGTTAGTGCAGATGGTGAATTGCAAACTAGGGACCACATTTTTACCGCAAATGGCGATAGATGCAGGGATCTTAAGCAATACTGATTTAATCACGATGGCACCACCGGGTGAAACACCTTATAGGGATATTGGCCTTGTTTGGCGTCAGACATCAAGCCGTATTCTAACTTTTAGAACCTTAGGCTTAGAGATCCAAAAGTTGCTTGAATAAGCTTAATAAAGACCTTTAATATTGATAGTCGCAGTTTACCTCTGAGCGAGACTGCAAGTTCACACCAAGCCGATATAGATATATCGGCTTTTTTATGCCGGATTTTTAGGGGTAACACCAAACACTTCAATAGAGTGCTGTTTTCCTTTTAGCTTAATAGGCCCAAGGTTGTTGAGGTTATATTGGGTTTCGCCATAGTCGAGGCGAGACTTTAACGAACCAGAGATCAACATTCTTTGGCCGAGAGGGTTACATTGATCTTGTAGCCTTGCCAAGGTATTGAGTACATCACTAAAGAAGCTAATCTCTTGTTTTTGAACACCAACGACAGCTGCCACAACTTGGCCACAATGCGCTGCGGCTTTAAACTTGGGCACAAAACCGTATTGCTCTTCAAAATAGCGTCTTTGCCAGCTAAGTTGCTGCGAAAATTCATGATAGATATTAAAACAGCGATCTTGTTTAATCCCATCTTTAAGTGGCCAATGGATAAGCACTGCATCTCCCATATAACGGTAGATCTCGGCTTCGTTGTTGGTCACCGTATCCGCTAACAGGCTAAAGCTATCTTGGATCAAACGGCTAAAGCGGTAATCGCCTAGTGATTCAGCATGAGTGGTAGAAGCGACCATATCCAGGTAAAGAAACAGCCGTTGCTCATATCGTGGCTTATGGTATTTGCCTAGGCCAATATTTAATAACACCCGCGGCCCCACAAGTAGTGCCATTTGTTCGATAAAGGCAAGTCCCACTCTGACCACAACTAGGTAAACGATAAGTGCTTGGAAAGCGGGACTATAAAGAATGTGTGCCGTGAGCATTTGTCGTAGGGTTGTCATGTGGTTTTCAATTGCCCACATGTTGAGATACTGAGTGATATAAGCGAGCGTGGTTGCTCCTAGCAGTAGAAACAGCCCTTTAAAGAGAACGGAGAAGACATAGGGTAAGCGGTTTATGGCACTAAAGTTAGCAATGAGGTTAGACATCCAGTGCAGGCTGCCGAAAATAATCCCCATGTAAATTGAAAGCGTGGCTAAATCAGCAGAACCAATGGCCCACTGAGGAAGTTCAGGCGTCTGCGCGTATCTGAAAAATACGAAAGCCGCCATGGCTACAGTCCAACCGAAAATAGCGAAAGCTAATTTCTTCGCTTGTATACGTGCTCTCACTGTATAAGGGGTATCCAACTGCTACTGTTTTTACGAGGCGCTAGTCTATAGAACATCACCTTACTATTTCCAGTAGTATTTGTGATCTAAGTCAAATGAATGTGAGTTTTGGGTTGGAATTCACTCAAATAAGCCCAGAAAGGACATTTTGAGTGAATTGTGTCTTCAAATAAAAGCCGCGAGGGTTAGTTTTCGACACAGCTCCAGTGTGGTCAATACTTTGGGTTAGCACTTGGCTATTGGCTGCTTTTGGGCGTAATTGTAGAACTTCACCATGGCGAGCGGTGATAGTTTCGACTTTTCCCATGGCGATGAGCTCCATTATTTCTTCCCAATCTTGCTTCAATAATGCCGTTTCTTCGACGGAAGGACGCCACAATATGGGGGAACCTATTTGACGCTCTGCAAGTGGGATATCTCGAGCGCCTTGAACAGGGATCCACAGTACACATTGCAATTTATGGCAAACGACGCTGTTCTCCCAAGTTAGCCCGAGAATATTCGTCAGCGGCGCAACGGTAACGTAAGTGGTTTCGAGTACTTTACCCACTTGGTTAACGGGGATAGTTTTCAACTCTACCCCTAAGTGAACAAAATCGGGTTCGGGTCTTGAGCCTGCAAGGGCGCCAAGTTCCAATTCGATTAACTGGCCAACCCAGCCTTTGTGGCGTTTTAGATCTTTGGGAGATTCCACTTGATGGTAGTTTGCCAGTTGTCCTAGCGTAAGGCCTGCCATTGCTTCAGCGCGTGACATAAGCTCTTCAAGTGTACTTGGTGGTTGAGTTGATTTTTTCATAGCAAAGATTTTACTGCAGTTTTGCTATATAGCAAGCATGGTTGAAATTTAAGCTGAAATCTAAATTCAAATAATCCCAATTAATATATATGCATAAGTTATTGAATATAATCATTTAAAGTGATTGTTGGCTTTAAGCTTAATACGCGTTGTTCAACTTACTCCAGTGCTTTCCCTATTTTTCCAACATAGTTATCCACAGTTTTATTGGATAACTTCCGTTTCCCTCACGACTACTGCAATGAATGTGATCTGTCAATGCTATTTAAAGGCGATTATTTGCTTTTTTATGACTCTATATACTTGCACTTGTGAATAACATCATTATCCCAGCTATCTGTTTTTAGATTTTAAATTGGCTGGTTAAATAACGTACAGTTAAGGTTTGCTTAAGATCGATGGATGTCTTTTTTCGTATTAAGCTTTTGTTTTTATAGGTTAATTAAGGTAGCTTAAATCGATGCTTTGTTTTGTTATCTCATGCTGATAGTGAAGTTATTTGGACTTCTAGAGAGTTTCCAACAGAGATATCCACAGATTTTGTGGATATAATTGCATTTATAGGTTTGCTCCTGTTGATAAGGTTTGAGTTTGCTTAGATTTATCCAACAAATATGCGGAACAGATATTTGCTGCAACGCGAGCTTTGTGAAACAATCAATTCATTAATAGTTAATAGTTTGGAGTCCATGTGATTGATAGTGACGGCTTTCGCGCAAATGTGGGCATCATTATCTGTAATCGCTCTGGGCAGGTTATGTGGGCTAGAAGATTTGGCCAACATTCCTGGCAATTTCCTCAAGGTGGCGTTGACGAAGGTGAGTCAGCAGAAGAAGCCATGTATCGTGAGTTATACGAAGAAGTAGGATTAAAGCCAGAACATGTGCAAATCCTAACCTCTACACGATCTTGGTTACGCTATAGACTCCCGAAGCGATTGATCAGACAAGATAGTAAACCCGTTTGTATCGGGCAAAAACAAAAATGGTTTTTATTACAGTTAAAAAGTGCTGAAAGTGCCATTAATTTAAACGCCTGTGGCCATCCTGAATTCGATGATTGGCGTTGGGTCAGTTATTGGTACCCTGTTAGACAAGTGGTTTCATTTAAACGCGATGTTTATCGAAAAGTCATGAAAGAGTTTGCGCCGACAACACTGCCTTTGCAGATTAAAGAGTCGAACCATAAAAGAAGAGGTATGCGCAGAATTTAAAGGAGGTTTGCGTTAGTGCTAAAAACACTTAGGGATATAACACAAGTCGTTGCTTCAGCCAGAGATCTTGAATATGCGCTGGAGCAGCTTGTGCGGCAGACCAAACTGGCAATGGCAACGGAATGTTGCTCTGTCTATATATTGGAACAACAACAACTGGTCCTATCCGCAACAGACGGGCTTGAGCCCGATGCCGTTAATCGCGTTAGTTTGCCACTGACTCAAGGGTTAGTCGGCTTGGTCGCACAGCGTGAGGAAGCGGTAAACCTTGCTGATGCGTCTGCTCACCCTCGATTTAAATTACTTCCTGAAGTATCTGAAGAAGCTTATAACGCATTTCTTGCAGTTCCCATTGTTTATCAAAAGTCCGTCATCGGCGTCATCGTTGTCCAGCAGACTCAAACTAGGCTATTTAGCGAGGGAGAAGAAGCCTTTTTAATGACGTTGGCAGCGCAGCTCGCCATGGCGATTAAAGGACTAAAGCGCAGGGCTGTGGTAAACCACACCGCACAGCAACCACTCTATTATGAAGGTAAATCAGCATCGAAAGGGATTGCGATTGCTAAAGCTTTGTTGCTTGGTGGGCAGATATCGTTTGATCTCTCAGAGGTTAAGATAACCGCGATTACTCAAGAAGAGGTTCGCCTTAAATTGGCAATGAGTCGCTGTAAGGATTTGCTTGCTAGCTTATCTCAACGTTTCGATAGAGAGAAAGATGAAGAAGCGGCTTCGATTTTTACCGCATTATTATTGTTACTAGAAAAAGCCAGTTTAGGTGGCGAGTACATTAAAGAGGTGCGGTTAGGCTGGAGTGCAGAAACGGCTATTTGTCGCGTATCTAAGCATTATATTGCCCACTTTAATAGCATGGAGGATCTCTATCTAAAAGAGCGTGCCAGTGACATTAAAGATATTGGACGACGTGTGCTGAGGCAGTTGATTGAGCCTGAGAAGATCATTCTTGAGCCCGATACGCCGGTTATTTTAATCGCTCGGGAAGCGAGTACAACCTTACTTGCTGAATTTCCTAGACGAAAACTGGCAGGGATTGTCACTGAACTTGGCGGCGTTAATTCCCATGCTGCAATATTAGCGCGTGCGTTAGGCGTACCTGCCATCATCGGGGTTAATGGTATTTTAAACGCAGGGCTTGATAAGCGACAAGTGATTATTAACGCCAATAGAGGCCAGCTGCTGGTTGAGCCTTCTGCCACTATATTATCTGAATATAAAAGTCTAATAGCCGCTGAAAAAGCGCTGCAACGCCGATATGCCGCAGAATTACCCTTACCAACGGTGACGATTGATGGCTTAAGGGTTTACCTCTATATCAATAGTGGTTTAATTAGCAGTATTGATTCTGATACAGGCTGTGACTCTGATGGTATCGGTTTATACCGTACCGAAATTTTGTTCATGTTGAAGCAGTGTTTTCCTGGAGAGCAAGAACAGTTAGAGGTTTATCGCAAAGTGCTGACCGCAGCCAAAGGCAAACCTGTAGTCATGCGTACATTAGACGTGGGGGGTGATAAGCCGCTTGATTATTTCCCGATCGTTGAAGATAACCCGTTTCTCGGTTGGCGCGGAATAAGACTTAGTTTAGATCACCCTGAGTTGTTTTTAGTGCAGTTAAGGGCAATGCTACAAGCCGCAAGTGATACTGATCAGCTGCATGTTTTACTGCCAATGGTGAGTAATTTAGAGGAGATTGACTTAGCGTTAGTCTACTTTGAACAGGCACATCAAGAGCTCACCACTGAGCTGGGTAGGGTGATATCTATGCCTAAGGTCGGTATCATGTTGGAGGTCCCTGTATTGCTTTATCAGTTAGATGAAGTTGCAAAACGGGTCGACTTTGTCTCTGTTGGTTCAAATGACTTAACGCAATACTTACTCGCGGTAGATCGTAATAACCCAAACGTGAATGCTCTTTTTGATAGCTATCATCCAGGGGTGCTTCGGGCACTTAAATTTGCACTTGAACGATGCAAAGCTAATCAGCTTTCCATCAGTGTCTGTGGTGAACTGGCAGGAGAGCCCATAGGGGCAATGTTGTTAGTTGCCATGGGGTACGATCAGCTCAGCATGAACCAGGCCAGTTTATCCAGGATCAATTATCTACTGCGCAGAGTCTCCAAACAGGAGCTCAGTGTGCTTTTAGAAGAAGCGCTGACGCTGACGTCTGGAGAGGAGGTAAAGTCGCTTGTCAGCGATTATTGTGAAGAAAAGGGCTTACTGGCTCTACTAAACTAATACCAATTGCATTGAGTCATTCGTCAATTGAAAAACGCCCACGCTTTTCTATTCAATGCGCATTGGCGAAAGAATGGTTATTCGCTGATGAGCCAATGCAAAGCAGAAGTGGAATGCTTGAGCGCTTTCTACGGAATGAACAGATACTTAATACAATTGGTATGATTAGCTATTAACTAACTCAGCCTATTGCTTTAAGCTTGGGGCACAATCGAATATTTTAAGGGTATTAGCGTGGAAAGCTGGCTTTTTATATTTAGTATATGTCTTGTGCTTGGTGCTGTTATTGGCTTCATGGCGGGGTTATTAGGTATTGGTGGTGGGCTAATAGCGGTACCAGCGCTATTGCATATATTACCCAAAGTAGGGGTTCCAGCTGAACATCTGCCACATGTTGCGATAGCAACATCACTTGCTGCCATTATTCTTACATCACTGTCTTCTGCTCGTGCTCACCATAAACGCGAAAACATTCCTTGGCAGCTTTTTAGAACCATGCTTCCAGGATTTGTCCTTGGCGCGATCTGCTCAGGTTTTATTTCTGAATTGATTGCCGCAAATCTGTTACAGCAAATCTTTGCTGTTTTTGTCATGTTGATGGCAGTTCAAATGGCTTTCCCAATCAGACCGAACTCTAATCGTGCAATGCCTAGCACTACGGCTCTCTTTTTTGCTGCGGTAATGATAGCGCTCATCGCTGGATTGATGGGAATTGGTGGTGGTGTATTACTGATCCCATTCCTGACTTGGTGTGGGTTGCAGATGCGTTATGCTATTGGCTTTTCATCAGCAACAGGTTTGCTCATCGCACTCTTTGGTAGCATTGGCTATACATTAGCTGGCTGGAATGTTGCTTCATTACCAGAAGGGACGTTAGGCTTTATCTATCTCCCTGCCTTACTTGGTATTGTAACGACATCGATGTTAATTGCACCATTAGGTGCCAAGGCCGCGACCAATTGGCCAACCGCTAAGTTGAAAAAAATATTTGCAGTATTTTTGGCCTTTGTTGGTTTAAAGCTGGTACTCACTTAATGCGACTCCAAAATGAGAGTCGCTTGTCATTGTAATCAAACCGACTTCAAATCGGTCTTTGTTTTTATAGGTAAATTTTCATGAAACAGTATTTAGAACTTTGTCAAAGGATCATTGATGAAGGCACATGGGTTGAGAATAGTCGTACCGGTAAACGGTGTCTTACTGTGATCAATGCTGACTTGGTTTACCACGTAGATAAGAACGAATTCCCGTTAATTACCACACGAAAGAGTTTCTGGAAAGCAGCGATTGCGGAGATGCTGGGCTACATTCGTGGCTATAACAACGCGGCAGATTTTCGTAGTATTGGAGCCAAAACTTGGGATGCTAATGCTAACGATAATCAGGCGTGGCTTGATAACCCATACCGTAAAGGAACTGATGATATGGGACGGGTATACGGCGTCCAAGGTCGAAGTTGGAATAAACCTGACGGTGGCTCAATAGATCAATTGCGTAAGATAGTCGATAACTTGTCTAAAGGCATTGATGATAGAGGCGAGATACTCAGCTTTTATAATCCAGGCGAGTTTCATATGGGATGTTTAAGACCTTGTATGCACACGCATAATTTTTCATTACTGGGTGATACTTTGCATCTGACCAGCTTTCAACGCTCTTGTGATGTGCCGCTTGGGCTGAATTTTAATCAAGTACAAGTATTTACACTCTTGGCGTTAATTGCGCAGATTACCGGTTTTAAAGCGGGTACTGCTTATCACAAAATAGTAAATGCGCACATTTATGAAGATCAGTTAGAGCTGATGCAAAATGTGCAGTTAACGCGCAGTCCATTTGCATCACCGAAGTTATCTATTAACCCTGATATTAAGTCGTTAGAAGATTTGGAGACATGGGTAACAATGGCTGATTTTGAAGTGACAGGTTATGAGCATCACGAGGGTATCAAATACCCATTTTCTGTCTAATTCACGCTTTATTGACTCGCTTTGGTCGATATTTTCGAGGCGAGTCAGTTTGTAACACTGAATGTTTAGTCAGCATTTCAGCAGAAAAAGTTGTACTGCATAGATAGTTTACTCATTTCATCACTTTAAATGGCGTATTTTCAAAATAATATGCGTTAATTACTTCCTCATCTTTCATTATCTACTTTCCTAATTGATATTTAGTCATCTCAGGCTTACACTGGACACTTCGGATATTCCGATGTATTAAGCTGACGCAAACGAATATTCAGATCGTATGTAATCGGCTACACTCGTTACATTGAGATTTTATGGAGCGTAATATGGAACGGGCTATTAGGAATTTTTTAAGCCAAGAGTCAGCAGGCGGCATTCTTTTGATGATTGCTGTTGTGCTAGCAATGATTTTAGCAAACTCGCCTTTAGCGGGAATGTATCAGGGTTTTCTTGATACCGAGATGCAAGTGCGTGTCGGCAGTTTAGATATTGATAAAACATTAATTCACTGGATTAATGATGGCCTTATGGCGCTTTTCTTTATGCTTATTGGTTTAGAAGTGAAAAGAGAGCTGCTAGAAGGGGCATTATCGAGTCGAGCACAGGCTTCATTACCTACCTTTGCAGCAATCGGTGGCATGGTTTTCCCTGCCGCAGTATATCTCATCTTTAATTACTCTGACCCTATTACGCAAGTGGGTTGGGCTATTCCTGCTGCGACTGATATCGCTTTTGCATTGGGGATAATGGCGCTTTTAGGCAGTCGAGTTCCGGTTTCTTTAAAAGTGTTTTTGTTAGCGTTAGCCATTATCGATGATTTAGGCGTCGTTGTTATTATCGCATTGTTCTATAGCACTGACTTATCAACCATAAGTTTGTTGATTGCGGCTGCGGCAATTGTTGGTCTGGTAGGGCTTAACCGTAAGGGGATTACTGCGCTTGGTCCCTACGGTGTATTAGGCATGATTTTGTGGATCGCGGTGTTGAAATCTGGAGTGCATGCCACTTTAGCAGGTGTGATCATTGCTTTTTGTATTCCGCTGCGCGCTAAAGATGGTTCATCACCATCAGAAAGTTTAGAACATGGTTTACACCCGTGGAGTACATTCATCATCTTGCCAATCTTTGCTTTCGCTAACGCAGGCGTCGACTTAGGAGGCATGAGCTTAAGTTCATTGCTATCGCCAGTACCATTAGGGATCGCACTCGGTCTGCTTATCGGTAAGCCATTGGGTATTATGTTATTTAGTGTTCTTGCGGTAAAACTCAAGCTAGCTGTTTTGCCTGATGGCGTCGGTTGGAAGCAGATAATGCCGGTGGCAGTGATGTGTGGTATTGGTTTTACAATGTCTATGTTTATCTCCTCGCTTGCCTTTGTTGGTGAAGGGCAGATGTATGGTGATTATGCGAGACTGGGCATTCTGTTAGGTTCATTTGCCTCGGCAACAATAGGATACTTTTGGTTATCTAGCGTGTTGCCTAAGAAAGGAGAGAAAGCATGAGAATAGTCCTATTAACACTGGTATTAGCATTGGGTTTTAGCACTACTGCTTCAGCGTCACAAATTGATGCCTGCAATGAAGATATAAAAGATTTTCATTGCCAGAATTATCTTGAAGGTATCGTTGATGGTGCCCTTATGTTTAAAGGTGCGGCAGTTGGTGAGCGTTTGGAGTCCAATGATTATGAATCGCGCGCGCTCAAATATAGAGGTGGTAAACGTTTTCAAGAAGCAAACCGGACCTTCTGTCAAAACCGGATCCCTGATAGAGATGAGTTAGTCGCAGGACTGGCTGAAGCGTTTAGCGTCGGCAAGATTGAAAATACGGAAGATTTGTCAACGGCGATGTTTGGTCTTATGGACTGCCAACGTTTAAAGTAGCTCAATAGCATTATGGGGTGACTTTGTAGTCACCCCATTTGCGTATTAACAATGGCATTTTTATATGGCAAATCTTAACTATAACCATCTGTACTATTTTTGGATGATCCAAAAGCAAGGCTCTGTTGCGAAAGCCGCTGAGGCATTATGCTTAACACCGCAAACAGTGACAGGTCAGATCCGAGTGCTGGAGAGCAGCCTTAAAGGTAGCCTATTCAAGCGCGTAGGCAGGTCATTAGAGCCTACTGAACTTGGTGAACTGGTATTTCGTTACGCAGATAAAATGTTTAGCCTTAGCTATGAGATGCTCGATCTGCTGAACTATCAGAAAGACGACAACATACGGTTTGAAGTGGGGATTGCTGCAGCGCTGTCAAAAGCACTAACGAGCCGGGTACTATTGTCAGTGGTTCCTAGTGATGGTTCGATGCATTTAGCCTGTTACGAGGCTACGCATGAAAGCTTAATGGAGCGACTTAGGGCCCATAAGTTGGATATGATTTTATCTGATTGCGCGGGTGAAAGCCTTAAATATCCAGAGATACTCTCTAAACAGTTAGGGGAGTGTGGTATTGCTTTTTTCTCTGCTGAGACGTATTCAAAACCCTTTCCTGAGTGTTTAGAGCAAGGCAAGCTACTCATACCCAGTAGAGGGACCTCGTTAGGACAGCAACTCGTGCGCTGGTTTGATGAGAAAAATCTAAATATCAGCATATTAGGTGAGTTTGATGATGCGGCTATGATGAAAGCCTTTGGGTTTTTTAAGCAAGGTATATTCGTGGCGCCATCAATATACAAGCAAGACATTTTAGCCCATGGGATGACGCTGCTTGGCGAAACGACCGATATTAAAGAGGTGTATCACGTGATGTTTGCTGAACGCATGATCCAACACCCAGCGGTGAAGCGTTTATTGAGTACCGATTTTTCAGAACTCTTTGCCGGCAAAGATGTAAAAGTTCAGCAACTATAACCATCCTATTTTCCTAAAGGCCATTTGGGTATACACTAACGGCATTGTAAAAGAGTGGAGTAATAAACTTGTCAGAATCAATGCCAGAACCCATGAAAATAGCTAGAGTTAGATGGGCTTGTCGTAGAGGCATGTTAGAGCTAGATGTGTTGTTACAGCCTTTTGTTGAGCTGCATTATGAAGCGATGTCTAATGCTGACAAAGATATTTTTGTAAAGCTTTTAGAGTCTGAAGACCCAGAGCTTTTTGCGTGGTTTATGGGACATGAAATCTGTAAAGATCCTGAATTCGCTGAGATGATTATTAGAGTTCGTGGTCGCCCAGCAGCATAGTTTTTATCTTTCCAGTTCTTTCGGCCAACGACTCTCGTTGGTCGTTATTGCAAGTATCTGTTTAATTTCCTTCCTGATTTGGCCCTATGGTGAATCAATCACTTATCTTTTGAGCAAATCACTGCTATTTACCCTGTGTATCGCTTACTTTAGTTGGCAGTTTTGGCAATTAAAACACTGGTCTTGTCAGTTTGTATTATCAGCAGAAGGCAATGGTCGGCTTAATCAGCAGCAGTGTTTTGTGCTCAAAGGTAAACCTATAGTGACTCCGTTTGCGGTGATGTTTGATATCCAATGTGACACTAAGGTCAAGAGACTGGTGGTATGGGCTGATATGTTGAACGACACAAACTATCGCCATTTGTGTCGTCTGCTACTGCAATCTGACCAAAGCCAGATTAACTAGCACTTGTTACACTTTACTATTTGGGCTGCAATATAGTCGGTTTAGGTGACGGGTCTTTATTCGGATGATCAATGTTGTAGTGCAAGCCACGGCTCTCTTTTCGCTCCATTGCGCTGCGGATGATGAGTTCGGCAACTTGGACAAGATTACGTAACTCTAGCAGGTTATTACTGACTCTAAAGTTGCTGTAATACTCTTGGATCTCTTGTTGTAGCATGGCGCAACGTCTTAAGGCACGCTCTAAACGTTTATCAGAGCGAACGATACCAACATAATCCCACATAAATAGCCGGAGTTCATGCCAGTTATGCGCGATAACAACCTCTTCATCTGAATTTGATACTTGGCTTTCATCCCAAGCGGGAAGTGTTCCCGGCATGGGGATTTTTCCAAGCTGGCTTTCAATATCTTCAGCTGCAGCTCTGGCAAAAACAAGACATTCAAGTAATGAATTACTGGCAAGACGATTGGCCCCGTGTAGCCCGGTATAGGCGACTTCGCCGATGGCATATAAACCATTTAAATCTGTCTGACCGTGTAAATCAGTCATAACGCCACCGCAGGTATAGTGCGCGGCAGGCACGACAGGGATCGGGTCAGTGGTAATATCGATACCAAACTCAAGGCAGCGCTTATAGATGGTAGGGAAATGCTTAATAACGAAATCTGCCGGCTTGTGAGTAATGTCTAAATACACACAATCTGCGCCTAAACGTTTCATCTCATAGTCTATTGTGCGAGCGACGATATCACGCGGTGCGAGCTCGGCTCTTTCGTCAAACTCAGGCATAAAGCGGCTGCCATCTGGACGGCGTAAAAACGCGCCTTCGCCTCTTAAGGCTTCTGTCATCAAAAAGTTGCGCGCATCGGCGTGATATAAGCAGGTTGGGTGAAACTGATTAAATTCCATATTGGCAACACGGCAGCCTGAACGCCAAGCCATAGCAATGCCATCGCCAGATGCGACATCGGGGTTTGAGGTGTATTGGTATACTTTAGAACAACCTCCCGTCGCTAATGCGACAAACCGTGCTTTGATTGTTTCTACCTGCTCTAAGTCACGATTCCAGACATAAGCACCTTGTACTCGATTGCCTGGGCGGTTTAATTTTCGAGTGGTGATTAAATCAATAGCGTTGTAACGTTCTAGTACTTGAATATTGGGGTGACGGCTTGCTTGCTCTTGAAGTGTGATTTGCACTTCTTTACCTGTGGCATCTGCTGCGTGCAAAATACGTCGATGGCTATGACCACCTTCACGCGTTAAATGATACGGCGCCTCTTCTGGACTACCATCGACAGTTTCTTCTTTATCAAAGGCAACACCACAGTCAATTAGCCATTGCATGGCTGATTTGGCATTTTCAGCGGTAAATTTAACCACTGGCTCATCACAAAGCCCTGCTCCAGCGACTAAAGTGTCGGCAACATGAGACTCAATAGTGTCATCTTCATCGAAAACAGAGGCTATACCGCCCTGGGCGTAATAGGTAGAACCTTCACTGAGAGGGCCTTTGGAAAGTAAAATAACCTTCGATTTTTCAGCAAGATGTAGAGCTAAAGTAAGACCGGCAGCACCACTGCCAATAACCAAAAGGTCAGATTGGTGTTCAACTACTTGTTTCATCAGGTATCATAGAGTGATCGGGGAGTTCGGACTATGTTAAACCAAGAAGTCTCATATGGATACTTATCAAGGGTCCATTTCTGTTTGGTTTAGATTTTACACTCATTATATATGTGTTGCGTAAGGTGCATATTGTTACAAACCCCGGTGATAAACATGCTGGTATCAGTGGCTTAAATTGGTAAGGTATGGTTGATTCGAATATGGGAGAAGGCATATTGAGTGTCAGTATGCTGATGATAAGAAACTGACTGTCTGAACAAGCCGTGGACGAAAGCGATTTGTTAGCCTGATATTAGGCTGTAAATAGGATATTAGTAGCTTCCCCTGAAAAGAAAATGACATCTTTGCAAATTTTTATAGAACTTTTTTGAAACTCGCTAGTCTACATAAGTGAATATGATTCGAGCGGCTGAGAAATCAGTATTAGATTTAGGAGTAGTCGGCTCGGATGAGTGGACAAATAAGTGATCAACAGTTAGTTGAGCGCGTACAGCGTGGTGATAAGAACGCTTTTAACCTTTTGGTACAAAAATATCAAAACAAGGTCGCAAATCTGATATCGCGATATGTGCGAAATCAGGCAGACGTTGCAGATGTGTCGCAAGAAGCTTTTATTAAAGCATATCGAGCGTTACCGAACTTTAGGGGCGAGAGTGCGTTTTACACGTGGTTGTATCGCATTGCAGTTAATACTGCAAAGAATCATCTGGTCGCACAAGGGCGTCGAACGCCTGCGAATGATATCGATGCTGAAGAAGCCGAGTATTATGATGGTAGTGACGCGTTAAAGGAGTTTGCATCTCCTGAACGGTTACTCTTGTCTGAAGAGATTCAAAAGGTCGTTTTCGACACTTTAGACACATTGCCAGAAGAATTGAAGATGGCAATCTCACTGAGAGAACTTGATGGTATGAGTTACGAAGAGATTGCTAATGTCATGGATTGCCCTGTAGGCACTGTAAGATCTCGGATCTTCAGAGCGCGAGAGGCAATCGATAAAAAGCTTAAGCCGTTGCTAGAACGCTAGCATCCTTGATAGAGATAGGTGAAAAATGGATAGATTAGGTCAGGAATGGGTCTCTGCTGCAGTCGATGGTGAACTCGACGAGCAAATGTTAGCTGAGTTAGCGGCTGACACAGATTCACATGAACAGTGGCGTGATTATCATATGATTGGTGATGCGATGCGTGGTGAATTGCCACAAACAATATCAGTTGATCTCAGTGCCAGTATTATGGCTGCTATTGATGACGAGCCTGCAATTGTAGCTCCTAAACAATCGACAGTTAAAACCAAGCCTGCAACCAGTAACGTTGTGCCATTTTTCAAACAATTTGGCCAATATGCGATTGCGGCAACGGTTGCTATGGTGGCAGTGGTTGGTGTCCAAAATTACAATCAAGAAACGTTACTGGATAACTCACCATTACCTGTATTGAGTACTCGCCCATTAATGGGTAGTGCATCGCCGGTGAGCCTGCAAACGGGTGCCGTTCAGCAAAACCAGAGCTATACAAATGAGCAAGTTGTAGACCAGCGTCGTCGTATCAATGCCTATATTCAAGATCATATGTTACAACAGAGATTGAATAATGGTGTGAATATAGAGGACAATGGCGAGGTAGATACAATACCTGTCAATCAGTAACAAGGAGCTCGCTTGCGTCTAATCCTATTGGCTATCTTAGCCATAAGTCTTCCCGCGATGGCGCAGGAAGACATACCCGCCAAAGCTTGGCTAGAAAATATGAGCCAAGCGCTGCGTGAACAAGAATTCAAAATATCCCTTATCCAAATTCAAGCCGATCATATTCGTCCATTGGTGTATATCCATGGCAAAGTTGATGGTCAAGAAGTGGCATTTTTAGAGCATCTCAATGGACCACCCAAAAATGCGGTGCGTGTTGGTAATACCGTTACATTCATTGAGCATGATCAACCCGCTTATAGCGTCCACGCTAATCGCATTCAAGGTGTTATTCCTGCAGCCTTTGCTGACGATGTCTCTAAGCTTGAAGCGGGGTATAAGTTTGTATTGGGTGGCCGTAGCCGAATAGCCGGAAGACCTGGGCAATTAGTGCGCATTATACCTAATGATACTAATCGTTACGGTTATCAGGTCTGGTTGGATATGGACACCTATTTACCATTACGATTCGATATGATTAATGATGACAAACAGCTCTTGGAGCAGCTTTTAGTGGTTGAGCTCCTGGTGTTGGAAGATGTTCCTTCGATATTGAAAGAGGCACACAAGCAAGAATGGCCTGCCGTTATGGCGCAGTCAGAGCGTGCCACTGGCGAAGATTGGAAATTCGGCTGGTTGCCTGAAGGCTTTAAAATCCTCGTAAAAGATCAACATCGATTAATTGGCAGTAAAGATGCGGTTGAATATATTGCTATTAGTGATGGTTTAGCCAGTATTTCTGTCTATGTCGCCAAAGCGGGTGATGCGCCGCTACCCGATGAACTTGTCACCCGAAATGGTTTATCATTTGCCACTGAGCGTGTTGGTAATGCAGAGGTTGTTGCTGTGGGGAAAGTACCTGCGGAAACACTGAGCCGTATTGCCAAGAGCATTATGCTGCAATAAGGAGTTTTGGGGATGATGGAAGAGATTGCCAAAGTTATTGCTAATAACAACTCTGGCTGGGTCGTTGTAGAGGTAGAGATGAAGAGTGCCTGTAATCACTGTGAAAGTGGGGATTCCTGTGGCACTTCTGCAGTCGCAAAAGCCTTTTCTTCAAAAGTTCAGCGTTTTTCGATTCAAACTGAACGTGTTTTAGCTAAAGGGGAGCGTTTAAAGCTTGGCCTTCCTGAAAGCGTTATTCTAAAAGCGGCCTTATTAGTTTATATGCTGCCATTAATGGGTTTCTTTATTGGCGCTTATAGTGGCAACGTTTTAGCGACTGCTGTTGATGTCAATCAAGACCTGTTATCGATAATAGGGGCGCTGATTGGAGGCGTAAGTGCTTGGGCTGTAGGAAAGAAGTTTGCTAAAGCGCTAGAGGAAAAGGCACTGCCAATCATCATTAAATCGCTTGGCACACCGATAGATATAGCGCAATAACCGCAGTTACGTAGCCGCGGGTTTAATATTCCATTGTAAAATCATTTTAAAAATTGGTATTAAAGCCGCAATCGGGTACAATTCTGCACCTTAAAAATTGTTTTTCAACTTCGAGTTTAGTCATCCCGCATAATGAAGCATATTAGAAACTTTTCGATTATTGCCCATATTGACCATGGCAAATCAACACTCTCAGATCGCCTTATCCAAGATTGCGGTGGTTTATCCGATCGTGAAATGGCTTCCCAGGTTTTAGATTCAATGGATCTAGAACGTGAGCGCGGTATTACTATTAAAGCGCAAAGCGTGACTTTGGATTATAAGGCTAATGATGGTGAAACTTACCAACTCAACTTTATTGATACACCAGGTCACGTCGATTTCTCTTATGAGGTGTCACGTTCCTTAGCGGCTTGTGAAGGCGCGTTATTGGTCGTTGACGCAGGACAGGGGGTTGAAGCACAAACCGTCGCCAACTGTTATACCGCCTTAGAGATGAAATTGGACGTTGTCCCTGTCTTAAACAAAATCGATTTGCCACAAGCTGATCCCGAGCGCGTTGCAGAAGAGATTGAAGATATTGTTGGTATTGAAGCTGCTGATGCCGTGCGCTGCTCCGCTAAAACGGGTGTAGGTATTGCTGAAGTACTTGAGGTCATCGTGGCACAGATTCCGCCACCTGAAGGCGATCCAGATGCACCTCTTCAAGCCTTGATCATCGACTCATGGTTTGACAGCTATTTAGGTGTCGTTTCACTTGTTCGTATTAAGCACGGCAAGCTGAAAAAAGGCGACAAGTTTAAAGTCATGTCTACGGGGCAAAACCATACGGCTGACCGAGTGGGTATATTTACCCCTAAACAGACCGATACTGACGCGCTCAATACGGGTGAAGTTGGTTTTGTTATCGCCGGCATTAAAGAGATCCATGGCGCTCCAGTTGGTGATACGCTGACGCTTGCCAAAAATGGTGCACTTGAGCCATTACCCGGATTTAAGAAAGTTAAGCCACAGGTTTACGCGGGTGTTTTCCCTATATCGACTGACGATTACGAAAGCTTTCGTGATGCATTGAACAAGCTAAGCCTCAATGATGCTTCGTTGTTCTTTGAGCCTGAAACATCATCTGCGCTTGGTTTTGGTTTCCGCATCGGCTTCTTGGGTTTACTCCATATGGAGATTGTCCAAGAGCGTTTAGAGCGTGAGTACGACCTAGATTTGATCACCACAGCACCTACGGTAGTTTATGAGGTGATTGGTACTAAAGGCGAGACAATTTACGTTGATAACCCGTCTGATTTGCCTGCAATTAACAACATCGAAGAGATGCGTGAACCTATCGTAGAAACCAATATTTTGGTTCCTAAAGAGTACTTGGGTAACGTTATTACTTTATGTGTTGAAAAACGTGGCATGCAGACCAACATGGTTTATCACGGTAACCAAGTGGCAATCACCTACGACATGCCAATGGCTGAAGTGGTCATGGACTTCTTTGACCGTTTAAAATCAACCAGTCGTGGTTATGCTTCACTTGAATACAATTTTAGCCGCTTTGAGCCTGCAGATATGGTTCGCCTTGATATCTTGATCAATGGTGACAGAGTTGATGCATTAGCGATGATCACCCATAAAGGTAGTGTTCGTCAGCGCGGTCTTGCTCTGGTTGATAAGATGAAAGAGCTTATCCCTAGACAGATGTTCGATATTGCAATTCAGGCTGCTATTGGTAGTCAGATTATTGCGCGTTCATCTATTAAGGCTTTACGTAAAGATGTTACCGCTAAATGTTATGGTGGCGATATTTCGCGTAAGAAGAAGCTGTTGCAGAAGCAAAAAGACGGTAAGAAACGCATGAAACAAGTGGGTAACGTTGAAGTACCACAAGAAGCGTTTTTAGCAGTGTTAAAACTTAATGATTAAGTTAATCGATTAAGATTTGTTAATATATCGCTAGAGTTTGCGCCGCAGTTTGCGGCGCTTTCATTACTGGCGTATAACCTTAGTGACAGCGGTATTTTCATCGCTACCCAATTATGTTCGGCAGGAGTTAATTAATAATGGCAGCCTATTTTTCTCTTATTTTAGTCTTTGTCACGCTAGGCAGTGGTCTAGTTTGGATGGCGGATGCGCTTTTATTTGCGCCTAAGCGTCGTGAGAAGTTGGCAATGGCTCAAGCTGCAGAAGTTGATCTAAATGAAGACAGTATTGAAGTTATCATGCGCGAGTCAGCGTTTGTTGAAACGGCAAAGTCAATCTTCCCCGTGATTGCGTTCGTACTTATTCTACGCTCTTTTATTTATGAGCCATTTCAGATCCCATCAGGCTCAATGATGCCGACATTATTAGTCGGTGACTTTATTCTGGTAGAGAAGTTTAGTTACGGGATTAAAGATCCTGTATGGCGCTCAACCCTAAAGGAAACGGGTAAGCCTGAACGTGGAGATGTGGCGGTATTCAAGTACCCTGAAAATCCAAAAATCGACTATATCAAGCGTATTGTTGGTTTGCCTGGCGATAGAATTGTATACCGTAATAAACAACTTTCTATCCAACCTGCTTGTGCTGAAGGTCAAAGTCCTTGTCCTGAATTAAAAGTGGTTGAGCGTGTTTCGGTTAACCGTGGCGAGTTTTCGCAAGATGGTACGCCATTATTGCGTTATAAAGAGCAGCTTGGTGATGTTACTCATGACATCTTAATTAACCCGTCTCGACCAGACATGATTAATTACTATCATCGCCAAGAGAACGTACCGTTAACTGAATTTATTGTTCCAGAAGGACAGTATTTTGCAATGGGCGATAACCGCGACAACAGTACAGACAGTCGTTTCTGGGGCTTTGTACCCGAACAAAACTTAGTCGGTAAAGCGGTCGCTATTTGGATTAGTTTTGAATTTGACAGAACGGCTGCTGACTTATTGCCAGCTTGGATCCCAACAGGGGTACGTTTTAACCGTGTAGGCGGAATTGTGTAATATGGAACCGATTAAAAATATCCCTAGACTATGCCGTACTTTAGGTTATGTGTTTGCAGACCAAGCATTCTTAGATCAGGCGCTAACACATCGAAGTGCGTCTAATAAGCATAATGAACGACTTGAGTTTTTAGGTGATTCAATACTTTCAAT
Organism: Shewanella sp. GutCb; assembly: GCF_002836135.1. NCBI lineage: Bacteria > Pseudomonadati > Pseudomonadota > Gammaproteobacteria > Alteromonadales > Shewanellaceae > Shewanella > Shewanella sp. GutCb. The sequence continues at coordinate 311,552 of NZ_PJBL01000002.1, read as the reverse complement.
TGTGATTTCTGATGCGCTATATCATCAGTTTCCTAAAGCAACTGAAGGCGATTTAAGCCGCATGAGAGCGACATTAGTCTGCGGGAAAATGCTCGCAGAGATTGCTATTGAGTTTAAGCTCGGCGATTACCTAAAGCTTGGCCCAGGCGAACTCAAAAGTGGCGGTTTTAGACGAGAATCTATTTTAGCCGATGCGGTAGAAGCCATTATTGGTGCTATCTATCTTGATTCAGAAATCGAGAATTGCCGAAGGCTAGTCCTTAATTGGTATGCATCGCGTTTGGACATTATCGAGCCGATTAACCAGAAAGATCCAAAGACTTTGCTTCAAGAGCATTTGCAGAAGTTCAGAAAACCACTGCCTATTTATAAAGTCGTCCATACTGAAGGGGATGCTCACGAGCAAACCTTTACCGTTGAATGTGTTGTAGAAGACTTGAAACAAGCCGTTGCTGGGGTTGCTAGTTCACGCCGAAAAGCAGAACAAAGTGCAGCCGCTCAAGTGTTGGAGTTAATAAAGAAATGAGTAACAACAAAGATTTACCAGAGAGCAATGAGCCGAGTTTAGATGACTTACTCGCACAGATGAATAACCCTTCATCAGCGGTTAAGTATGCAGTGACTTATTGCGGTATGGTGGCGATAGTAGGGCGACCAAATGTTGGTAAATCGACTTTGCTTAACAAACTGTTAGGCCAAAAAGTCAGTATTACCTCTAAAAAGCCTCAAACGACTAGACACCGTATTATGGGAATTCATACTGACGGTCCACGACAGGTGGTATTTATTGATACCCCCGGTTTGCACATGGAAGAGAAGCGCGCCATTAACCGTTTAATGAACCGTGCTGCCGCCAGCTCGCTTGCCGAAGTCGCCTTAGTTATCTTTGTGGTGGACGGCATGACTTGGACCGCTGATGACGACATGGTACTGCGTAAATTACAGAGCCGTGACGATGGCCGTAAAACAATATTAGCCATCAATAAAGTGGATAATATTAAAGATAAAAAAGCACTGTTCCCGTATCTGCAAGAGTTAGCTAAAAAGTTTGATTTTGATGAAATTCTGCCTATATCGGCGACTCAAGGCACTAACGTGCAACGTATCTTGGATATGTCAGTTGAGGTTGTGCCGGAGTCTCCACATTTCTTCCCTGAAGATTATGTGACGGACCGTTCGCAAAAGTTTATGGCATCAGAAATCGTTCGTGAAAAACTCATGCGTTTTTTAGGTGACGAACTGCCTTACGATTGTACGGTTGAGATTGAGCAGTTTAAGATGATGGAAAACGGCGTTTACCAGATCAACGCATTAGTCTTGGTTGAGCGTGAAACGCAAAAGCGGATGGTGATTGGTAATAAAGGCGAGCGTATTAAGACCATCAGTTCTGCCGCCCGTGTTGATATGGAAACCCTGTTTGATAATAAGGTTTTCTTAGAGATGTGGGTTAAGGTCAAATCAGGTTGGGCTGATGATGAACGCGCATTGCGTAGCTTAGGTTACGGCGACGAGTAATCATTTACTTCGCTTGACAATAATGCCTCTTTTTAGCAATAAGAAGAGGCATTTTTATACCTATCCTTATTGAATCGTGATTAACTCTCTACAGTCGGTTAAAGCCGATAGAGCCGGGTAAAGCCGATAGAGCCGATACAGCCGATACAGCCGATACAGCCGATAAAGCCGATACAACCGATACAACTGATAAAATGACACATGCTATGATGTTTTGTTGTTTTAATGCATTTACCCTTTAGGATTTAATCATTATGGAGCGTGGATACGTTCTTCATACTCGACCCTTTCGCGAGTCTAGTGTACTCGTTAATCTATTGGTTGATGGTAAGGGTCGTGTTGACGCTGTGGCACGACTAGGAGGCGCAAAAAATTCAATCCGCAGCATAGTGCAGCCCTTCCAGCCAATCATTTTTCAATTACAGGGCAAGTCGGATTTAAAGAATTTAAAGCAAGTTGAAGCGGCTAGTCCAGCAGTGCCGTTAAGCGGTGATTGTTTATATTCAGGTCTCTATCTTAACGAGTTGCTTATCCGCTGCCTAACCGTGCAGCACAGTGCCGAGGATCTATTTTTTAATTATCATCAAACACTCATCGCAATGGCAAAAGGGTTTGACCAAATCCAGTTGCGTTATTTTGAATTAGCATTGCTGCAAGAGTTAGGCACGATGCCATCGCTCGAAAATGATCCGTCGGGGGCGTTCATTACGGCCAGTGGCTTCTACCGTTTGGATATGGAACATGGCTTTATGCCCGTCGTTGCGACAGCGTTTAATCAACACAAATTCTTTACCGGCGCAATGTTAGTCGCGCTCAAGGATCAATCCCTATCAGCCCAACATTCAACGGAAGCCAAGAAGCTGATGCGGCAGCTATTAGCACCTACCCTGGGCGATAAACCATTGCACTCACGCAGCTTGTTTATCAAGAAACGTGCAAATTCAGGCAACACTGTCCGGAAAGGGTAATCTTGGCTAATTCAATGGCGTAACGACCAGCCCCTCGCTAGCTAAACGTTAAATCTCCCAGTACAATAGCCTTTTTATATTGTTGTCTATTTAAGGAATACACATGAGCCGGATCCTACTGGGCGTTAACATTGACCACATTGCTACGCTACGCCAAGCTCGCGGTACAAACTATCCTGATCCTGTTCATGCTGCCGCCGTCGCCGAACATGCTGGCGCTGAAGGTATTACCATCCATTTGCGTGAAGATCGCCGTCATATCATCGACAGAGATGTATATACGTTAGCGAAAACCTTAAAGACGCGCATGAACTTCGAGATGGCTGTCACCGATGAGATGCTTGATATTGCTTGCGATATTAAGCCTGCTTACGTTTGCCTAGTGCCAGAGAAACGTGAGGAGCTTACAACCGAAGGTGGTCTTGATGTTGCGGGCCAGCAAGACAAAATTGCAGCTGCTGTAGCACGTTTGACTCAAGAGGGCATTAAGGTCTCTTTGTTTATTGATGCAGATACCACTCAAATTGACGCGGCTGTTGCCGTTGGTGCTCCCGTGATTGAGATCCATACGGGTTGTTACGCAGACGCACTAACGGATGCCGATACCGCAACTGAACTTAGCCGTATCAGCGAGATGGCAACTTATGCCCATGGTAAAGGTTTAGTGGTTAATGCGGGTCATGGTTTGCATTACCATAACGTTAAGCCTATTGCCGCGATCCCTGAGCTTTACGAGCTTAATATCGGTCATTCGATTATCGCTCGCGCTGCTATCGATGGATTAGCGACGGCCGTACGTGATATGAAGCAGTTAATGGTCGAAGGTCGTCGAGGCGAGTAAAGGTTTTTAAAGCTGCTTTTAAAGCCGAGCGTAGCACTGAGCTATTCTCGGCTTTTGTTTAACTATCAGCGAGTGTTGAGGGATTTATGATTGTTGGCTTAGGTACAGATATTGTTGAGATTGCGCGTATCGAAGCGCGAGTCCCCAAAGCGGGAGAACAAGAGTTACACAATAACCGTCTCGCCAAAAGAGTACTCACGCCGACAGAGCATGCCTTGTTTGTTGATTCATCTAACCCCGGTCGCTATCTGGCTAAGCGCTTTGCTGCGAAAGAAGCCGCAGCCAAAGCACTAGGAACTGGCATAGGCCGTGGTGTGTCATTTCAACATATAGCGATCAGCAATAATGATAATGGCGCCCCTATCGTCACTTTTACTGCGGGTGCTGCTGATAGGCTCGCTGAGCTGGGTGGCGTGAGAGGGCATTTGTCTATTGCAGATGAGCAGCACTATGCCACAGCAACGGTAATTTTAGAGTCTTAGTTGCAAGGTCATTATTGAGCGCTAAGTATTGTTTAGCAAGATGATGCATTGAATAAGGCCCGGATAGAAAAAATGATCGAGAATAAATTAATACTGAGTTTGTTTATTATCGCCACACCAATATTACAAATAATTGGGCCTATGTATCTGATTGAGGTCGATAGAATTGATCATGAAGGTATTGCTACGGGGTTAGCGTTTTTATTCACTTGTGTTTTGTGGGTAGTAACGGTATTTATTGCAAGCTTAATCGTCGGTAAATTCGCATTTAAAAAATGGCGTTATGGGCTAGCTGCAAATATCCCCTTATTTGGTGCTGCGCTGGTTATGTTGAGCAGTATGGCTGATAGTGGTGCTTTTTCTTGATGTTATATTTCAGCAGTCTTACAGATAGCTAACCTTATTAAACTCCGCTTAACCAACGTCGTGGAATTCAATCATAAACTTGGGCAAGGAACATTGCTCGTCTGATCTGAATAGATTCATATATGCCGTGGTAGCTTAATGCCAAAGAGCGGGCTTCTCCTGCAGGTTTCCCCCAAGACGCTCTTACTAAGTCACATACATTTATACTGGCGTGTATTTAGATAGATGACTAATGCATCCGATGAGATCTTTAGTACATCACTTCAATGGAAATAGGCTTGCTGCACTTTTTGAGAGCAAACTTACCAAGACTTGATATCCGGGCTGAATATTTGCTCTATTAATCGAGGGTAAAATCCTTTAGGTTAAAGATAAGTTAAATAATAACTATAATGAGACTTGATCAAGTATGGAGACACTAAGATGAAATCCGCCGTTGAGCAGTTATCGACCTATAAAAGCGTGCATTTAAATCCGAGTAATATAAAGACGCATTTCTTTGGTGTACCGCTTATCATCTGGTCCGCTTTTGTCGGTTTTAACCTTATTCCAATCAACTTTGTGGTGTTTGACGATCCAGCCATTAGCTTTAATGTGGCCACCATTTTTGCAGTCATTGTTTTAGCTTACTATTTTATGTTGCATGCAAAGTTAGCTATCGGCTTAACCTTGTTTATCATTCCAGTGCTCTACACCTCGAGTGTCGTTGCTCGATATGATGGCGCTGGTTATATCGCGATTGCGACGTTTATTGTGGGATGGATTATTCAGTTTATCGGCCACAAATATGAGAAAGCTAAACCCGCTTTTGTTGATGACCTTAATCAATTACTCATAGGGCCATTCTTTTTGATGGCTGAAGTGTATTTTAAGTTGGGTTTAGAAAAAGATTTATTAGCTGAAATAACCCCTATTGCACGAGATAAACGCAGAGCGATTGAAGCGGCAAAAAAGGTAAAGTAGCATAACGGCAATCGTCACAAAAAAAACGCTAATCAATGATTAGCGTTTTTAGGGGGATTTAGTGGTTAATGTTTGGGTTGCTCATAATGCTGAGGTAGCACCCGCACTGTCTTGACCATGTTATCACCCAGTTTGATGACTTCAATGGGGTAACCAGCAATACGCATGCTGGTTTTTACTGTTGGGATCTCTTCAAGATGCTCTAATATCAAACCATTGAGGGTTTTAGGGCCGTCAATCGGAAAGTGCCATTCCATCTCTTTATTCAATTCACGGATGTTGATGGTGGCTTCAATAAGAAAACTGCCATCTTGTTGTTCGCAAATATCTTCACTCGGGGTGGCAAGCATCGATGTGGTGTAGTCACCTACAATCTCTTCGAGAATATCCTCTAAAGTAACGAGTCCTTGAATGTCGCCATACTCATCAACGACGAGACCAATACGTTCTTTGTTTTGCTGAAAGTTGCTCAGTTGTACGTTGAGGGGGGTGCCTTCAGGAATAAAGTACAACTCTTTTACGGCGCGCAGTAATGAAGATTTGCTGAACTGCTCTTTAGACTGCAATCGTAATGCATCACGCAAATGAACAAAGCCGACAGCGTCATCGACTGTGTCGCGGTAGAGTAGAACGCGAGTATGTGGGCTCTGAATGACCTGTTTATTAATGCTCTTAAATTCGTCATTGATGTTGATGGCATATAAGTCTGAGCGCGGCACCATGACATCTTCTACCGTCACCTTCTCTAAATCCATGATCGACAATAGCATCTCTTGATGTCGCCTTGGGATCAATGCACCAGCTTCGTGCACAACAGTGCGCAGCTCTTCTTGGCTTAATGCGTCTGAGGTTTTTGTCGAGTTGATGCCCGCGAGTTTGAGCACTCCAGAGGTGATGCCATTAACGATTTTTACAAATGGTGACAGCACGATGAGTAAGAACTGTAATATAAAGCTTGATGGAAAAGCGATACGTTCTGGGTGCAATGCAGCAAATGTTTTGGGGGTGACTTCGGCAAAAACCAGTACCACTAATGTTAATACACCGGTAGAGATGGCAATACCAACATCACCAAATAGGCGGAGGCCTATAATCGTTGCAATGGATGAGGCTAGGATATTGACGAGGTTGTTGCCAATGAGAATAAGGCCAATCAGCCGATCCGGCCGCTCCAACAGCTTAGTGGCTCGAATCGCCCCTTTATGGCCGCTAGATGCTAGATGGCGTAGACGATATCGGTTTAAGGTCATCATCGCGGTTTCAGACCCTGAGAAATAGGCTGAAAGTAGAATTAAGACGCACAGAACAGACAATAGTACGCCAGTGGATATTTCGTCCAAAAGTTGGAGCTCCGCAGTGGATAAATAAAAGCTGTAAAAATTAGTAATTACAGATATTTCGAAAGCATGTCAAGTTTGGCTCAATGCTGAACTGATTGAGCCAAAGTTGACTAAGATGAGAATTAGCTGAGGATTAACTCTTTAACGATGCGGGCACCAAAGTACGCGAGCGTCAACAACACTCCCCCTGTTAGGGTATAGGCAACGGCAGTTCTAATTTTACAACCCACCCAATATTGCTGGGCTAACATACCAATGTAGACGCACCAAGCCAGGATAGACAGAATCGCTTTGTGACCTTTGCCTTCTTCAAACATATCATCGAGGAAGATAAAACCAGTCGCAAGCGCTAAGCTCAATAAAATTACGCCGACAATAACAAGATGATACAGCTGTTTTTCAACGGTCATCAGAGGCGGCATTGTTGATGTCATAATGAGCTTTTTATTCTTGAGTCGACGCTGAATAATCGCTAACTGGATGGCATATAACGCCGCAATCATTAAGGCACTGTAGGCCATTAATGACAGCACTACGTGCACGAGTACATCTGGGTGGATGTCAAAGTGCGTAATATACTCTGGTGGTACTAGCCATAAAAGGGCAACCGAGATCACCGAACAGGCATATACCACAGGCACAACGACGATGACTTTAAGACGGAACATTAAGACGGTGAAACTAAAGGCGATGATCCAATTCACCATTGAGATGACATTGGTCAGGCTAAAGTTTTGTCCATTACCCGTAAAAATAGCTTGCGATAGCGCTGCCGCGTGTAAAACAACACCAATGGCTGCGACACCCGCAACTAATTTTCGGTTGGGTCCGTCTGCGTGAAAAAGACGAGTCGCGACGAGTATCAAAGCAATACTGTAAAAAAACATGGCTGACGCTGAAAAAATAACCATTGAGTATTAACCTATTGTTTTGTTGACTATTGTTTTATTAACTTGTTGGCTGAGCCAAAAAGTTAAAGCAGACTAAACGACATTTATATTAACCTGATTCATGCAGAAGTTAAATTACTGAATCACAAATCGTAACGCGCTGTGTTTCCATTCTAAACGCACTCGGTTTTAATCACGGAAATCGCGTACAACGCTAGCCATTAGAGTAACATGAGCTCGGGTTAGTGGGCAGTGGCATTCGGTGCATAATTGAGTGGATTATATGTCTTAGGTCGGTTTTTTCGCAAAATGTTGCCTCTAGGGGCAAATGTAAACCAAGTTACTTGGTGCATTGAGTAGCATAATATCTGGGCATCGCTATAATACGGGCCATCAATATCAATTTTAAACGGTAAGAACTGGATAATGTTTGAGAACTTAACTGACAGACTGTCACGTACGCTGAAAAATATCAGCGGCCGTGGTCGCTTAACGGAAGAGAACGTTAAGGAAACCTTGCGCGAAGTTCGCATGGCGCTACTTGAGGCCGACGTTGCCTTACCAGTTGTACGTGACTTTGTTAATAGCGTAAAAGAGCGCGCTGTCGGACAAGAGGTATCCAAAAGCCTAAGTCCCGGCCAGGCGTTTATTAAGATTGTTCAAAGTGAGCTAGAAAATTCGATGGGTGAAGCTAATGAAGCTTTGAACCTGTCAGCTCAACCGCCAGCAGTGATAATGATGGCCGGCCTGCAAGGTGCGGGTAAAACCACCAGTGTCGCGAAACTTTCTAAGTTCTTACGCGAGCGCGAAAAGAAATCTGTTCTGGTTGTGAGTGCCGATGTATATCGTCCTGCTGCAATCAAGCAGCTCGAAACGTTAGCGGCAGAAGTGGAAGTCGAGTTCTTCCCATCAGATGTCAGCCAAAAACCGGTTGATATTGCTAAAGCAGCCATTGCGCACGCTAAGCTTAAGTTCATTGATGTTGTTATTGTCGATACTGCAGGTCGTTTGCATGTTGATGAAGCCATGATGGATGAGATTAAAGAGCTTCACGCTACCGTTAATCCAGTCGAAACCTTGTTTGTGGTTGATGCCATGACAGGTCAAGATGCGGCAACTACGGCCAAAGCCTTTAACGAAGCATTGCCTCTTACGGGTGTCGTATTGACCAAGGTTGATGGTGATGCACGAGGCGGTGCTGCACTGTCGATTCGCCATATTACCGGTAAGCCAATTAAGTTCTTGGGTGTGGGTGAGAAAACCGACGCACTAGAAGCTTTCCATCCTGACAGAATTGCTTCACGTATTCTTGGTATGGGCGATGTATTGTCGCTTATAGAAGAAGTTGAGCGCGGTGTCGACCAAGACAAGGCGATGAAGCTTGCGGCAAAAGTAAAGAAAGGCGGTAACTTCGATCTAGAAGATTTCCGCGAACAGCTGCTGCAAATGAAGAACATGGGCGGCATGATGAACATGATTGAGAAGCTTCCTGGCGTGGGTCAGTTACCACCAGAAGCGCTTGCTCAAGTTCAAGACGGTAAAATGACCGGCCAAATGGAAGCCATTATTAATTCAATGACGAAAGGTGAGCGTCAGCGCCCTGATATTATTAAGGGTTCACGTAAACGCCGCATTGCGATGGGTTCTGGTACACAAATTCAAGACGTAAACCGTTTGCTTAAACAGTTTACGCAAATGCAGAAAATGATGAAGAAAATGTCGGCTAAAGGCGGCATGAAAAAGATGATGCGCGGTATGAGCGGTATGTTACCACCGGGCATGAAAATGCCTGGACGCTAGTCTATTATTAATTGTTCCGTATCTAATTTTACAGGCTAGGGTGAGTTTTCATTCTAGCCTGTGAATCGTTTTTGGCGTAATAAACGTCGATTACGGTTGCATTCGCTGGTCAGTCAGGTAATATCTGCCAGCTTTCTATCTGGGGCTCTCCGCGAACACGGAGTTTCAGTTTTTATTTTTGCTTGATAAAAAGCAAATCATTAGAGGATACAAAACGCATGGTTACCATTCGTTTAGCTCGTGGCGGCGCAAAAAAGCGTCCATTTTATAACATCGTTGTTGCTGACAGCCGTAACGCCCGTGACGGTCGTTTCATTGAGCGTGTTGGCTTTTTTAACCCATTAGCTCGTGGCCAAGAAGAAGCTTTACGCTTAGATCTTGACCGTGTTGAGCATTGGGTTGCTAACGGTGCTGCTACATCTGATCGTGTAGCAAAATTGATCAAAGACGCTCGTAAAGCAGCTGCTTAATAGCGTTAAGGTATAGATTGATGAGCAGTAAACAAGAACCCGTCGTACTTGGTAAATTAGGTTCAAGTCATGGCATTAAAGGTTGGTTGAAGATCACTACCTATACCGATTCTGTTGAAGGTATTTTTGATTATTCTCCTTGGTTGTTAAAAGAGCAAGGTGAATGGCGCGAGGTTAAAGTCCTCCAGTGGCGCATGCAAGGTAAAGCGGTTGTCGCTTGTCTTGAAGGCGTAGAAACACGGGATCAGGCTCAGGCACTTACAAATTGTGAGATTGCCGTACCCGCTGAACAGATGAACGTTTTGCCAGAAGATGAATTCTACTGGCGAGATCTTATCGGATGTGAAGTGGTTAATACCAAAGGCTATAACATGGGTAAAGTGCAGGAGATCGTGGAAACAGGATCAAATGACGTACTTCTTGTTAAGGCTAACGCGAAAGATGGCTTTGGCAAAGCGGAACGAATGGTTCCCTTTGTTACCGAACAGTTCATCCTAAAGGTGGATTTGACGGCAAAACAGATTTTAGTGGATTGGGATCCGGACTTTTAAGTCGAGGTACAGCAGATGTGGTTAGGGGTAGTAACCCTGTTTCCGGAGATGTTTCGTGCCGTAACAGACTTTGGCGTAACGGGTCGTGCAGTTAGCAAGGGTTTGCTAGAGATGCAAACGTGGAATCCTCGTGATTTCACCCATGATAAACATAATACAGTGGATGACCGCCCATACGGTGGTGGCCCTGGCATGTTAATGATGGTGCAACCTCTACGCGATGCCATCCATGCAGCAAAAGCTGCAGCTGGAAAAGAGGCAAAGGTGATCTACCTTTCTCCTCAAGGCCGTAAGCTTACACAGCAAGGCGTTGAAGAGTTAGCAAAGTCATCCAGTTTGATTTTAGTGTGTGGACGATACGAAGGTGTCGATGAACGCATTATTCAAACTGAAGTGGATGAAGAGTGGTCGATTGGAGATTACGTGCTTTCGGGCGGTGAAATACCAGCGATGACTTTGATTGATTCAGTATCGAGGCTGGTTCCTGGCGTGCTAGGAAAAAAGGCTTCGGCAGAGCAGGATTCCTTCTCTGACGGTTTACTGGATTGTCCCCACTATACGCGTCCTGAAAGTATGGATGGTCTGGATGTTCCAGCCGTATTGTTAAGTGGAAACCACGAACATATTAGACGCTGGCGTCTGCAACAAAGTCTCAGTAGAACTTTGTTAAGACGACCAGAATTACTTGAAAATCTAGCTCTGACTGGCGAACAAAAGCAGCTTTTAGCTGAATTTGTAGACAGCATCAAACAAGATGATTAGTCGAAGCGCAGTTATTACTAGAATGGAGTTTATTTAATGAATAACATCATCAAAATGCTCAACGAAGAGCAAATGAAAACCGACGTACCAGAATTTGGTGCCGGTGATACAGTAGTTGTTAAAGTACGTGTTGTAGAAGGCGGTAAAGAGCGTCTACAGGCGTTCGAAGGCGTTGTAATCGCTAAGCGTAATCGCGGCGTTCACTCTGCATTCACAGTACGTAAAATCTCTAATGGTGAAGGTGTTGAGCGTGCGTTCCAGACTCACAGCCCAATCATCTCTAGCATCGAAGTTAAGCGTCGCGGCCGTGTTCGTCGTGCTAAGCTTTACTATCTACGTGAACGTTCAGGTAAGTCTGCACGTATCCGTGAGAAGCTCGGAACTAAGTAATTTAGTCCCTAGTTATAAAAAAGATGCAGTGTTCGCACGAGAGACCGCCTATATGGCGGTTTTTTGTGAGCTGCGATTCAGTAAAAAGTCACTTTAGTTTACCTATTACACTTCATCTCCTACTCGCATAAATCTCTCTTCATATACTTGCACCTAGATTCCTCAGCTAATCTGTTTAATTAATTGAGCTTAGTAAAACCGGCTGTAAGCACAAAATTATTCATTTACTGCACTTGCTACTTGATCTTAATCAGACGGACAGGCATAGTGCTCTCAAGGTGTAATGGTGTAGCATTACGCAATTACGTATAATTTAGTAAGATTAACTGTTAATTGAGGCGACAATGCCGCAAATTATTAGCCAGTTAACACTTAAATCAGGTGATAAGCATGCAGCAAGATACGATAAATAATATCCATATTAGTTCAGAGAAAGTGTTGGTGACTCCAGAGGAGTTAAAGCGCGATCTCCCCTTGTCTGCTCATGCTAGCCAATATGTCCTTAAGGCCCGTAAAACGGTATCTGACATCGTGCATAAGCGAGATAATCGAGTCTTGGTGATCTCCGGACCTTGCTCTATTCACGATATCGATGCTGCGAAAGAGTACGCACTTAAGCTGAAAAAGCTACATGATGCGTTAGGCGACCAATTCTATGTGTTGATGCGCGTTTACTTCGAAAAGCCGCGTACTACCGTGGGCTGGAAAGGCATGATTAACGACCCTGATATGAATGAGTCGTTTAACGTTGATAAAGGATTACGTAAGGCACGCGAATTGATGATTTGGCTGGCTGAGCTTGGACTTCCTGTCGCCACTGAAGCGCTTGATCCCATTAGTCCACAGTACATGTCGGAACTGATCACTTGGTCAGCGATTGGAGCTCGTACCACTGAATCGCAGACTCACCGCGAGATGGCATCAGGACTCTCTATGCCTGTCGGCTTTAAAAATGGTACTGACGGAAAACTTGGAGTAGCAATCAATGCGCTTGAATCTGCTGCGAGTAGCCATCGTTTTATGGGGATTAACCAAAAAGGTCAAGTTGCCTTACTGCAAACGGCTGGCAATCCAGACGGTCATGTGATTTTACGCGGGGGTAAAGCGCCAAATTACGATGCGGATAGCGTCGCTGAGTGTGAGAAGCAACTGCATGCCGCTAAATTGAACGCGCGCCTAATTGTGGATTGCAGTCATGGTAATTCATCAAAAGATCACAACAAGCAAGTACCTGTGTGTGAAGATGTGTTCCGCCAAATCGTTAATGGTAACCAGTCTATTATTGGGGTGATGCTAGAGAGTCACCTTAATGCGGGTAAGCAAAGCAGCAACTTACCGTTAAACGAATTAGCTTATGGTGTCTCGGTGACAGATGCTTGTATCGATTGGCAATCAACAGAAGCATTATTACGCACTGGCGCTGCAGACTTAGCTTCAGTATTACCAACAAGGTTTGATATGCTGAACGTTGCGAACGGCTGATGGAAGAGAGAGTGATGAACGAGAAGACCACTGCAGAGCTTGAAAACCTGAGAGACTTAATTGATGGCGTTGACCAACAATTACTCCACCTGCTGAGAAAACGGTTAGATCTAGTGGCACAAGTGGGTGCTGTTAAGCACGGTGCTGGCCTCCCGATTTATGCTCCTCAACGTGAAGCGTCAATGCTGGCAAAGCGTCGCGGCGAAGCAAAAGCGATAAATGTAGAGCCACAGTTAATTGAAGATATTTTAAGGCGTCTAATGCGCGAGTCTTATCTTAACGAGAAGGACGTTGGATTTAAGCAGGTTAATCCTGATCTCGGCCATGTGGTGATTGTTGGCGGTGAAGGCAAGCTGGGCGGCTTATTTTCGCAAATGCTGACCCTGTCAGGATATGAAGTTAAATCTTTAGATAAAGATGATTGGGTTAATAGTCAGACGATTTTTGACGGAGCAGGGCTGGTTATTGTGACTGTGCCGATTAACATCACTTGTGAGTTGATTGCCAGCAAACTAACGCAATTACCAAGCCACTGTATTCTTGCTGACTTAACCTCGATTAAAACCGCACCTGTTGAAGCCATGTTAGCAGCGCACTCAGGCCCTGTTTTAGGCTTGCACCCGATGTTTGGGCCTGATGTGGGCAGTTTAGCAAAGCAGGTGGTCGTGGTGTGTCATGGCCGTGACCAATCTCAATACCAATGGTTGATCGAGCAGATTGAGATCTGGGGTGCGCGTATCGTTGAAGCCGAACCAGAGAAGCATGATAAAGCGATGCAACTCGTGCAGGCAATGCGACACTTCTCCTCTTTTGTTTACGGGCTTAACCTCTATAAAGAGGAGGCTGATATTGAATCTCTGCTGCAGTTTAGCTCACCAATATACCGTCTAGAGCTGGCTATGGTAGGGCGTTTATTTGCCCAGAGTCCTGAATTATATGCAGATATTATTTTTGCTCAAGAGGACAGTTTGGTGGCGATTAGCGATTACCTCGAAAACTACTCTCAAGCCTTGTCGGTATTAAAGTCAGGTAACCGAGAAGCGTTTGTTAAACAGTTCGAACAAGTGGCGCAGTGGTTTGGTGATTTTGCACCACAGTTCCAAAGAGAAAGTAGAGCGATGTTGCAATCGGTCAATGATATGAAAACCGATTAGGGTGATTTGAGCGGATGTCATATCAATATTAAAGGAGCTTAGGCTCCTTTTTTATGGTCAAAACCACCCCAAAAGCCAATGAGAATAAATAGCATTATCAGTGCGATTTTTAGCCCGTATCAATATCCTGCACATTTTGACCAATTAGTTAAAATTAGCGACAGCTTAAGGTGATCTCATTCATAGTTTTAACCATTAACCATAGAAAGTACTTTTGCAATTTCTTAATCGGCGTACACTAATTTCAAAAGATGCAATCTAAATGCATGTATTAGGTATTAGGAGTAAACGTCGTGTTTTGTATTCAATGTGAGCAAACAATTAGAACGCCTGCGGGCAATGGCTGTAGTTACACTCAAGGTATGTGTGGCAAGTCGTCAGATACATCTGATCTACAAGATCTTCTAATCTACATTCTTCAAGGCGTGTCAGCATATGCTGTACGTGCTCGTGAAGTCGGTGTTATCGATCACGAAATCGATACGTTTGTACCTAAGGCGTTTTTTGCAACGCTAACTAACGTTAACTTCGATGATGACCGTATTATTGGATACACCACGCAAGCAAACGCTTTCCGTAGCCGTTTACAAACAGCTTATGAAACTAAATGTGCTGAACTGAATATTGAAGCTAAAGCGCCAACGGCAACGATGCAGCTAGTATTAGGTGCTACTAAGCCAGAGATGCTATCTCAAGCTTCACAAGCTGCGCCTAACCGTGGAAAAGACGAAGTTCATGAAGACATCATGGGACTACGTTTACTTTGTTTATATGGCCTTAAAGGCGCTGCTGCATATATGGAGCATGCTCGAGTACTTGACCAAACCAACGATGAAGTTGCTGGTGAGTTCCACGAGATTATGGCATTCCTAGGTGAAGACTCTGTTGATGGTGACAAGCTGTTTGACACTGCGATGCAGATTGGTCAACTTAACTATCGCGTAATGGCGATGTTAGATGAAGGCGAAACTCACTCATTTGGTCATCCAGAGCCAACTCAAGTGAACACCAAATCTATAAAAGGTAAGGCTATCTTAGTGTCGGGTCATGACATGAAAGATCTAGAGCTTATCTTGCAACAAACTGAAGGTAAAGGCATTAACGTATTCACACACGGTGAAATGTTGCCTGCACTTGCTTACCCAGAACTTAAGAAATTCCCACACCTTGTCGGTAACTACGGCAGTGCATGGCAGAACCAGCAAAAAGAATTTTCAAACTTCCCTGGTGCTGTCGTAATGACGTCTAACTGCATAATCGATCCTAATGTGGGCGATTATTCAGACCGAATCTTCACCCGTAGCATTGTGGGTTGGCCTGGTGTTAGTCATATTGTTGGTGACGATTTTAGTGCTGTTATTGCTAAAGCTGAGTCTTTAGAAGGCTTCGCCTATGATGAGATCCCCCATCTAATCACTATAGGTTTCGCTCGTAACGCACTTATGGCTGCAGCGCCTACAGTGATTGAGAATGTTAAGAGTGGTGCTATTAAGCATTTCTTCTTAGTCGGCGGTTGTGACGGCGACAAAGAAGAGCGTGGATACTTTACTGATATCGCGACTCAAGCGCCGGCTGATTCAGTCATCCTGACGCTAGGTTGTGGTAAGTATAAGTTCAACAAACTTGAGTTTGGTGACATCAACGGTATCCCTCGTCTATTGGACGTTGGCCAGTGTAACGATGCTTACTCGGCTATCCAACTTGCGATTGCGTTGTCTGAAGCATTTGAATGCGATATCAATGAATTGCCATTGACGCTAGTACTGTCTTGGTTTGAGCAAAAAGCGATTGTAGTGCTGCTTACTCTACTCTCACTGGGTGTAAAGGACATTTTGACTGGCCCTACAGCGCCAGCGTTCCTAACCGCAAACTTGGCTAATGTATTAGAAGAGAAGTTTGGACTGCGTACAACGACAACAGTTGAAGCGGATCTTAATCGCATTCTAAACGTAGCTTAAACGCCTGTTTAGTTGGTGATGAGTAAGTAATAATGGCCACTCATATGTGGCCATTTTTATGTCAGAAATATTTTTAACATCTAGGTTAGAGTGATATGGCTAATAATATAAATGTGCCGGCGACAGAGCAGTTTGAAGCTAAGCAGTGGCAAGCAGGCGAGCATCAGTTAGTGTGTGTTGAAAAGTGGAACGAGACTCACGATGTCGTTAGTTTTCGCTTTCAAGGTATCAAGCCGGTAAAGTTCCACTTTAAACCAGGACAATTTTTAACATTATTATTAGAGATTGATGGCGAGAAAATTGGTCGTAGCTATACGATAAGCTCATCACCTTCACGTCCATTTTCTGTGGTGCTGACGATCAAGCAGATCGATGGCGGCAAAGTGTCCAATTACTTGGCTAATAATTTAGACATTGGCCATGTTGTGCGTGCACTTGGGCCTGATGGCGCATTTAATCTTATTGATATCGAAGCTGAAAACTACCTGTTTTTAAGCGCAGGCTGCGGCATTACGCCGATGTACTCGATGTCTCGATGGTTAGCCGATACTCAAATTAGCCCTGATGTTTGTTTTTTACACAGCGCAAAATCAACTCAAGACCTTATTTTTAAAGATTCACTTGAGCAAATTGCCGAGCGCAGTCGTCAATTTAAGCTCAACTATATTTTAGAAAATGTTGACGCTGAGCCTTGTGCCCATGTTGACGCGCTGGCCGGCCGATTATCAGCCGATAACTTGCAACGCTTAGTGCCAGATTTTCAATCTAGAACCGTGTTTGTTTGTGGACCAGAGCAATACATGGCGGCGGTAAAAGCCTTGCTTGAATCACTTAATTTTAATATGGCGCAATTTCATCAAGAAAGTTTTGGTTCATTCAAAGGCGACTTAGGCGAGCTAGCAGCAGCAAAAGAGAGCACCTCGAGCGACGATGCGAGTGGCTTTATGCTGCGAGTTGGCGATAGAACACGCTCACTTACCAGCGGACAAACAATACTTGATGGCGTTGAAGCTGAGGGACTGCCTATCATTGCGGCTTGTCGCTCTGGTGTTTGCGGTGCTTGTAAATGTAAGGTCGTAGAAGGTGAAACTGAATCTTCTAGCCAAATGTCATTGACGTCAGATGAAATAGCACAAGGTTATGTTCTGGCTTGTTCAACGAAGTTGAAGTCAAATGTGACATTAGAGCTGTAGCTTTAGAGGCTATATTTTTTGTTAATAAATTTGAAATAAATCAGCGTGAAAGTTGCGTAACTCACCATGAGAAAGTAAGGTTAATGACAGGACGTGATGGAATTTGCGCCTGTCTTTTCTTTCTTGGCGGAGTGGCTATGACATCAACAACGCATTCTGAAGCTTTACCTCTAGAAGATAAAAGCCTTGCTCATATGCTGTATGGGCTTATGGCCTGCTTTCCTATTCTGTTACTCCCAGCTGCATTGAGTTTGTTTATTAACTTAAATCAGCGTCAAAACACCCTAAGTTCAGTCCTTGTGTCACATCTTAGATGGCAACGTTGGTCGATTATCTGCATGCTGCTGTTTATGTTAGTCGGCTACTTAAGCAATCAACCTTGGTTAAGTGCCACACTTTATGTCGCTGGTGCGGTTTGGTTTAGTGGTCGTATTTTTAAAGGCTGGCTAAGTTTAATCGAAGGTCGTTGTATTTAGTCCCCTCTTGAACCATTTTTCCGCTTACATTGACGAGTACTGCCGTGACTAGTTACGAAATCCTTTGCCTTTTATCTGCATTGTCATTAGTGGTATCGCTGATCTCTTCACGCTTACACCGCTGGCAAGATACCATCACTATTACAGCACTTGCGCTGCTTCTTAGCCTCCTAATATTGGCCGCAGGTAAGATTTTTGGAGTCTCTGTTTATTCGAGTTTAGTGACAGATCTTGAACAGTTGGACTTTAAAGCATTACTGTTAAACGGAATGTTAGGTTTTTTACTTTTTGCAGGCGCCTTACAAATTAAATTGAATGTGCTCAAACAGCAGAAATGGGAAATATTCATTCTGGCATTTATTGGTACCTTAATATCGACAGTGGTCATTGGCGGCGTGCTGTACATAGTCGCAGGCTTATTAGGTTTACCCCTTGCATTGAGTTATTGCTTATTATTTGGCGCGCTTATTTCTCCAACAGATCCAATCGCGGTATTAGCCATTATTAAGCAACTCGGCGCTCCAGAAGATATTGCTACCCAAGTTGAAGGTGAGTCATTATTTAATGATGGTATCGGTTTGGTTATCTTTGTTGCTATTTCACAAGTTGCCTTTTCTACTGAACCCTTAACGATGGCGGGTATTACAGGACTGTTTTTGCAGGAAGCGGTTGGTGGGGTACTGTATGGGACTTTGCTGGCGGGCGGATTACATTTAATGTTGAGCTTTGCGGAAGATCGCACGCAGTATTTATTGATGACACTGCTGATCCCTACTGCAGGGTATGTGGTTGCGGATATGATTGGTGTCTCAGGGCCTCTAGCGATGGTAACGGCTGGGATCATCGCGGGCAATATCAGCATACCTAAATTACTAAAAGAGTCCGAATGTGCAACGTTAGGGAGCTTTTGGGGGCTGATTGAATCTTTCTTCAACTCGCTATTATTCTTACTGTTGGGTCTGTTATTGCTGCTGATCAATTTTGACGCCGAACTTTGGTGGTTTATGTTGCTCTCAGTACCTATCGTATTATTAGGGCGTGCAGTCAGTATCTACTTACCCTATTTTGGCTTTCGTCATTTTAAGCGCTACAACTCTTATGCGGAGCGAGTTCTTATTTGGGGAGGGCTGCGGGGCGGTCTAGCCTTAGCGATGGCGATGAGCTTACCGACAGGGATAATGTTAGCCGATGGAAACGCTATCGATTTACGAGACTTATTAATGGTAATGACTTACGCGGTAGTGGTTTTTTCTATCTTGGTACAGGGAACGACAATCCCGAGCTTAATTGATAAGTGTAATGCTGAAGAGGCTGAGAAGGGGGCTGATTAATTAAAATAGCGTTTAATATAGAGTTTGATAACGACCGCCAATTGTTGCTGGCGGCCGCTCTATTAGGCTAATCGCTATAGATTATCGATATAAGTTGTTAAGGAGGTCATTAAGCAATGTTTGTTGCTCTTTACTCGTACCAACTTGTTCTATATTGGCAATATTAACGACGATACCATCACCACCCAATTGCTTAATGGCTTTGGTAAAACTGGGTAATTGTAGCGTATCAACTGCATAGCAAGGGTTGACTAACACTGGTAAATGACTGGCATTTTTTAGCTCAACCAAGGCGGCTAAATCGAGAGACGGCTTACCTGAATTGTTTAGTGTGCTGACACCCGACTCACACAATACCAGCTGCTGATTCCCTTGACTTAATACCACTTCTGCAGCATTAAGGAAGTCATCGACACTTGCCATGGTGTTACGCTCCAATATCACAGGCAGTAACAGTGAACCCAGTTGAGTTAATATGGCTTGGTTGTACATTTGTGTACCTGACAACATAATCACATCACCCAGCTGTGCAGCAATGGCTAAGTCAGTTTCATGTTCAACCATTAAGATACACACCAGCCCAAACTGATCCAATGTATGTTTGAACTTGTTGAGTGAGGTTAGCAAATCACTTTGCTGGCTCAATCCCTGGATCACAACGGCTTGAAAGCCAGATTCTTTGAGTGCTTTAGCACGCTGCTCAAATTGGCTGATTTCAAACGGCAATTGCAGTTGAGCAATCGCACCGGACTGATTATTACCTATGCTAAGTTGACCGCAGATTATTTCGGTCGCCGTTGTTTTATAAGCTTTACTGTAACGCTTCTGTTTACTGCTTGCAGAGCTTGGTGTCGTGATTGATTTAGAGGTGATTGGTTCAATCATCAACTGGCTATTGCTTAACTGCGTTGGATTGACCGTTTCGCATGGATAGCAACCTAGCACTTTGATAAATCTTGTGGTTCTTTCTAACTCTTTCAATGCAGCTTGCATAGGTTCACTAGAAAGATTGGCGTCGATATCAAGGTAGAACATCTCCTCCCAAGGAGTACCTGGGATAGGGCGAGATTCAAGCTTACTCATATTCAGATTTCTGGCTTTTAAAACGAGTAGCGCTTCAACCAAGGCACCAGGCTTTTGCCCTGTGGCCATAATGAGTGTGCATTTTGCGGGTAGCTGTTCGGGCACATCAACTGCTTTTCGTGCGACCACAATAAAACGGCTTTGGTTAATTTTTTGATTGGCTAAACCGGTATCGATAGCTTCGAGTTGGTATAACGCGCCGCCTTCACTGCTGCCAATCGCCGCAACACTATTACTCTCTGCGTTGCACACCATCTGCATCGCTTCGGCACTGCTTGAGCAATACTCTAACTTGAAGTCACCATGTTGGCTTAGATATCGACTGCACTGGCTGATCGGCTGTGGGTGAGCATAAACCGTTTTAATATCATTGATATTACTGCCGCTATTAGCCAATAAACAGTGACCCACTTCGATTGTGGTTTCACCGACAATCGCGAGGCTTGTATGTTGCAGTACATCATAAACTTCGTTGATTGAGCCTGATGAGGTGTTTTCAATCGGTAAGAAACCATAATCAGCATGGCCTGATTCAACAGCTTGAACAATCTCATCAAAGCTTTGGCAACCCAAGTCTTGCATTTCGACCTGGCGTCTGTCGCAATAACGGCTGGCGGCTAGGTATGAATAAGAGCCCCGGGCGCCAAGGTAGGCGACACAATACTGCTGTTGCTGTGTTTCAGGGTTCGCACGGCCATGGAGGTAGGCTTGTTGGTTAAGTACAGAGTCTTCAATAATGCTTTGATATAACGAAATCACATAGTGTGCATCTAACCCCTGTTCTCTGCCTTGTTTAACGAGGCGTGCGAGCAGTTCTTTTTCACGGGTGGTATCACGTATAGGCCTTACATCCACTTCTTTACTGCGAGCAACATCTAAACTTAACTCTCGGCGTTTTGCCAATAAAGCCAAAAGGTCATTGTCGAGAGTCGTGATTTGCTCTCGAGTGTGGTTTAAAGGTTGTGGTTTGCTCATTTGGGCCTCTACATCTTATTTAGCGCGCTTAGAATTAAAAAAGCCTCCCATGTGGGAGGCTTTGGAATTTTTACTTTCGTTTTTACACCGAAATTCCGCCTCCGAGGGTGGGGGGCATAAAAAAGAAAGTAAAAAAGGCAGTCTGGATTTTTTTCATAGAATTAAACT
Organism: Shewanella sp. GutCb; assembly: GCF_002836135.1. Taxonomy (NCBI): domain Bacteria; kingdom Pseudomonadati; phylum Pseudomonadota; class Gammaproteobacteria; order Alteromonadales; family Shewanellaceae; genus Shewanella; species Shewanella sp. GutCb. The sequence goes on along the minus strand of NZ_PJBL01000002.1, from coordinate 290,394 downwards.
AAAGCGGAGTCGGTTTTCTGTCAATCAAAACTTAGTCAATTTGAAAATTTTGTAATAAAAAGCGCACTCGAGGTGCGCTTTTGGACAAAAATTAATAATAATATCAAGCTGCGTATTCCTCCTCATGGCTGTAGTCAAAGCCGTCATCGATCGCATCATCTTCTCTTTTAAGTGTGGCGTGACGTTGGCTTTCTGGTTTATGTGTTAGGCGATTGAGCTGTTTCTCCAGCTTTTGTCCCATTGCAGTGATTGCTGCGTATAGGTCTTCATGTTTCGCCTGGGCAAATAACTTGGCATTTGGAATGCCGACGGTAGCTTCAATCTTAAAACCTTGTTTCTCCTGTATTATGATGACGTGTGGATTAATAAGCTGCACATCATGTCGTGCTAATTTCTCTAGTCTTGCCTCAATACGTTCGCGGATAGATTCAGTAACTTCAAAGTGCTTGCTAGTAATCTTTATCATATTTCGAACCTTTTGTTGTTTCCTTGAATTCAGACTAACAATCTGGCTAATGAAAGTTGTGATCTGAATCACGTTTTGTAGGGTCTCTGAATCTGTTCGCTTTTTATTTGATCACTTAGATAAATATAGTCAATAACTGCTAATATTTCCTTGAAAATACCAAAAAACAAGTTCATATTTGAATGGATAAGGGGCGACTGAATAGGCCCTTTTGTAAAAATCTTAGCGTTAATAACCCCATAGCTCTATCCACATTCCCAATATATAATGCTCACAAAAGACCAATTAATTAGTGAGAGTTATCATTCATGGCGCAAAACATTGTCAAAGTAAAAATATGGGACATTCCAACACGACTCTTTCATTGGGGAATGTTGTGTTTGCTTGGCGGTTTATGGTGGACGGCGGAATCGGGAGAAATGGAGTGGCATCAACTTCTGGCTTACTGCTTAATGATCTTGCTTGGAATGCGATTACTCTGGGGATTTATCGGTAGTGATACCGCTAAGTTTAGCCATTTTGTACACTCTCCTAAAACAGTCTTTAACTATTTGAAGAAAACTAAGCAGCATGGCATATCAGCTTCAATAGGGCATAACCCCATCGGAGGCTATATGGTTGTGGCGCTAATATCTCTAATGTGTCTTCAGTTATTCACTGGATTGTTTGCGACGGATGAAATATTTACAGAGGGTCCTTTGTACTCAACTGTGAGTGGTGATACTAGTTTATGGCTGACGTGGTTACATAAGAAGAATTTTGATTTGATATTAGTCTTGGCTGCTATTCATGTGTTGGCTGTTGGGGTGCATATGTTGAAAGGTGACAAGATCCTTGCAGCGATGTTTAGTGGCTATAAGCGTTTACCAGGAGAGCAAGAGCAGACATTAGCGTTTGCTTCTGTGCTCAAGGCATTTGCTATCGTAATAGTCATTGGCGCGCTAGTGGTTAACTATTTGATGCTACCAATTATCCAGATGCTGTAAACGTCACTGATGGACGAAAGCTTGATGTAGAATAAAAGAGCCAGCGGCTATTAGCGCTGGCTCATTATTAACTAATCTTTTTTGTAAACGTCATGACAACCTTTACAGCTTTTCCCTGTATTCATAAAGGCTTTCTTTATCTCCTGCTTATCGCCTTTCTGTGCGACTAAAGCGAGCACTGCTGCATTTTCTTGGAAAGTCTTCATCTTGGCATCAAAATCTGCTTTGTCGCTCCAGACTTTTGCTAGGGCTTCAGTATCACCTTTGTCTGAACCAGCAATGAAACCTTCAAGAGGTAGCATAGAGAGTGCAGCAACATTGGTTGCTCGCGTCGCGAATACGCTAGCATCGTAATCTTTCTTGCCCTTTAGCATTGCGCCCATGTCACCAAAGTTATAGGCAATCATCCCAAAAGCAGATTGACGATAGTGAATAGCATCGTCAGCGTCTTCAAAATTATTAGCTTGCACGCTGGTTGCGATAGTAGCAGTCGCAGCTAGTGCGATTAGACTCATCTTTAATGATTTTTTCATGGTTATTCTCACGTTTTTATTATGTTATGCGACTAAATTCACGCTATTGTACCTACTTTTGGCTAGTGGACTCCATTCGTTTTTGGCCAAAATTACGCTTAGTTACAAATCAATTGATTTAACAGTGCTGTTTGCTCGTATCTAAAGTACGTGACTGGAAATGGTTTCCTGATAGACTGACTGTAATGATGCACTAGTACACCATTGAGGCTGAAATGCGAGCAGAGTGGGATTTAGTTTTAGATAAAGTGATGGCTCAAAACGATCATAGCGCTTTAGTGACGTTATTTGAATTACTGCTAACGGAGGAGGAACGCAGTGCAGTGGCAGGCCGATTAAAGGTTTTTCAAACTTTATTACGTAAAGAGATGAGCCAACGACAAATTGCACAAGAGTATCAAATTAGTATCGCGACAATAACGCGCTGCTCAAATTATCTAAAGCATATGTCAGTAGAGCAAAGAGAGCAGGTAAAGTTGCTAACGTTATAGCGTCTATATGCCGTAGGATTCATGTATCTTGCGTTTACCATAACCTATCCACTCACAATCGCCCCGGCTGCAAAGGATTATCCTGAATACGGGAACGACTTTTGTGTTTTGTTGGTATATACGTTAATGAAGCACAATGATGGGACATGTTGATATCGATAGCAGGCTCGGAAGCCTTTCATATCATATTTTTAAACGCCATATATCGATAGGCTGATTTAGCGCATAAAAAAACGCGTTTCATTTTAGTAAATGAAACGCGCTTTATTTCAGTCAAAAGAGTTAGATGAGCTTAGTGCTTACAACCACAGCCACCGTTGCCATCGCAACCTTCTTTTACTTCTTTCGTTTCATCGTCACTGCAGCATCCGCCTTCATGACTGTGCTCATGATCGCCACCACCACAGCATCCACCTTCATGTGAATGTTCGCCACCGCCACAGCTTCCGCCTGCATGGATATGACCGTGGGCAATCTCTTCTTCGGTTGCAGCACGAACTTCAAGCACTTCAACATTAAAGCTCAGTGTTTGACCGGCTAGTGGGTGATTACCGTCAACAATAACAACGTCATCTTTCACTTCAGTCACTTGAACAGGACGTTGTCCCATTTCAGTTTCAGCAATAAATCGCATACCAGGAACGATATCTTCGATATCGCCAAAAGATGCTATTGGCACTTCTTGGCACAAGCCATCATGATATGCGCCATAAGCTTGCTCAGCATCAACGGTGACGTCAAGAACGTTACCTTGCTCTTTACCTTCAAGAGCTGCTTCAAGGCCTGGGATCATATTTTCTGCGCCGTGCAAATACAGCATCGGCTTGCCTTCAAAAGAGCTTTCAACAAGCTGACCTTTTGCATCTGATAATCGGTAATGGATGCTTACAGCACATTTTTCGGTGATTTTCATATTGGCTCCAATCGGTAATTTGCGCGCATTCTAGCTTGCTTTTTGTCAATTTGCGACAGGTTGGATTCACTTATGTTACCTACACCACATCTTTATTTGAGCTGAGATAAATTCAACAAAGCTGACTTGGTTTTGCTTATAGCTAAACATCATAAGCAGTGCTTTTTTATTTGGTTTGTCGTTATAGCCAAGTTTAAAAGCCTAAACTCAGGTGTAAATTGTAAAGTTAGCCGTTGGGGTATACTGGCTAGCCAATCTATTGTTTGTCACTTTATCATCATAGTAAGAGATGGGGCTTAATAATTAATTGTTTATTAACAATTGGTTAGTTGTTAATTCTATATGTGTTTACGTAAGGGTAACCTTTGGTGGTAGTCGCATTTACAGAGAGGTCTTCTCCTAAACCATGATTTATACCGCTTTTTGGCTGATTATTTAAGATGATGGTTATTAATGACAATAAACCCAATTTAGGGGTTGACACATCTTGGTTAAAAAGCAATTCTGTTAGCACACAAATTAATCCAATTGGATGAAACCTAATTTATATGTTTAGCCACGTTTTAATGATCACCACGATTATTACAACCACCACGATTACCATCGTGGGGGCGGGCTAAGCACAATCTGATATAAGTTAAATATCAAGCCCGCTCCCCACAAAGGAGCGGGCTTTTTTGTTTCTTTAGTGGCGCGGTACAAGGAGTTTTCGATGAAAGTAATGAAATTTGGTGGTACCTCGCTTGCAAATTGGCAGCGATTTAGAGCAGCGGCAGATATTGTTATCCAGTCGGCAAAGACAGAAAGTACAGCTGTTGTGCTGTCCGCACCCGCAACGGTCACCAATGGCTTAATTGAAATGGTTGAGGTTGCTGTTAATGGCGGTGACTATAAAGCCGTGTTAGCCAAAGTAGAGCAAGTGTTTAATGCTTTGTACGGTGACGCTGCTAGCACACTAACAGATGAACAAAATAAAAGACTCAGTGAACGTTTGCTGCAGCAAATGAAGTTTTGGGGCGATAAGCTGGCCGGAATGAGTTTGCTTAATGAGTGCCCTGAGAGTGTCGAAGCAGCGGTGTTAGTGGGGGGCGAAAAATTGTCTTCTGCATTGATGGTTGAGGTGATGAAAGCTGCTGATTACCCATCGGCAATATTGGACCCTGAATCATTGTTGGTGGGTTATGGCCCACGTTTAGAGTCAGCCGTTGATATTGAAGCGAGTAAGTTACGCTTTAACGCATTAAACTTAACAGATGCTCATGTTTGGGTGATGCCTGGTTTTACCGCAGGAGACAGTGAAGGAAAAATTGTTACATTAGGGCGCAATGGCTCCGACTATTCTGCGGCGGTGCTCTCAGCTTGCTTACAAGCGAGTTGCTGCGAGATCTGGACTGATGTTGATGGCGTTTATAATACCGACCCACGTGTGGTTGCTGACGCTAAACTGCTACCTCAAATGAGTTATCAAGAGGCTATGGAAGTTTCTTACTTTGGTGCAAAGGTGCTGCACCCAAAGACTGTGGCTCCTATCGCGCAATACCATATTCCTTGTTATATCCGTAATACGCTCAACCCTAAAGCTGTCGGGACGCTAGTATCCAACGCACCTGATGAAACAGGGCTGAATGTTAAAGCGATCTCCAACCTTGATGATCAAACGATGTTTGATGTTTCGGGGCCTGGAATGAAAGGCATGGTGGGCATGGCCAGTCGTACATTAGGCGCGATATCACGCTCGGGAGTTTCCGTTTCACTGATTACGCAAAGCTCGTCTGAATACAGTATTAGTTTCTGTGTCTCCACTGAAGACGCAGCTAAAGCCAAATATGCGCTAGAGCAAGAGTTTGAGCTCGAACTTAAAAGCGACCTGTTAGAGCCGATAGAGATGCGCCATCAGTTGGCGATAGTGTCACTGATTGGTGATGGCATGCGCACCCATAAAGGGGTTGCGGCAAAGTTTTTCCAAGCCCTTGCACAAGCAACCGTTAATATTGTCGCCATTGCCCAGGGCTCTTCAGAGCGTTCAATCTCTGCCGTTATTGAGCAGCGAAAAACCAAACATGCTATTTCGGCATGCCATCAATCTTTCTTTGATGTTCAGCACTATCTTGATGTTTTCCTTGTGGGCTGCGGCAATGTTGGCGCGGGGCTACTTGAACAGATAAAACAGCAACGCCAAATGCTTAAAGAGCAGCATATCGCCGTACGGGTTTGCGGTATTGCGAATTCAAAGCAGATGTTACTCGATGCTCAAGGTATCGATTTATCGAGCTGGCAAAAGCTGTTAGCAGAGTCAAAGCAAGCCGCGAGTATCGATGAGATGCTGGTATGGGCTAAAGAGCAGCAGTTACTAAACCCTGTGCTCGTTGACTGTACTTCGAGTGAATTTGTGTCTGATCAGTATTTAGCAGTGATGAATTCTGGCTTACACGTGGTAACGCCAAATAAAAAGGCCAATACTCGTGATATGGATTACTACAAGGCATTGCGTCAAACAGCGCTAAAACAGCGTCGTCAGTTCTTGTATGAAACCACTGTTGGAGCGGGATTACCTGTTATTGATAACCTTAAAAAGTTGTTATTCGCGGGTGATAAACTGCTGCGTTTTAACGGTGTATTATCTGGCAGTCTTTCGTACATTTTTGGCATGTTAGATGAGGGGATGACTCTGTCTCAAGCCACCAGTATTGCAAGAGAAAAGTGTTTCACAGAGCCGGATCCTCGTGAGGACTTAAGCGGTATGGATGTTGCTCGTAAAGTGCTTATTTTGGCCCGAGAAGTCGGTATGGAACTAGAGCTGTCGGATATCAATGTTGAGTCAGTGTTGCCTGAGTCATTTGATGCATCGGGTGACGTAGAAGCGTTTATGGCAAATTTGCCCTCAGCAGATAAAGCAATAGCACAGCGTGTTGAAACGGCTAAGGCTGAAGGCAAAGTACTGCGTTACGTCGGGCAAATTGATGACCAAGGCTGTAAAGTTAAGATTGCAGAGGTGGATGCAAATGATCCGCTATACAGTGTTAAAGGCGGAGAGAACGCATTAGCATTTTATAGTCGCTACTATCAGCCAATACCATTCGTGCTTAGGGGGTATGGCGCAGGAACAGATGTGACTGCAGCAGGAGCGTTCGCCGATATTTTAAGAACCCTTAATTGGACTCGTGAGGTTGGAATATGAGCGTAACCATTTATGCGCCCGCTTCAATGGGCAATGTGGGTGTCGGTTTTGACTTGCTCGGTGGGGCATTAGCCCCAATAGATGGTAGTTTACTTGGCGATAGAGTGACGGTTGAATCGGCTGAGCAAGGACTAACATTGAGCGTAATAGGGCATTGGGCCAACAAGCTACCCGCTAATCAGAGCGAGAATATTGTTTATCAGTGTGCAACGTTTTTCCTTGAGCATTTAGGCAAAGATGTCGGGCTTAAGCTCACGCTAGAGAAGAACTTACCCGTTGGCAGTGGTTTAGGCTCTAGTGCCAGTTCCGTTGTGGCAGCGCTAGTAGCACTCAATGAATATTTTGATAATCCTTTTTCTGAGCAGGAAGTGCTTCGGCTAATGGGAGATTTTGAAGGCAAAATTAGTGGTTCGGTACATTACGACAATGTCGCGCCATGCTTTCTTGGCGGTATGCAATTAATGCTTGATACGCCGCAGGTTATTTGTGAGCCGATACCCACGTTTAAACAGTGGTATTGGGTGGTAGCCTATCCTGGGATCTCGTTATCGACGGCACGAATGCGCCAGTTGATGCCAGAGCAGTATTCAAAGCAAACCACAATTGATTTTGGCCGTTACCTCAGTGCTTTTGTGCACGCTTGCTATAAGCAAGACGACGCATTGGCTATCTCGGTACTCAAAGATGTGCTTGCTGAGCCTTATCGCGCAGCAGAGATCCCTCATTACCAACAAGCTAAGTCTGCCCTTGCGGAGATAGGTATGCTAACAACGGGGATATCTGGCAGTGGGCCTACCTTGTTCACTATTACTGATGATATAGAAACAGCAAGAGTTGCTAAGCAGTGGTTAGATGAAAATTATATTGATCAAGCATTAGGCTTTTCACATATTTGCCAAATTGATGATTTAGGGGCTCGTCGAGCCTAATTTATAAAGAACAAATGTGAAGCAAATAACGTGTAATAAAAACTATCAATACAGCATTGAGAATCAAAGGACGTCATCATGGAATTATATAATCTGAAGCACCCATCCCAGGTGGTAAGCTTTACCCAAGCGGTTAAACTTGGACTTGGAAAAGACCGTGGGCTTTTCTTTCCAAAAAATATTCCTACATTAGATGATATTGATGGCTTACTGGCACTGCCGTTTGTGGAGCGCAGTAAGAAGGTCATCGGCGCTTGGCTAGCTGAAGAGTTGGGCCAGGATACCGTTGACCGTTTAGTTGAGCGAGCCTTTAATTTTGAGCTGCCGCTGGTACAAGCAGACAAGGATTTGTATAGCTTAGAGTTATTCCATGGTCCGACGTTGGCCTTTAAAGATTTTGGCGCACGCTTTATGGCGCAGTGCTTAAATGCGTTGGCAAAAGACGAAAAAATCAATATTTTAACCGCGACTTCTGGCGATACTGGCGCTGCGGTAGCGGATGCATTTTACGGGCTGGATAATATCAACGTCGTCGTGCTCTATCCTAAAGGTAAGATCAGTGTACTGCAGGAAAAGATGTTTACGACGCTAGGTGACAATATTCACACTGTGGCTGTCAGTGCTGATTTTGATGCATGCCAAACCTTAGTGAAACAATCATTTGAAGACAGCGATATTCGTGATGGCTTACATCTAAACTCTGCTAACTCAATTAACATCAGCCGCTTATTGGCGCAGATTTGTTACTACTTTGAAGCCGTCGCGCAGTTTAAGAAAACGAATAACTCAGATCCTGTTATCGCAGTGCCAAGCGGTAACTTTGGTAATCTAACAGCGGGTCTATTTGCTAAAGCGATGGGATTGCCGATTAAGCGCTTTATTGCTGCAACCAATAGCAATGATACCGTACCACGTTATCTCGACAAGGGGGAATGGTCCCCACAGCTGACCGTTGCGACTATGTCGAACGCGATGGATGTTGCTGAACCAAGCAACTGGCCTCGAGTTGAAGCCATTGTTAAGGCGATGAACTGGTCATTAGCCGATATTAAAGGTATTGGCGTGTCAGAGGCGGATACCGCCGATTCAGTTAAAGGGCTTCATGCAGTGGGTTATCTCTCTGAGCCACATGCCGGTATTGCGGCGTTTGCTTTAAAGCAAACGATGGTGACAGGTGAAAAAGGTGTCTTCTTAGGGACTGCCCACCCAGCAAAATTTAACGAAGTGGTTGAGCAGATCTTGGACATTGAGTTGCCGCTGCCGCCCGCACTTGCGAATGTGGTACCTAAAACTATTTTGTCAGCCCATTTACCAGCAGACTTTGACGCATTAAAGCGGCACTTATTTAGTATCTTAGTAAAATAGCCGGAATTATAACGACTCACCATTAAAAAGAGCAGCTGTTATAGCTTCTCTTTTTTTGTGGTGAAAGTGTGGCTTATGTGCTTTTTTATCGACTTTGGAGTGAGGTTGCTGCTGCAATGTCATTGAGCTTCGTTGTGGCTGTTAACAAATGGGGCGGAATGTATTAGTTAGATCTACTTTAGCGTGACTTAGATCCCATTGTTTACTCAAGATATTTTATATTGTGCGGCGCAGTTTTTATAAAAGGTGTCGTATCTGTGTTACGTTTTGTCGTCAGTATATTGTTACTCAGTTTGTTAAGTGGTTGTGCCAGTGAAGAATTTCAGCTGTACCACAGGATAAATGAAGCATACGATTTTGAAGTCACCCACTGCGATAGCTTTGCAATGGTTAGAGGCATAGGACACGGAGAAAATGCGCTCGAAGATGCCAAACTAAGTGCTATAAAGCAGGGTGAAGAGCTCGAAGGAACACACATCGTTTGGTTACAAATCGACTTAGGCGAGCCAACTAAAGTGGTCGCAGTTATCTATAAATGCCTAATGTAATCATCTGTATTAGCCTCGTATTCATGGTGCTTTAGTTAAACTGCGTAGCCAATTAATCTCTTCAGGCCACAGCTCAGCACTGGTTGTTTCTAGAATGAGCGGAATACCCTTAACAGCGTCAAGTGTCATTAGCGTCGCAAACGCTTCTGCCCCTATTTCCCCCTTACCCAGAGATTCATGACGATCAACGCGGCTGTTAAGTCCTGTTTTACTGTCGTTTAAATGCATGGCTTTGAGATATTGATTACCAACAATTTTATCAAATTCATCGAAAACGGCCTTACAGCTTATCTGACTGCGAATATCATACCCTGCAGCAAACATATGGCAGGTGTCGATACAAACTCCGACGCGTGACTTGTCTTCAACGCCGTCAATTATCTGAGCGAGTTGCTCAAAACTATGACCCAGGTTTGAGCCTTGGCCTGCAGTATTTTCGATCACCGCAGTCACGGTACTTGAACGCGTCAGTGCTAAGTTTATCGACTCGCTTATTCGCGTGAGGCATTTATCGGTGTCAATTTGTCTTAGGTGGCTACCGGGGTGAAAATTAAGCAGGGTTAAACCTATTTGTTCACATCTGGCGATTTCATCATAAAAAGCTTCACGTGATTTAGTGAGTAGCTCATCATCTGGGTGCCCTAAGTTAATCAGATAGCTGTCATGGGGTAAAATAGCATCCATTGAAATGTTAGCTTTGTGACAGTTTTCTTTAAATAGCGTTATTTGCTTTTCATCTAGCGCCTTACTTGCCCAGCGGCGCTGATTTTTAGTAAATAACGCAAAAGCGTTAGCGCCGATAGCGGCAGCATTTGTGGGAGCATTTGCTATGCCGCCAGAGGCACTAACATGTGCGCCTATAAAGTAGTTCGGTTGCATTGTTTCTTCCTGTATTTTTGTTGATTAATTCAGCTGACGGCCTGACAACATTAGTTTCAACGGTACTAGTCTCTATATTGGGTAAATAAGTGGTTGTAAATTAGTCTGATTTTGTTGATCTCTGTCACGATGATACACATTCTCTTTTTGTTATAGTTGGCCGTTATTCGTACTGTTTACTAATATTGTATCTAGTGGGGCGAATTTGGGTGGAGAAAACTATGCTAGCCAGACTGATGCACGATCACAAGCATATTGGTATTTTGCTTAAGATTTTAAAGACAAAACACATTAAGCTAGCGGCAGGTGAGGGGATTAACTATAACTTAGTCCGCGATATTGTTGAATATATGCAAAGCTATGCTGAGCACAGCCATCACCCATTAGAGGAGGTGATCTCAGAGTTTTATTGGAACAAGTTAGGCAGAGCCCATATTAATGAAACATTAACTGCAGAGCATAGAAAGTTGGTTGATTCGTCGGCATCTTTAATGGCGACACTCAATTTAATTCTGAGTGATGTGGTGGTGTCTAAAGAGCAGCTCGTCAGCGACTTAGAAGGTTACGTTGAACTGCAGCTGTCGCATATGGAGTTTGAGGAGTCGACGGTATTTCCAAAATGGTCTGATGTGATTACTGAGGAGGACTGGAAAACGGTGGTGAAGATGTGTGATGCAAGGCTGATTGATGATCCGTTATTTAGTGAAAGTGACAATGTGCTGTTTGAGGAACTAAAAGAGTATATTGAAATAGCCGATTAACGATGTTGCTAGGATCAAAAAGAGCGCTATATGCGCTCTTTTTAGTTTACTTGTTTACATTAGGAGGCTGTCTAATTCACCGTCAAAGCCGTTGTCCATATCTTGCAGCTCTTTAAGCAAACGATATTTTTCTTTTAGCGCTTCAATTTCGCGCCACTTACGCTTTTTATTGGAGCTTTTTGAGCGGCTTGTAGGCTTCTCAACGATACTATCTAGCGCACTACCATAATCAAGTCTATTCATGGCAACCTCCTATAGTTTATTTTGTCTTCAAATAAATAGCATATTTTTCAAGCATAGTGCAACATAAATGTTTCATTTATGTTAACTGGAGGTGAAGTTTTAATGTTGATTGAAATGATATATGGCTGATAAACATGAATCAAAATCATGTTTTTTGGTGTAGCTAGCTGTGAAAACTAAAAAAGCCAGTCGAAACTGGCTTTTATAAAGGAATGGTAATCGTGTACTGTTTGCTTATATTTTGTGCTGTTTGAATATATTAATTAACGCATTGCTCGATGTATCTAAATCGGTGGCGTCGGTATTGGCGGTTAGCCTGTCGAGAACATCGTTCCCCAATTGCTTACCTAGTTCAACTCCCCATTGATCAAAAGAGTTAATCTGCCATATCGCACCCTGAACAAAGGTTCTGTGCTCATATAACGCAATAAGGGCGCCTAATGTCGAAGGTGTTAGCTTATCCATTAACAAGGTATTGCTTGGCTTATTACCTGGCATCACTTTATGCTGAGCAATAAGTTGCTTGTCACTGTCTGATAGTGAACTACTGCTAAGTTCAGCTAATGCTTCATCAAAGGTTCTACCTTGCATTAATGCTTGGGTTTGCCCAAAACAGTTAGAGGCAAGTTGCACATGATGCTCACCGAGTGGATTATGACTGTTAAGTGGCATAATGAAATCGGCAGGGATAAGTGCAGTACCTTGATGTAAAAGCTGGTGGTAAGCATGTTGTCCATTGGTCCCTTCACCGCCCCAAATTACAGGTCCAGTGCTGTAGTCCACGTCAGTACCGTTTAGCGTGACTGACTTACCGTTACTCTCCATATCAAGCTGCTGGAAGTAAGCGGGTAACCCTCGCAAATAGTGATCATAGGTGAGCACAACATGAGATTGAGCATTAAAGAAGTTGCCGTACCATAAGGAGAATAGCCCCATAATGACGGGCATATTGTTCTCTAACGGTGTTTGCATAAAATGATTGTCCATTTCATGTGCACCGGCTAATAACTCACGGAAGTGGTCCATTCCGACTAATAGCGCGATAGGTAATCCAATCGCCGACCAAAGTGAGTAACGTCCGCCAACCCAATCCCACATCGGGAAGATATTACTTGCATCGATACCAAACTCAGTGGCTTTAGCAACATTAGAGCTAACAGCAACAAAGTGTTTAGCAACATCCGCTTGCGTTGCTCCTTGGGTCAAAAACCATTCTCTTGCACTAAGGGTGTTGGTCAACGTCTCTTGAGTGCTAAAAGACTTAGATGACATAACAAACAGCGTTGTCTGAGGATCTAGTCCCTTAAGCTTTTCAGTAATTGAGGTGCCATCAACATTTGCAACAAAATGACAATTTAACTGACCTGTCCAATAAGGACGAAGGGCTTGAGAGATTATCTTAGGACCTAAAAATGACCCACCAATTCCAATACTCACAACATCAGTAATAGTCTTGCCGGTGTAGCCTTTCCATTCACCAGTCGTTACCGAGCGAACAAAGCGTTCCATTTTGTCTAAGGTTTGCTGAACTTCAGCCACAATATTGACACCGTCAACATGAATAACCTTATCTTTTGGCGCTCGCAATGCGGTATGAAGCACCGCTCGTTGCTCGGTATTATTAATGATGTTACCAGCAAACATTGCTTTGATTTTTTCTTCAAGCTTAGATTCTTTTGCCAATGCAAACAGCAGTGACAGAGTTTCTGTTGAAGCTCTATTTTTAGAGTAATCTAAAAGCAGTCCACATGCCTTGGTCGACATATCGTCAAATCGCTGTGGTTGTTGCTGGAACAGCTCTCGCATATGCGGCACTGTTGTACTGTGTTTTGCTAGCGCTTGCCAACTAGCAAGCTGAGTCAGTTCGGTCATTTTAGTAGTCCTACTTCATTAAGACGTTAGTTCTGCTTTTAGCATGACTTCGAGTTTACCTTGGTCAATCGCAAAGTTACGGATCCCTTCAGCTAGCTTCTCTACAGCCATAGGTTCTTCATTAAACGCCCAGCGGAATTGTGCTTCAGACATTGCTGGCTCTGCTGCAACCATTTCTGTTGCTGGAAGTAGTTTTTGAACAATCGGTGTATTGCTATTAGATAACTCTTCTAATAATGCAGGGCCAATGGTTAATCTATCACAGCCTGCTAGTTCAATGATTTCACCAGTGTTACGGAAGCTTGCACCCATAACGACGGTATTAAAACCATGACGTTTGTAGTAGTTGTAAATGTTAGTGACAGAAACAACACCCGGATCTTCACTTGCTGAATACTCAAGACCAGTATCTTTTTTGTACCAATCTAGAATGCGGCCAACAAAGGGCGAAATGAGATAAACACCCGCTTCAGCACATGCACGCGCTTGAGCAAAGCAAAAAAGTAGCGTTAGATTACAGTTGATGCCTTCTTGTTCGAGTTCTTTCGCTGCGCAAATACCTTCCCATGTAGAAGCTAACTTAATCAAAATACGTGATTTATCAATACCTGCTTCTTGATAAAGTTTGATGAGTTTATGGGCTTTTGCGATTGAGGCAGTTTTGTCAAAAGAGAGACGAGCGTCAACTTCTGTTGAAATACGACCCGGAACAATTTTTAGGATCTCTAGACCGATATTGACGGCTAGCTTGTCACCGGCATCTTCAATCTGTTGCGCAACATCATTGCTTTGGCTTTTTGCCCAAGCAATAGCATTTTCAATTAGGCTACTATATTCAGGAATTTGCGATGCTTTTAGGATTAAAGATGGGTTTGTAGTGGCGTCTTCTGGCTGGTAACGTTTTATGGCTTCAATATCACCAGTATCCGCAACTATGGTTGTGATGGGTTTAAGTTGTTCTAAAGTGTTGGCCATGTGAATTACATCCTTCTCAATGAGCAGCATAAGTTTGATGGTTAATTAGCAGGTATTAAAAGCCATTTTTATGATCATTCCAACTAAATATGAAAAAAAATTACAGAAAAGTTGTAAAAAATCAGTAAATGCGCATTTTTTGGTAATATAGCTACTAATTCTAGCGTCTAATTCTTGCTGTTTTATTAAACATTAGCTTTAGACGTGAGTAATTGGCATAAATATTAAGTCATCGCCTTAAACATTAGTAGGCGGCTATAGTGACGGTCGCTGGTATTTGAACAAAAAAATGCTCACAACAGTAACCGTTGTGAGCAAAATTTGGCAATTTACTCAATAACTGACGTAAATAGCTACATAATGATATCGACTTATTTCAATACAGGAACCTTTTCGGTACCTGTAACATGCGCGTCAATACGGCGGTTAGCTTGATTGGCTTCTACAGAGCTGCCTTCAATTAAAGGTCGAGTAATGCCATAACCTTTAGATGACACTTTACCGGGGGCAACACCATACTCGTTGATCAACACATCAGCGACGGCAATAGCGCGGCGTTCAGACAAGTCCATATTGTAGTCAGCCTTCCCCATATTCGAGGCATGACCTGCAATGGTAACCTCGGCATTTGGATGCTTACTCATATACTCGGCTAAATCTTTAATATCCCCGTAAGATGCTTCTTTTACGGTCGCTGAATTATTATCGAATTTAGCTTCAATTTCGAATTTGTCTTCAGCTTCTTGGTAGATTGTACATCCGTTAGCATCAACCTTATGAGTAGATGGTGTATCGGGGCACTGATCCATATCGTCATTTACACCGTCATTATCTGAGTCGGCAATGATAACGGCAGCTACAGGAGCGATAGGTTTTGTTTTGCTACCAAAGCGATAACTGAGTTCAAGTCCCCAGTAGTTACTTTCCATCTCCAGTGTTTTCCACTTATCTTCGTCAAGGTTTTCATAACGACGATATTTAGCTTGGACTTTTAAATTATCAGTAATGTTATAACCAATACCCGCGCCAACGTATGGGGCGACGCCGCTGTCACTATAATACTCGCTACCGTAGTTCTTATTGTTAGACATAAGGTAGTTTAGGGCACCTGCTTCCGCTGATAAACTCCAGCGATTGGCGAAAGGCCAGAATGCTACGAGACCTAAATTCATTCCTTTAGCACCAACATCATTGAGTTTGTCTGAATAGTCGACCCATTCAGCACGGCCGAGATCGCGGTAACCCAACTCGACACCGAAGTAATCATTAAAAAGAAAACCTGCAAAAACATCCCAGGCATACGGATCATCTTTACCACAGGTTTTCATGGTTTTTTGATCGCAATTAGGCTCGTAGTTGTTAATACCGACACCGCCACCGACATACCATGGGCTCATGCCGTCTGCGGCGTTAGCGGCAAAAGGTAGCATTGAGGTGAGTAGAACTGCTTGTAAAGTTTTGTTCATCATTCGGAAATCCTTATGTTTTAATTATAAAACTCTCCGTCTACTCATTACTTAAGCAGTGCTAGCACTTATTACGGAGATCCTTTGGTTTTATAGCTAGCTATCACTATTATCAACCGCAAATGTGACATTTTCCACTTTATTGTTAATATAAATACTTAAGTTAAAAGAAAAAAGGGTGCTTTCGTTGGAAAGCACCCTTTTATTTAGTCTAAATACACTAACCTGATTAAGGTCTTATCGTGTCCACACCCAGTTTTCAATGCTTATAGGGTCTACACCGTTAGCCTTGATATAGTTTCTGTGGTCAACCAGACGTTGCAGCATATCTGTGGTTATAGCGATATGTTGGCTTTCGTCAATAACGCTTTGCTGGAACAGTTTGTACGCCATGTCGATAACGAGGTGGTAACGCGATGTACCATTACGAACACCCATATCAAATGGAGTCGTCGTTGAACCTTCCTCTTCATAGCCTTTAATTCTAAAGCGGTCACTACCTTTGTAATCGAATACAAGTTTCTTAATGGTATTCGGGTATCCGTGGTAGTTAAAGACAACACCTTTATCAGCAGTGAACACTTCGTCCATTAACCATGGCTTGCTTTGGAATTTTAAGCTACCCAAACCGCTGCTGGTTAGCTCGGTAACGCTGACGAAACGGATGCGTACACGAGGTAATAGTTCGCGGATCAGTACCAGTGAAGCCATTGCTTCTTGAGTAACGTAATCACCACAACCAACAAGCACCACATCTGGGTTCTCGTCTGAAGCAAAGTCCCACACCATGACACCGTCTTTAGCCTGACTGCGAGCTTCATCTAGTGTTAACCATTGTGGTAGATCTTTCTTACCAGCAACGATGATGTTGAGCTTGTCACGATCGGCATAAGCACGTTCGGTGTAAACCAAAGTACTGTTACCGTCAGCTGGTAAGTAAGCAGAGATGATCTTAGGATGCTTCTCTAACATTGCGCCCAAGAAAGATGGGTTCTGATGCGAGTAGCCATTATGATCTTGACGCTCTAGCAGCGAAGACAATACTACGTTACATGCCGGCACTGGTTTACGGAAATGTACACCTTGGCTTGCATAAACGTACTTACAATATTGGTCAGCCATTGATGAAATAACTTGCGAGAACGCTTCATAGGTTGGGAACATCGCGTGACGACCCGTTACCGTATAACCGTGGAGCATGCCGAAGAGTAAGTTTTCAGATAGCAACTCAATGACACGACCGTCGCGAGACATATCTTCGTCCCAGCTTTCGATAGGCCACTGCCATGCACGATCAGTTTCTTCAAACACTGCTTGCAGTTGGTTTGAATAGGTCTCATCAGGACAGAAAATACGCAGGTTACGTTGGTCACGGTTGAGTTTAAATGCATCACGCATCCATTCACCCATCTTGAACATTGACAGCCCGCGTTGACCACGTGGTGTTTCAGCGCCATAAGCGAGTTTTTCAAGATCTGGATTGGTTAAAGCGCGAACCACTTCACCACCGTAGCTTAAGTGTTGACGACCACAAGCTAACGCTTTTGGTGGCATTAATGACAGAATATCTTTGTCAAAAATCAGTTCGCCTTTTTCGTTGATGCTGTATAGCTCATCGAACTTATAGCTGCCTAACCAAGTGTTAAGCGCGTCAAGGTGGCCCTTATCTGTAGCACACTTGTTGACGATAACTTGGTGAGATTCACAGTTACCTTCTAATTTTTTACCGCCATATTCAGCAGTACCAGTCCAGCCTTTAGCGGTACGCATTAAAATGACAGGCCAGCGAGGCTTAACAACATCTTCGCCAGATCTTGCGCGAGTTTGAATGTCATTAATCATTTTATATGACAAGTCCATCGCTGCTAGCATCTGCTCGTAAACGTCTTCTTCAAGCTGATCATCAACAATAATCGGGTGGTAACCAAGACCACGGAACTCAAGGTCTAGTTCTTCATGGTCCATTCTTCCCATACGGGTAGGGCCAGAAATTTTATAGCCATTAATATGAACAATAGGTAAAACAGCACCATTGTTCTTTGGTGATACGAGACGGTTTGCATACCAAGATGCAGCAAGAGGACCTGTTTCTGATTCACCATCACCAATGAGGCAAGCTGCAATCAAATCTGGATTATCAAGCACTGCGCCCCAAGCGACGGACAGAGAATAGCCAAGTTCGCCACCTTCAAGAATTTGTCCCGGAGCTTCTGGGTTTGCGTGAGAAGGATAACCATATGCCGCAGAGAACTTTTGACAAATGTCCGTGATACCTTCCTCATTATAAGGAATAGTTTCAGGATAGAAGTGGCTTAACGAACCTTCCATAAACAGGTTAGCTTGTACTGCTGGAAAACCATGACCTGGACCAACAAGGTAAACGAATGAACGATTGTGCTTAGCAATTAATCTATTAACGTTAGCATAGACAAAGTTAATACCAGGGCAAGTTCCCCAGTGACCAAGTAATCTTGGTTTTATGTCTGTGTGCGCTAAAGCACGTTTATGTAGTACGTTTTGCTTTAGGTAAATTTGTGATGTCGCTAGAAAGTTTGTTGCTCTAACAAATTTCTTTAAGGAAACGATCTCTTGTTGATGTGACATAAACAACCCCGTTTGGTAATCATAAAGTTAAACAAATTCTATATGACATACTATATTTGTAACTTTATTACAAAAATGTGCCCTGTATCGTATTTATAGAAAGTTTTTTGCACTAATTAATGTAGTAAAGTTAGATGTGATTGCCATGTTAATTTAGTTAATTATATTGAGTATGCCTGGCGTTTTGTGTGATTCGGTTGTCAGCTAAATGATGAAATGTGACCTGTATCACTCAGGGTTGAACCAATGCTATGCTATTTTGCAGCGCGGAATGCGGCAGGCGTGGTGGTAATTTAATCACGTATAGGATAATTCGAAAAGAAAATCTGTTGTCATTTAAATACTTTAGGAAGGAAAAATACAAGCCAAACCTAATCCAGAGTGAAAGCGCTTGATTATGTTTGTCATGGGGATAAAGAATAATTATGTTTGAACCGTTAATTAATGCAGTTGAATCTGCCGTCAATGCTGTCAATGGCCTACTGTGGGGAAGCTTACTAATTTATGTATTAGTGGCAGCGGGTGTGCTATTTACTTTTCGTCTAGGTTTTATTCAGTTCAGATTATTTGGCCACGGTGTCAAATTAGTGATTAAAGGCCGTGAAAAAGTGAATGGTATCTCCTCTTTTCAGGTTTTTTGTACATCGATGGCTGCAAGAGTAGGCACCGGTAACATGGCGGGAGTCGCCGTTGCGATAACTGTTGGTGGTGCGGGTGCGATTTTTTGGATGTGGCTGATTGCGCTGCTCGGTATGGCGACTGCATTTATTGAGTCAACATTAGCACAAGTTTATAAAGTAAAAGACGATGAAGGTCAGTATCGTGGTGGACCTGCGTATTATATGGAGAAAGGCCTAGGTAAGAGATGGATGGGAACCTTGTTTTCTATTCTACTTATTATCGCTTTCGGTTTTGCCTTCAATGCCGCACAAGCTAATACCATGACCGACGCGCTGAACAACGCATTCGGTTTGGATAAAACCATTGTTGGTTTAGTGATTGTGATGGCATCTGCATATATTATTTGCGGTGGCTTGAAAAAAGTCGCTCGCGCATCTGAATTGATTGTGCCGGTAATGGCTGTTGCTTATTTAGCTGTAGCAATTGCGGTATTGGTATTGAATATCGAGCAGGTTCCAGCAGCGCTAACACTGATTGTTAAAAGTGCCTTTGGTTGGGAGGAAGCTGCTGGTGGCGCGATGGGCGCGATGATGGCCGGTGTTGCACGTGGCTTGTTCTCTAACGAAGCGGGTATGGGAAGCGCGGCAAATATTGCTGCATCAGCTACACCAAACCCTAATCACCCAGCATCACAGGGTTTTGTGCAAATGATCGGTGTATTTGTCGATACCATCGTCATCTGTACTGCTTCTGCTGCGATTATTTTGTTGTCAGGTGTGTTAGACAATCCTGGTGAGCACAAGGGGATTGGTCTATTGCAATTGGCACTAAGTAACGAGCTTGGTGGTTGGTCTGCTTACTTCATTGCATTCGCAATTATACTGTTTTGTTTCTCGTCAATTATTGCTAACTATAGCTATGCCGAAAACAACATTATGTTCCTGACTAAAAGTAAAAAGGTGCTGTATGTTTTCCGCGTCCTAGTATTGGCGATGGTGATGACAGGTTCAGTGGCCTCTTTGCAACTGGTGTGGAACTTTGCCGATGTATCAATGGGGTTAATGGCGCTGGTAAATATTTCTGCGATAGTGTTGCTTTCTAAGGTTGCCTTTGCGGTAGTGAAAGATTACGAACGTCAAATAAAAGCAGGTGTTTCTCCAACGTTTGATGCTAGTCAATTCCCAGAAATAAAGGGGATTGAAACGGGTGAATGGACTAATGATGAGCCTATTGCAAACAAATCTTAATATAGGATTAACCGCTCGGTGCGGTAAATTGAATTAACACAATCTAAAAAACCACGCTTTATAAGCGTGGTTTTTTTGTTTTTGATCAGTATGATTGTCTCAGTTTAAGAATATCTCTGTATAGGACATCATAATGTTAATCTTGGTTTCACCTGCAAAAACGTTAGATTTCGAAAACCCAGCGGGTACTGAACGTTATTCAATGCCGACGTTGTTGAGGCAAAGTGAATTGCTGATTGATGTCTGCCGTGAATTAACCCCGAGCGATATTGCATCGTTAATGAAGGTTAGCGATAAAATAGCAGGCTTAAATGTTGCTCGATTTGGTAGTTGGCAGCCTAATTTTACTCCGGAGAATGCTAAGCAAGCCATATTTGCTTTTCGCGGTGATGTTTATACCGGGCTTGATGCCGATACATTATCTGAGGCGAGTCTTCAAAAAGCGCAGCAACAGTTGCGGATCCTATCGGGTCTTTATGGCCTGTTGAAACCACTCGATTTGATGCAAGCCTATCGATTAGAGATGGGAACTCGTTTGGGTAACAGTAGAGGCACTAACTTGTATCAGTTTTGGGGAGATATCATCACCGATGAGCTCAACCAGACGACAGACGCCCAAAATGATGAGTTCATTATTAACTTAGCGTCAAATGAGTACTTTAAAGCCGTTAAGCATAAACAGTTAACTGCAACGCTTATAACTCCTGTTTTTAAAGATAAAAAGAATGGCCAATACAAGGTTATTAGCTTTTTTGCTAAGAAAGCCAGAGGTATGATGGTGCGTTACCTATTAGATAACAAAGTCGATACGTTAGATGCACTGATAAAATTTGATAGCGCTGGCTATTGTTACAGTGAAGCAGATTCAACAGTAAGTGCCCCGGTATTCTTGCGAGAAGAGCAGTAGTTGGCGGTAGTATATAGCCGATAAAAAAGCAGCCTAATGGCTGCTTTTTTATTGGGTTAATCGCGATTATTTGACAGTAATGGGGCGTAAAGTAATTTTTGACTGCGCCATTAAGTACGCGAACTGCGCATATGCGGCAACATTTTGCTGAAGCGCAGCGGGCTCAATTTTGTCTAAAGTATCGTTTGGAGTGTGATGATAGTCGAAGTAATCGCTCCCATCTTGCCTTAATGAGGCTACTGGCACCCCTTGTGAAGGTAACATCGAGACATCAGGGCCTCCTGATGCTCTGTTATTGCCTAAGGCAACACCATTATTAGTCATAGGTGTCGTAAGGGCTAATAACTCGGTATAAGCGGTTTCACTGGCTCTATAATCGATCTGATAGATCCTACCAGCACCAAAGTCTGACTCGGCGGCAATGTAGTGCTTATCTAACTCGGCCTTATGGGCTTTGGCATAAGCTTTGCCGCCAACTAAACCGAGTTCTTCAGCTGCATATAAAACGACTCTAATGGTCCGAGCAGGTTTTGTTGGTAAGTCTTGAATTAGCTTGCCCGCGGCCGTGACAATAGCCACACCAGCACCATCATCAATCGCGCCAGTACCTTCGTCCCAAGAATCTAAGTGAGCGCCAATAAGTACTATCTCGTCGGGCTTGCTAGAACCGGTGACTTCAGCAATGACATTGTATGAAGTGGCAAAACCTTGGTTTTGTGCCGTCAACATCAGGTTGATTGTGATATTTGCATCACGCTTAAGCATTGCATTAATAAGATCGGCATCAGGGTTCGACATTGCTGCAGCCGGAATTTTGGCAACGCCATCTTTATATTTCATCATGCCAGTATGTGCCATGCGGTCGTGATCCGTTCCAATAGAGCGGATCATAATGGCTAAAGCGCCTTTCTCTGCTGCTGCAATCGCGCCTTTTGAGCGTCCGCCGACACTTTTACCATAACCCTTACCAGTAATATGGCGCTCGGTGATCTGGTCGATAAATACAATCTTACCTGCGACATCGTTAGTTGAGGCGGCTTGCAGTGCGGCTAAACTATCAAAGCGGATGATATTGGCTTCAATGCCATTTTTTGGAGTTGATATACTACCGCCCAAAGCGGTGATGACTAATGGCTGAGGGAAAGGCGCTACAATCGATGCTTTTGCTTCGCCACGGTGCCACACCGGTACTTGTACTGGTTCTTTATAGACTTTATCAAAGCCAAGCGTCTTAAGTTTAGATTCAGCCCACTGCACCGCAATGAGGTCTTTTTCGCTACCGGCGAGTCGCGGTCCGACTTCGACGGTCAGTGATTCAACCAAATCGTAAGCAAGATCTGAGCTCAGTGCTCGTTGCTGAAGTTGCATTACAATGTGTTCGTCAGGGCTATTTATTTTGTTATTTTGACAACCAATTAAACTGGCCAAAAAGACCCCCGCCGTGAGTCTTAGATAGATGCTTTTCATGAGTTTCCTTTGTTTTTATTACACATGTCCCATTTTTGAAAACAATCTAGCAAAAAGTGTGCTTTATGTCCCGACTATATCTGCAGGGCAGCGCTATATTAGGCGGTCGGTTTGTTTTAGGAGAAATAGTTCGTAATGAATATGGAACTAATACAGCAACGAGCAGACCATGCCGTTGTGTTATTGAAGGCAATGGCGAATGAGCGCCGCCTATTTATCTTGTGCTATCTTCTTAACGAAGGGGAAATGTGCGTTGGCGAAATGAACAAGAAATTGGGATTAAGCCAATCTGCTCTTTCGCAGCACCTTGCGTGGTTACGTAAAGATAATTTGGTTGAAACGCGTAAAGAAGCTCAAACGGTATATTACTCGTTAAAGAGTGAAGAAGTTGCAGAGATCATTAAGCTACTTAATAATATTTATAGCGATAGCTTACAAACGGTAGCGTAATAGCACTAGGCTACAAGCAAGTGCTAATCTCATTTTCGCCGCTACAGTTTCAATCGTTGTTACAAATGGAGAGGCATGCCTCTCTATTTTTTTATCTAAAAATTGTGAATCCAGCCATTATACCCGTTGCATTAAAAGTTTGACCATTCAGCGTGAATTCAAAGCCCTGTAAGCGAGATGGGGATTGAAGCTAATAGTGATTCTCGGCTCTGGCATCCTCGGTAATTACTCCATGCATGACTCTCGATAATTGCTCCTGCATTATTCTACCTTCGTCCATTCTTGGGCTCGTACCTCCTGCACTTGACCTCCATGAAGGAAGGCAATGGCATATTTTGTATGGGACAAAACAGACCATTTAGTCGTATATCTAAAGCTCACAACGAAGCTTAAAGGGCTTTGCCATTTGCTTTAAACGTTGTCCGCACTCGTTAAGCGACTCAGATTTCCCACTTCCGCTTTGCAGTGGCTTAAAAGGGATCAACCCTTTTCACCAATGCGCCTTGAATTGAAAAGTATGAGGTGCTCTGAATGGGTCAAATACTTAATGCAATTGGTATTAGAAGCATGGCTCCGGCATTAAACTCAAATTTTAGACATAAAAAAACCGGCCGAAGCCGGTTTTTACTTTTGCTTTAAAACTAAAACTTAAGCAGCAAGTGCTTTAATTTTAGTGTTTAAGCGTGACTTATAACGAGCAGCCTTATTCTTGTGAATAAGACCTTTAGTCGCCATACGGTCAACAAGTGGTTGTGCTGTTACGAAAGCGGCAGTAGCTGCTTCGTGGTCGCCTGCATTAATTGCAGCAATTACTTTTTTTACGTAAGTACGTAGCATTGAGCCACGGCTTGCGTTGTGCTGGCGACGCTTCTCAGACTGAAGTGCGCGCTTCTTTGCAGACTTGCTATTAGCCAAGGTGCAACTCCTAAAACTGTGTTTGGTATTTTTGAGGTCGAGGAATATGCCCTATTTATGTCATTTTGTCAATGACAATAGTCAAATCAGTTTGATTAACTCAAAATAATCTAACCAGCTTGGCTTTCTTCAACCTAACTCGTGTAATATAGTGCGCAATTCTAGCAGGTATTGCTACGAGACAATAGGGGGAGCGCTAATTAGTGCGTGGTATCGCCCAATTTTTTTAGCTCTATACATATGGGGCAGGGGGCGTTTTGAGTAGAAAGCTATTTAGGTCAGGCATGATAGTCAGTGCTATGACACTAATTTCACGTGTTTTAGGGTTAGTGAGAGACGTTGTTATCGCTAATATTATGGGCGCAGGCAGTAGCGCCGATGTTTTTTTCTTTGCTAATAAAATTCCTAATTTTTTAAGGCGTCTGTTTGCTGAAGGTGCTTTTGCACAGGCATTCGTCCCCGTTTTAACCGAATATCAAGAAAAAAACAGCGATGAAGAGATAAGAGACCTACTGGGTAAGGTCGCTGGTACGCTCGGTGTGTTAGTTAGCGTTGTAACCTTGGTAGGCGTCATAGCGTCACCCGTGTTGGCAGCATTGTTCGGTGGTGGTTGGTTTCTTGCTTGGTTGAATGATGCTCCAGGCGGAGAAAAATTTGAACTAGCCGCGTTAATGTTGAAGATAACCTTTCCCTATTTATGGTTTATCACTTTTACCGCATTGGCGGGATCTATTCTAAATACTCGCGGGCGTTTTGCGGTTTCTGCTTTCACCCCGGTGTTCCTCAATATCGCCATTATTGCCGCAGCTCTGTTTTTGGTTCCCAATGTTGAACAGCCTGAAATAGGATTAGCATGGGGAGTGTTTTTTGGTGGCTTGATTCAATTTTTGTTTCAAATCCCTTTTCTTATCAGAGAAAAAGCGATTGTTAAACCAAGCTGGGGATGGCGTCACCCTGGGGTGACTAAGATTCGAACTTTAATGATCCCAGCACTTTTCGGGGTGTCGGTGTCACAAATCAATCTGTTATTCGATACATTTATCGCTAGTTTCTTAATGACGGGTTCAATCAGTTGGTTGTATTACTCTGATAGATTACTTGAATTCCCATTAGGGCTGTTTGGTATCGCAATAGCGACGGTTATTTTGCCTGCATTATCTAAACGTCATGTTAACGCTGAGAGCGAAGGGTTTTCACAGACAATGGATTGGGGCGTTAAAGCGATTATCTTATTAGGTTTACCGGCCATGTGTGGCTTGATTATGCTTGCTAAACCCATGCTGATGGTGCTGTTTATGCGCGGTGCGTTTACCTATGATGATGTTGAAATGGCATCATACAGTTTGATGGCATACGGTAGTGGTCTACTGAGCTTTATGTTGATTAAAATTTTGGCACCGGGTTATTACTCTCGCCAAGATACTAAAACGCCAGTGCGTTACGGTATTATCGCCATGGTAAGTAATATGGTGTTTAACCTCATTTTCGCCATCCCGTTCGGCTATGTCGGTCTTGCTATTGCGACTTCTATGTCAGCGGCACTTAATGCTTGCCTGCTATACAGAGGGTTGCATAAAGCGAATGTATATCGGCTGAGTACCTCGACGATTATGTTTTCCGTTAAGACGCTGGTTGCGGCACTGATTATGTTAGCGGTTATTTACTATTTGCAGCCATCCATCGCTGCTTGGTTAGATTTTTCGTTGTCAGAACGTGGAATAGAGCTTGCTAAATTGATTGTAATTGCAGCAACCTCGTACTTTATTTGCCTAGTTTGCTTCGGAATTCGCCCTTGGAAGATGAAAGCTGCAGTTTGAGGGCTGATTATAAAGACTAGCTGGTATATAATCCGCCCATTTACTCTCATGTGTCGTGTAGGATAATGGAATTAATCCGCGGTATTTATAATATTTTGCCAAAGCATCATGGTTGCGTATTAACAATAGGCAACTTCGATGGTGTTCATCGTGGCCATGCGGAAGTGATTAATCGGCTTGTAGAAAAAGCGCAACACCTGGGCTTACCTGCAGTCGTAATGACATTTGAACCGCAACCACAAGAGTTTTTTCGATGCGAAAATGCACCTGCTCGTTTGAGCTTATTACGCGATAAGCTAATGTTGCTCGATGAGTTAGCGATTGACCGGGTGTTATGTGTGAACTTTAATAAGAAGTTTGCTGATTTTAGCGCAGAAGATTTTATTGAACAATTATTGGTTAAAGCACTCGGTATTAAGTACTTAGTGGTTGGCGATGACTTTTGTTTTGGTCGCCAGCGTCAGGGTGATTTTGACATGCTACGTAAAGCCGGTGAGAAACACGGTTTTGCAGTCGTGAGTACGCAAAGCTTTATTTTAGGTGACAAGCGCGTCAGTTCTACAGAGGTAAGGCAGCTACTCGCTAGCGGTAATATGGAACAAGCAAGACGTTTGCTTGGACATCCCTTTATCCTTAGTGGCAAGGTTGCGCATGGTCAAAAGATTGGGCGAACCATAGGTTTTCCCACGGCTAATATCGCGTTAAAGCGCAAAGTCTCGCCTGTTCGAGGTGTTTTTGCGGTTAAGCTTTATTGGGACAATAGCGATATATATGAAGGCGTAGCAAACGTCGGTTTTAGACCAACAGTGAATGGTCAAGTATGTCAGTTAGAAGTCCATCTATTTGATTTTGAAGGTGACCTTTATGGTAAAGCCGTTGAAGTTGAGTTGGTGGCAAAGATTAGAGACGAGCAGCCATTTGGATCACTAGATGCGCTGAAAAAACAAATTGAAAATGATGCCAACAGAGCGAAAGCCCTGCTTGGCAGCGATGCAGGCTAATAGCTTAGCTAACAAAATGGTAAAGGGTTAATGAGCGACTATAAATCTACTTTGAATTTGCCGGAAACTGAGTTTCCGATGCGTGGTAACTTGGCTAATCGTGAGCCAGAGATGTTAAAATCCTGGACCGAGAAAGGACTGTATCAACAGATCCGTGAGAGCCGTAAAGAGAGCAAGCCGTTTATTTTGCATGATGGTCCTCCATATGCAAACGGTGATATTCATATTGGTCACTCAGTTAATAAAATTCTTAAAGATATTATTATCAAGTCAAAGACCATGTCTGGTTTTGATGCGCCATACATTCCTGGATGGGATTGTCATGGTCTACCTATTGAGCTCAAAGTAGAGCAAAAAGTCGGTAAGCCTGGCCACAAAGTTACGGCGGCAGAGTTTCGTCAAAAATGCCGTGAATATGCGGCTAAGCAAGTTGATGGCCAACGTGATGATTTTATCCGTTTAGGTGTATTTGCTGATTGGCAAAACCCTTACCTAACTATGGATTTC
This sequence comes from Shewanella sp. GutCb, assembly GCF_002836135.1. NCBI lineage: Bacteria > Pseudomonadati > Pseudomonadota > Gammaproteobacteria > Alteromonadales > Shewanellaceae > Shewanella > Shewanella sp. GutCb. The sequence goes on along the minus strand of NZ_PJBL01000002.1, from coordinate 263,253 downwards.
GGCACTGAAGCAAACATTGTACGCTCACTATCAAAAGTGATTGAAAGCGGACACTTGCACAAAGGTGTCAAGCCTGTGCATTGGTGTACTGATTGTGGTTCTGCTCTGGCTGAAGCTGAAGTTGAATATGAAGACAAGATGTCTCCGGCAATCGATGTGGCTTTTTCAGTTGTCGATAAGGGCGCTTTACTCACTAAGTTTGGTGTTACTGAATATCCACATAACATCTCTATGGTTATCTGGACGACAACGCCTTGGACTCTGCCTGCTAACCGCGCATTGGCTGTTGCTGGCAATATCGAATACTCTTTGGTTGAGATGGTAAAAGACGGCCAAACTCAAGCACTGGTATTAGCTGAAGACTTAGTTGAGTCATGTGTTGAACGATTTGGTGCTGAGTCGCATAAAGTGCTGGCGAATGTACTCGGTTCTGAACTTGAGCTATTACGCTTTAATCACCCATTTTATGCTTTTGATGTGCCAGTTATCTTAGCGGATCACGTTACTGTCGATTCAGGTACGGGTATTGTTCATACTGCACCAGGCCATGGCCAAGACGATTTCATTGTTGGCCAAAAGTATGGTTTAGAAGTTGCTAACCCAGTGGGTGACAATGGTGTTTATAAAGCCGACACCGAGATTTTTGCAGGACAACACGTCTTCAAAGCGAACAAGAGCGTCGTCACGTTATTGGAAGAGAAAGGCGCATTGCTTAATCATATTGCGATTAATCATAGCTACCCACATTGCTGGCGTCATAAAACACCGATTATCTTCCGCGCGACTCCGCAGTGGTTTATCTCAATGGATCAAAAAGGGCTGCGTCAACAAGCCTTGGGTGAAATCGAGAAAACACAGTGGATCCCTGATTGGGGCCAAAGCCGCATAGAGAAGATGGTCGAGAACCGTCCAGATTGGTGTATCTCACGCCAACGTACCTGGGGGGTGCCAATTGCCTTATTCGTACACCGCGAAACAGATGAACTTCATCCTGATAGCGTCTCACTAATGGAAAGAGTGGCTAACCGTATCGAGCAAGAAGGTATTCAAGCTTGGTGGGATTTAGATGCTTCTGAGCTTCTAGGTGATGAAGCTGACCAATACCGCAAAGTGACAGATACGTTAGACGTATGGTTTGACTCAGGCTCAACATTCTCATCTGTTGTAGCAGCGCGTCCAGAGTTTAATGGCCATGAAGTTGACCTTTATTTAGAAGGTAGCGACCAGCATCGTGGTTGGTTCATGTCATCATTAATGATCTCTACTGCGATGAATGGCAAAGCGCCTTATAAGCAAGTGCTGACTCATGGTTTTGCTGTTGATGGCAAAGGTCGTAAGATGTCTAAATCGGTTGGTAACGTGATTGCTCCACAGCATGTCACCAACAAGCTAGGCGCTGACATACTTCGTTTATGGATAGCTGCAACCGATTATAGCGGTGAAATGACCGTTTCTGACGAAATCCTCAAGCGCAGTGCTGATGCTTATCGTCGTATTCGTAACACTGCTCGTTTCCTATTGGCTAACATCAATGGCTTTAATCCAGAAAAAGATATGGTCGCCGTTGAAGACATGGTTGCTTTAGATCGTTGGGTTGTCCGCCGTGCCGCTGCATTACAACAGGAACTGATTGAAGCTTACGACGAATATAACTTCCATTCAGTGACTCAAAAGCTGATGCAGTTCTGCTCTGTTGAGCTAGGTAGCTTCTACCTTGATATTATTAAAGACAGACAGTACACGGCTAAAGATGACAGTAATGCTCGTCGCAGTTGTCAATCCGCACTGTACCTTATCTCTGAGGCTATGGTGCGCTGGATGGCACCTATCTTGAGCTTCACTGCTGATGAGATTTGGAAACTACTTCCAGGTGAACGTAGTGAATTCGTATTTACAGAAATGTGGTATGAAGGCCTGACGTCTGTGACGCTTGATTCCGATCTGAACGATGAATACTGGGACCAATTGCTAGCAGTTCGCGCTGAAGTGAATAAAGTGATTGAAAGCGCTCGTCGTGAAAAGTTGATTGGTGGATCGTTGGAAGCTGAAATTACGCTATACGCTGATGAAGCATTGTCTACCGTACTTAACACTTTGGGTGATGAATTACGCTTCGTGTTATTGACCTCTAAGACCGATGTAGTGGCACTTTCTCAAGCACCTGCGGATGCTATTGACACTGAGCTTGCGACTCTGAAGCTAGGGCTGAAAAAGTCTGAAGCTGAGAAGTGTGAGCGTTGCTGGCATCATAGAGAAGATGTTGGCCAAGTCGTTGAACATCCAACGCTTTGTACGCGTTGTGTGACCAATATCGAAGGTGAAGGCGAAACTCGCCAGTTTGCATAATAAAGGATCTGTAATGCCCACTTCTTGGAAAGACAGTGGCCTACGTTGGTATTGGATAGTTGTGTTAGTGTTACTTGCTGACCAACTGTCTAAACAGTGGGTTTTGTCCAGCTTTGAGCTGTATGAATCGGTAAAGTTATTACCGATATTTAACTTTACCTATGTGCGTAATTACGGCGCGGCATTTAGTTTTCTAAGTGATGCAGGGGGTTGGCAACGTTGGTTGTTCACTTTCGTCGCGGTTGGTTTTAGTGTGTTACTTTCTGTTTGGTTGCGTCAGCAACCAAGTAAAATGTGGCGTTTAAATCTGGCTTACACATTAGTGATCGGCGGAGCACTAGGTAATTTAATTGATCGGTTGCAACATGGTTTTGTGGTCGATTTCTTAGATTTCTATTGGAACAGTAGTCATTTTCCAGCATTTAATATTGCTGATTCTGCCATCTGCGTCGGTGCCGGACTCATCATTTTGGATTCTTTTGTTTCCGGTAAAGATGTCAAAAACTCAGCTGATATAAAGGGGTAATCTAAGTGTCAGATATGCATTCAATTTTGTGTCACATGAACATAGTACTTGAAGATGGATCGACAGCTGAAAGTACCAAGGCGGCAGGAAAACCTGCTCGCTTTAATATTGGTGATGAAAGCTTAAGCCCAGCGTTTGAAGCCGAAATTAGCAATTTATCAGTGGGTGATAGCCATAGCTTTACTTTGCAGCCAGCTGATACCTTCGGCGTGTCTAACCCTGATGCCGTACACCATATGGATAAGAGCCGTTTCCCTGTTGATATGAAGCTTGAAGCGGGTGTTATTGTGAGTTTTGGCGGCCCAGGTGGCAGCGAAATACCTGGCATGGTACGAGATGTTGTTGGTGACTCTGTCACTGTCGACTTGAATCATCCATTGGCGGGTCAAGTGCTAACATTTGAACTTGAAGTGGTACAGGTACTGTAATTATGAAAATTCTTTTAGCAAATCCTCGCGGTTTCTGCGCTGGTGTTGATCGTGCAATTAGTATTGTTGAACGGGCATTAGAGCTTTTTTCCCCACCTATCTATGTGCGACATGAAGTTGTTCATAACCGTTATGTGGTGCAAAACCTTAAAGATCGTGGTGCCGTGTTTGTTGAAGAGTTAGATCAAGTGCCGGATAACAGCATTGTTATCTTTAGCGCTCATGGCGTATCGCAAGCGGTTCGTGCTGAAGCCAAAACTCGTGGTCTTAAGGTGTTTGATGCGACGTGCCCACTGGTTACCAAGGTTCATTTGCAGGTGACTCGTGCGAGCCGTAAAGGCATTGAATGTATTCTTATTGGTCACGCTGGTCACCCAGAAGTCGAAGGCACTATGGGTCAATATGATAACCCAGAGGGCGGAGTTCATTTAGTTGAGTCTCCAGCAGATGTGGCTAAGCTTGAAGTCAAAAATCCTGATAACTTGTGCTTTGTGACTCAAACAACATTATCAGTGGATGATACTGCGGATGTGATAGCTTCTTTGCAGAAGAAGTACCCTGGGATAGAAGGCCCACGCAAAGATGATATTTGTTATGCAACGCAAAATCGTCAGGATGCTGTACGTAATGTTGCTGCAGAGGTCGAGCTGTTTATTGTGGTAGGTTCTAAAAACAGCTCTAACTCAAATCGTTTGCGTGAATTGGCGCAAAAGAAAGGGACTAACTCCTATTTAGTTGATAATGCAGATGATGTGGACCCCAATTGGTTTAATGGTGTTCAACGTGTTGCTGTAACCGCTGGAGCATCTGCACCAGAAGTGTTAGTTAAGCAAGTTGTTGATGCTATCGCGGATATGGCGCCAAGCGTTATTACCGAAGTCGAAGGCCGGTTGGAAGATACCGTATTTGCTGTCCCCGCCGAGTTACGCTAAAGCGAACATCGCACTGATTAAAAAGAGGCCTTAGGCCTCTTTTTTTATGCTTATAATTCAGACACATCAATGACCTTTACGTTTAAATTAACAACCAGACCAAAGCTAACATTCGACTAAACTACCATTAACCTGTATGCTGATTTACTCTTCCTAAGTTACAGATTTAAAACACTAAAAACATAAATTTAACGTCAATAATATGACTAAAGCAAAGGAATTGACAGTAATGAAAAACCAACAAAAGGGTCTTTCTTTAATTGAAGTGATGGTCTCTTTAGTTATTTTAGTTGTTGGTCTAATTGGTATTTTTAATCTCCACATTATTGCGAAACGCGGCAGTTTCGAATCTTTTCAGCAAACCCAAGCTACTTACCTTGCTAACGATATTATTAATAGAATGAAACTGAATCGTTCTCAACTCCTGCTATACCGTGGCACCTATGCTGGCTTACTATCAAAACCAGGTAAATCATGTGATGTGGGCGTAGGAGCCACTGTAATCTGTAGCAATGCAGAAACACGCACATGGGATTTATATCAGTGGGAGCAACTATTTGGTGGTGCATCAGAACTACAAGGCACTAAAAGTGTGGGTGGGCTTGATGGTGCTACTGCATGTGTCGATGTAAAAGCAACAGGTGAGGTCCTTGTTGTCATGACTTGGCGGGGAGTTCGCAGTGTAAGCGATGGAGCGTCGAATAAAAGTGATTTCGTGAAGGGGTGCGGCACAGCGAATGATCGACGCCGAACATATTCTTTAAGTACTGTAATAATTTAAATTGGCACATGTAATGAGATTAATTAGAGATAAACAGAGTGGTTATTCATTAGTAGAATTGATGGTTGCTATGGTCGTGAGTTTATTTTTATCGGCTGGTCTTTTTTCTATGTTCGCAATGTCTTCTGCGAATGTCACGACAACGAGTCAATTTAATCAGCTGCAGGAGAATGGACGCATCGCTTTGGCTTTAATCGAACGAGATGTTAGCCAACTGGGTTTTATGGCTGATATGACGGGGACAGACTTCGTTATAGGTATGAATACTCAAGTCAATGCTGTAGCTATTCCTGCTGCTAGTGACTGCATTGGCGGTGGTGCAAATAATGCTAGTTTCCCCAATAACCAACCCGCTCACTTTAGACGATTATGGGGATATGAGCAGAGTATAGGAACAGAATCTTTTGCTTGTTTATCAGGTGTCACAGCAAATACTGATGTGCTTCAGGTAAAAAGGTTGATTGGTCCCGCTGTTACGGCATTTAATACTAATCGCTATTATATGGCAACTACAGCAAGTCAGGCAGTGCTATTTTCCGGTGATCAAACTGCACCGAGTATTGATAATGCACGGTTCTGGGAGTACCAGCATCATATCTATTTTATTAAAAATGATAATGGCGTACCTGTCTTGATGAGACGTGTGTTAGGAAAAGGTGGGATGAAAACCCGTAATAGTTATGAGCAATTGGTCGAAGGGATCGAGAATTTTAGAGTGATGTATGGTTTTGATAGCGATGGCGATAATACTGCCGACAGTTTTATGCCTGCGCAAAATGTGACCTCATTAATGTGGGATAATGGGTTGTTTCGGCGTTTAGTAGCGTTGAGGATTTTCCTATTAGTTCGCTCAATAGATGAAGATACTAGTTACAGTAATACAAAGAGTTATGTACTTGGTGATAAAACTATTTCCGCCAGTAATGATGGATTTAGGCGTAAAGTTGTCTCGACCACAGTTGTATTAGAAAACCCTATACTGATTAGGAACTAGTTTGATGAAAATGAGAATGAAAAAACAACAAGGGATAGTACTATTTTTTTCGCTGATTATTCTGCTCATTATGACGGTTATTGGGGTGGCATTAGCTGTTAATTCTACTCAGTCAATTCGAATGGCTGGAGCCGGTTCAGAGAGGGTCGAAGCGATGTCTGAGGCACATGGTGCCATGAATAAAGTACTTGTCGCCAATCAAGGTACCATCATGGCCAATATTAACTCAATCGTAACTGTTGTTGATAATGTATTTAGTGTGTCTAGCACGATGACACCAATGGCTGATGGTGATGTCAGCTGTCAGAGGAGTTCTGTCGCCAGTGGCGCAAATTTGATTAGTTGTAGAAGAGTTGAAGTTTCTAGTACAGCAACATTCGGTCGTGATGACATGGGCCGTTTGGTTGTCGTTGCAGGAATAGAACAAGAAGTTATAACCGGGAGTTAGTCATTATGTGGGTTAAACGAATTTTCATTGTCATAGCTTGCGCTGTAATCGTTCTTTCAGGTGCTAGTCATGGTGACGATACTGAGTTATATGTTTATGAGTCATCAGCACGTTCCGGTGCCAGACCTCAAGTGCTAATTATATTTGATAACTCAGGTAGTATGGGGACTATGGTCAATGATGCTGAAGCATTTTATAATCCTAATATTACTTATCCAGCATCCGGCAGCGATAACTCTTTGCAGGAGCGCATGGTCTACTTTACTAAAGGTGGGATTGATAATACATCTATACCTGTCCCTGATAGCCCATCCGAAAGCCGACGTTTTCTAGCTGAGATTAACGGCTGTGAAAGTTCTTGGGATTATCTTAGCGACTATGGTGTCTTTACTGGTTTTTTTCGCGAGTATAGTTTTTCTGGGCAAAATGGTACTTGGCAAGAGGTACCTGATAATAACGGGGCTAATATCACCCATATTGATTGTTTTGATGATATAGATGACAAAAAATGGCGCAATGCACCAGGGCACCCATCAGGATTCCCAATAGATAGTGCGGGTAATAAAAAGAACCCAGTACGTTATGCTGAAGTTGATGGGAGTTCGACAACATCAGAAATTGATGATGCATACAAAAAAGCAGAACAAACAGGATTCGGCACTGGGCAGGCAATAACACTCTATACTGACAATTATTTGCGCTGGTATCACGGCGATCAAACTACAGTCCCCAAGTCTCGTCTCGAAATAGCAAAAGAAGTGATTAAGAATACGATTGTCACTACCCCGAGTGTTGATTTTGGCTTGGCTATTTTTAACATTAACTATCCTGAAGATGGCTATGGTGATGGTGGGAGAATTATTTCAGGCATTAAGAGTATGACTGAAGCGAATAAAGTTTCGTTGTTGTCGACAATTGATAACCTTCCAGCATCAACAAATACACCACTATGTGAAACTTTATATGAAGCGTATCGATATTTTGCAGGTAAGAATGTATATTTTGGTGACAAAGACTATAAACCTAGACATTTGTCATATACTAAGAATAATCCACCTCAAGATTTTACAGCACAATCGGGAGGTAAGTACTTATCTCCGTTTAAAGAATGTCAAAACAGAGCCTATATTGTCTATATTACAGATGGTGTTCCAACGGTTGATCATGCAGCCGATGACAAAGTGCTTGGATTACCAGGCGTAAGCACTACGGACATATTTACTAACGCAAGCCCATCTTTTACAAGTTATCTTCCGGCACTTGCGGGTTGGATGAACACTAATGATGTGAATACTACTTCAGCTTTTCCTGATGACCAAAATGTTACTACATTTACCATTGGCTTTAGTGAGGGAGCTGATGATGCTGCTGATTTATTACTAAAAACGGCTGAAAAAGGTGGAGGGAAGTATTTCCCCGCGGCCAACGCAACAGCTTTACAGTCTGCTTTACAGCAAGTGTTCTCACAAATTTTAGAAGTTAACGCTAGCTTTACATCCCCTTCGATAGCAAGTAATAATTTTGATAGAACAAAAACATTTGATTCAGTTTATTACTCTATGTTTTTACCGAATAAAGGCCCTCGCTGGTCGGGTAACCTAAAGAAGTTTAAGGTAACGGCTGGAGGCGATATTATTGATAAAAAAGGTAACAATGCATTAGCGAGTGACGGTAGTATCAAGTCTTCAGTTTGTTCTTATTGGACGTTAGATTCAGTGTGTTCTGCTGCTAGCGATGGTGGAGATGGCAATGATGTTAAAGTCGGGGGCGTGGCAGATATGCTAAAGCGCGGCACGAGTCGTAAATTGCTCAGTAACATAGGCACTAACAGTGCAATGGTTAATTTCACGAAGAACAATGCTTCAAACTATGCTGGTGGGGATGGAGATTTAGCCAGTTACATGGGGATTGATGAGTCTCAGCTGAGCGATACTTTTAATTGGGCTAAGGGTATCGATGTTGATGACGATGATGGTGACGGCTTTATTACGGATAATCGTGCCGATATATTAGGTGACCCACTACATTCTAAGCCTCTAGCTATTAATTTTGGAACGACAGCAACGCCCGATGTTCGAATTTTTATGGGGACCAATCACGGCTTCTTGCATATGTTTAAAGATAGTGGAGATAGCGTCTCTGAATCATGGGCATTTATACCATATGAATTGTTCCCCAATTTACGAGAATTAAAATCTAATATTCCGACTGGAGTTCATTCAGTTTATGGTTTGGATAGTTCACCTGTTAGTTATGTTGAGACTGGTAGCTCAGGAGTTGAAAAGGCTTGGGTGTTCATAGGTATGCGTCGAGGTGGGAAGTCATACTATGCGTTCGACGTAACGTCACCTGATTCGCCTAGTTTTATGTGGAAAATTGATGCAGATAGTTCGGGAATGTCTGAACTGGGTCAAACATGGTCTGAACCCGTCGTCACTCGAATTCCAGGCTGGCCTATCGGTAATACAGATCCCGCTAATGCTAAGCCTGTGCTTATTTTTGGCGCTGGTTATTCTCCATCAACAAAGGATGGTGCTGCAGTCGGATCATCTGATTCGGAAGCGCGCGGTGTATTTATCGTAGATGCTGCTACCGGCAAGTTAGTGCATTCTTTTGGTCCTACATCGGGTTCTAATATTACTCAAATCCCCGGGATCACTGACAGTATACCTAATTCAGTCGCGGTACTAGACAGTAATAATGATCGTCTAACCGACAGAATCTATGCATCTGATACTGGGGGGCATGTATGGCGGCTTGATTTACCTAGTGGTTACCCAAATGATGCGATAGCGCCATGGACCGCTTTTAAATTTGCAGATTTAGGTGGTGGGACGCTTGCATCTGATAGGCGGTTTTTTGCTGAGCCAGCAGTTGCACAAACAGTATTTACAAATATTTCTGAGGTGAGTGTCGTCATTGAGGGTTCAACAACAACGACTAAAAATTATCAAAATGTACCTTATGATGCCGTTGTCATTGGTTCCGGCCATAGACCGCATCCGTCAGATAAATCAAGAGATGATAAGTTTTTTACAATGCAAGATCGCAATGTTGTTACCCGTTCGTTTGATGGTTCAAATGGGAACTCGATTCCAGCGCCGATAATCTTAGAAAATTTATACAATGTAACGTCTAAAGCAGCTACCACAGAAGATGAAAATATTGCATTCGGTAAAAAACTCGGGTGGTACTATAACCTAAGTGCAGTTGGCGAGAAAAGTTTAGCTGGAGCAGCTATTATTCAAGGCCGAGTGTATTTTACATCTTACGTTCCCGGTGATACTTCATCGAGCAACCAATGTTTGATTTCAGGTCAAGGTCGACTTTACTCTTTTGCTTTACATAAAGGTACGCGTACTTACACTAAAGAGTATATTGAGTTAGGAGAAAGGGTCCCTGATACCCCACAACTGTCAATTCCTGGCGACAAAATGTATTTTCCTGAACTGCCTCTCGATAATGTTGAAAGACAAGAATGTGAAGCTGGAGATGTTAATTGCCCACCACCGCCATGCGGGGAAAATGATGTTAAATGTGTAGGTGGCGGTTTAGGAATAAACCGTATTTATTACCATGTGGATGAGTAAGGTTAATTGATGTATAGAATAAAAGGTTTTTCATTAATCGAGTTAATGATAGCTGTCGCTATTATAGGGATTTTGGCGACAATCGCTTATCCATCATATGTCGATTACGTTGCAAAAGGCGCGAGGGCTGAAGGCTTAACAATTCTGGCTGATGCTGCAAATTTGCAGGAACAATTTTATTTCGATAACAGGACTTATACTGGAAATATGTCAGATTTAGGCTTTGACGCTAACCCTTTTATTACCGATGGCGAGAACTATAGCGTAAGCGCTACGATAGTAGGAACGGGTACGTTTAAAGTTAAGGCAACTGCAAAAGGGGCTCAAGCTACACGCGATAGTTCTTGTGGGGTTCTGCAGATTACCGAGACAGGGGAAAAAACGCCAAAGGGGTGTTGGTAATGAGAAATTCTGTTTTATTTATACTTGTAGCTTCGGTTATACCTAATGCAATGGCAAGTAACGGTGAAAAAAAAGATTATAAGTGTTTTTTGAAAACAACCACCGTTGAGCAGATTGCTTTTTATAATTGGCAGGTGGAAAAATTAGAACTTAGTATGGCAACGCTGCCAGCCAGGAAGGTTCCTAACAGAAATGATGGGAACAATGCGTACATAAAAGAGGTTGTTGAGTGTGTTGGGCTCGACGAGACATTTATCAATGTAGAAGCGCAAAAGCTAGATGGTTTAACCGTTAGATGATTAGACCTTGTCGTTAGAGTTAGTTAGCAAATAGTTAACTAATTCTAACTACAGGTTAGCGTATTCGTAGAAAGCTTCATTCTACCTGTTCGGGTAACTTCTATAGCTTTGGTATTTTCATTCGACTTACTGGTGGGGCAGTATGAAAATATGCCGGAAGTATATGTTCCTGTAATACTTCCTTCTGAAGAGAAACTAATTGAATTTCTGTCATAGGAAACAAAGTCGCTACTATGAAAGGGATCGACCACAATTATCACTTTATCATCAACACCATTAGTGCTATCTAGTTTTGCAATAGTGCCATTATCAATGAATACTTTAAAGCCATTTTCCCAATCATCCCCACAAGTAGTACCTGAAAGGGGACAAACGGTTACTCTTGCACCATAACTGATAGCTTGATTGCGCGCCAACTGAAGAGATTGTTGAATATTTCTTATTGCAGCTTCACTTCTTGAATCTTCGTAGAAAACGGTAAAGGAGGGGATGGCAATACTAATTAAAATAGTCGCGATAGCAATCGTCACCATTAGTTCCACAAGAGTGAAAGCATTTATTCTTTTTTTATAGTGTCTCATGGCGATATCCTTTACCTAACAACATCAGCAGTATATTACAAATTGTGATGACTTTCAGTAGCTAAATAATACAAAGAACCCGCCAAAATATTGGCTTAAAAGCCTTTCTTGACTAATAATGTTCGCCTTTTAAATATGTACAATTAATCACATTCAATATTCTTCTTTTTAGAAAATCTAACGCGACCAGATTGACTGACAATTATGGCACGCGAATATGAATTATTGATGGTATCAGGGCAATAACTCAAGGTTCCATTGGTTCCTGACGCTAGTCCTTCTGCTTGAAATCTAATTGCTGTTCGGTTATAGCTGACAAAGTCTTTTGCGTTAAATGGCCCTATGATGTAAATAATTTTATCTTGCCCATCTATCAAGTTTAATGTGCCAGAGTCTGTGAATACTGTAATGTTATTATGCCAGTCATCGCTACAACCTTGTTCGGATATTGGGCAAACTGTCACTCTTAAACCATATGCAATTGCATGATTTCTTGCCAGTTGCACTGATTGTTGAATTTTACGTATGCTTGAGTCTGAACGGATTTGTGCGTATAGCGTATTGAAGGACGGAACTGCAATTACAGTTAAAATTGTTGCTACCACAAGTGTGACCATAAGCTCGATTAACGTAAAGCCATGCTTCTTTTTAATCATGTTGTATCTTCCCTGAACAAGCTATATCGCATCCTGCGACTAGATAGCTTTTGAATAACTTTAGGCAGTATAGTGATCGTGTTAGCTCAACCTAGGTTGATTTTTTAGATTGTTCCGTTATAAGAAGACAGCATTCATTTTTAAAGTCGGCACAAAATCACTTTAGACTACAGAGTTTTGTGGCTGCATGTTAAGCTAGATAGTTACTAAATTAGTTAATTCAGCAGGTTGTTAGGAGTTTTACGATGAAAAAGGTCGAAGCTATTATTAAACCATTTAAGTTAGATGATGTACGTGAGTCACTTGCTGATATTGGAATTAATGGAATGACGGTGTCTGAGGTTAAAGGCTTTGGACGTCAAAAAGGTCATACTGAGCTGTATCGCGGCGCGGAGTATATGGTCGATTTTTTACCTAAAGTAAAAATTGAACTGGTTATTCAAGATGAACAACTCGATCAAGCGATTGACGTTATTGTTGATACTGCTCGTACGGGAAAAATCGGTGATGGTAAGATTTTTGTGACTGATGTTGAAAGAGTCATTCGTATACGTACAGGCGAAGAAAACGAAGAAGCGGTATAACAATATTACTGTCCTTTCACATGATTTAGCGAGCAAGTCATGCGAAAAGACGGCGATTACTTTTTAGGCGAGGTTGAAGAATCTCTAATCACTGGCTCTGGCACAAATACTCTCGATTGATCTGACGCTTGAGCGCGACGCTTGGCGATTAATAACTCAGTAGCGATATGTGCAATTTTTTCGTTGGGCTGATGTACTGTGGTCAGTTTAGGCCAGGTTTGACGTGAAAAAGGACTATCCTCAAAGCCGACAATCGAAATGTCTGCTGGTATATCAACTCCCTCAAGTCGTGCTGCAAACAATGCCCCTGCGGCAATTTCATCGTTACAAGCGACGATAGCGGTAGGTTTTTTTGACTGCCTTAATAGCTTTTTAGCGCCTTCGACCCCCGATTCAAACGAATATTGTCCATCAATGATGAAGCTATTATTAATCGCAATATTATTGTTGCTTAGTGCTTGCTTAAAACCGGCTAAACGCTCTTTAGTCGATTCATGTTGTTCATCACCACTTAAGAATGCGATCTGTTTATGACCGAGATCGATTAAATGTTGTGTGATAGATATTGCGCCAGATTTATCATCCACCAGCACTGCTAGGCCATTATTATCTTCAAGCTTTTCACCTGCAATGATGCGTACATAACTGGCATCTATTTTATCAAGTGCGGCCAATATTTCCGGGTCCTCTGATAAAGGAGGAGTGAGGACTAAACCCGATAACCTATTGTGCTTAACCAGCTTTATTAGTTCATCGCAAATATCTGCAGACTTTGAGTCACAAGGGTGGATCAACAGCTCATAGCCAAGATCTTTACATGCAGACAAAATACCATTTTGCATATCAATAATATAGTAGGCGTTAGGATTGTCATAAACAAAACCAATAACGTAAGAGCTTGTTCCTGCTAGGCTTCTTGCCGCAAGGTTGGGTTGATAATTTAATGCTTGAATGGCTTCATTAACTTTATCTATCGTTGCTTGCTTTACCGAAGGCTCGTTATTGGTGACGCGAGAGACGGTTTTTATCGATACGCCAGCGTGTTTAGCGACATCATTAATAGTGACTTTCATAAAGCTGATTTCTCGTTAATAAGAGAGCATGGCAATTATATTTTGTAGATAACATACCGCTAACATTTGAAGGTGTGGCGACAATATTTGTTATCGAATTTAGCCGTATAGTGCGAACTTTTGAAGTAATTAGCAATCATCAGCGGCTATTTTTTGCATCTATTACCCATATATAAAAAAACATCACAGCTAAAATTGAATCTCGCACCCAGTATAACTGATTGTATTTAAAGATTAATGATGTTTTGCATTCTACTCGCATGTTGTTTTTTATAAATATAATCGACGCGATGGTTATTTTGTTGTGGCGTCGCTGTTAAATATTGTGTAATGTTTGCTCTAGTCATGACAGCGTTGTCATTCCGGTTGGGGAATGGTTATGGATATAAAAATAAATATAATAAGTTATGGAAGGGAAACGAGATGCGACCATCTACTTTTAAGAAAAATGTACTAGCTACAAACATTGCGCTACTCCTCGGAAGCGCAGTATCTATGTCTGCCATGGCAGCTGATGCTGATGCAACTGTCGCAGCAGATGAAAATATCGAAAAAATTGAAGTACGTGGTATGCGTGCATCAATGAAAGCGTCAATTAACGCAAAAAGATTTTCAGATTCAGTTGTTGATGCGGTAACTGCTGAAGATATCGGTAAGTTCCCAGACGGTGATGTTGGTGAGTCACTGGCTCGTATTCCTGGTGTTGCTGTAAACCGTCAGTTTGGACAAGGCCAGCAAGTTTCAATTCGTGGCGCTTCTAGCCAGTTGACACGCACATTGCTTAACGGACATTCAGTTGCCTCTACGGGTTGGTATGACCAACAAGCTATTGACCGTAGTTTCAACTATTCACTTCTACCACCAGAAATGGTCGGTGCAATTGAAGTATACAAGTCTTCTCAAGCTGATATCGCAGAAGGCGGTATCGGTGGTACGGTAATTGTTAAAACCCGTAAGCCGTTAGATCTTGATTCCAATTCAATTTTCATCAGCGCTAAAGCCGACTACGGCACTATTTCTGAAGAGACAGATCCAGAACTTTCTGGCTTATATAGCTGGAAAAATGAAAATGAGAGCTTTGGTTTCTTAGTCTCTGCAGCAGCGTCAGAAACATCTTATCAGCGCAATGGTATCGAATCTCTCGTCGGTTGGGGTGACATTGTTCCAACAACTTTTGAGCAAGATAGAGAACGTACAGCTATCAATGGTGCATTCCAATACCGCCCAACAGACAATTTGGAGTTTGGCTTAAATATCATGACGCTTGATATGAAAGCGAATAATGCAAATACATCGTTGTTTACTATGTTCCCTAGCATCGTAGATGGCGATAATCGTAAAGATGAAATTTGTGAGCAGAAAAATTCATCTGGCACTTGTACCTTCTACCGTCGTGATGGTTTGGCCGCGAATCCTGGTTGGGCTCAGACTTGGGCCCGTAAAGCGAGCATGGATTCAAACACATATGATTTGGATTTCAAGTACGATGCTGACAGCTATACGTTAGAAGGCCGTGTCGGTAACACCAAGTCTGAAGGTGGTACTGAGATGACATCAAATTATGGTGGTTGGATTGGTGACGTATCTGATTTTGTTGGTACATACGATGCTACTGGCGATGTGATTAATATTGATATCGCAAATAAATCATTTGGCGCTGAAGACTTTAAAGGCCAACTGGCACCAGCGGGTTGGTCTTTAAAGAAACAGCCTAATTCAGATGAAGAAACATACGCACAATTTGATGTTACTGTTCCTGTAGACCTTGGTGCTATTACTTCATTCAAGACGGGTGTGCGCTGGACTGACCACGATGTAAAGCAGGAAACATTCCCTGGGATAGTGAATGCTGATGTTGCAGCAAAAGATGCATCTGAGTATTACTCAGGTACCGTGTCATCAGGTGCCGGTTTTACACTGCCTAAGCCAAATTTAGATGCAATGCTTAAAGATGCGAATGCGGCAATCTCTGGATTTGATAAAGACAACACCGTTTATAAGTCAGGTTACGGTACGATTAGCGAAGAGAACTTAGCATTATACTTAATGGCTAATTTTGAAGCTGACGGGATCCGCGGTAACTTTGGTCTACGTTATATCTCTACTGATGCAACCTCTGATTACTATAACCTCCAATCAGACGGTTCTTACGCAGATGGTTTAAGCACTCTGGAATCAAGTTATAGCGATGTACTTCCAAGTGTTAACGTCGCATTTGACGTTGCACCAGATGTAATTATTCGTACCTCTGCTTCACAGGTTATTTCTCGTCCTAACTATGGTGATATGTTTGCCTCATCCGCTTTAGCGGGTTATAAAGACGGCACTGCGGGCAACGAAGTTGTCAATACAGGTAATATAGCACTAGAACCTTTTAAAGCGACTCAAGCCGACTTAGGTGTCGAGTGGTACTTCAGCCCAGACGGTATTGTTGCGGCAACTTACTTTATTAAAGATATCAGTTCATTCGTCACCTCAAACCAAATTCTTAACCAGAGCATTGGTATTGTTGACCCAGATTCTGGTGTAGATAGCTGGACCAAGTCAACCAAGAAAAACGGTACTGGTGGCCAAATCCAAGGTGTTGAACTTCAGCTTCAAGATTCATTTGAAAATGGTTTAGGCTATTCAGCTAACTATACGTTTGCAGATTCTGATGCTCCGGCTGACAATTACCCTGATCAAGTGAGTGTCTTCTCTGACTCTTCTAAGCACACCGTAAACTTAGTGGGTTATTATGAGATGGAAGACTTCTCTGCTCGAGTTGCTTATAACTGGCGTAGTGAATACATGATCCGTGAGCTACCAGGTTTCTACGGCAACCGTGAACACCAAGATTATGGAACCGTCGATTTGAGTGCTAACTACAATATTACTGATTACTTATCAGTGACGTTTGAAGTGGTTAACTTGCTTGAAGAAGACAGTGTTCAACTTGGTGTCGCACCAGATGCTGCTGAAGTTAAACCAGAGCTTAAAAACGGTTACCCAGCATGGAGCTTTGAAGGCGAAGCTCGTTATAAGGTTGGTGTAGCGCTACGTTTCTAAATATAAATTACATTTAATAAAAGCCCAGCATTAGCTGGGTTTTTTGTTAGAGAATATGCATGATGAATAGAAGCGAATTCATCCCAATAATCTGTGTTATTTGAAAGTCAGATTGCAGACATTATTGTTTGATTTAGCCGCTAATTAATATGGAGACATCTTATGGATATTAAAAAAATCGCCATTGTTGGCGGCGGAACGGCAGGCTGGCTTGCTGCAAATCATTTAGGCAAAGCAGCACTTAGTAATGAACATCTCTCAGTTACGCTTATCGAGTCGCCCGATATTCCTACCATAGGGGTCGGAGAGGGCACTGTTCCTGCTATACGCCAGTCATTACAGAGTTTTGGGATCAGTGAAACGGAGTTTATTCGCTGTTGTGATGTGACGTTTAAGCAATCAATAAAATTCGCTAATTGGCAGGATAAAGTAAAACATCCTGAGAATAACTTTTATCATCATCTGTTCGATATGCCAGGTCCTGTTACTGAAGGTTTAACCCGTTTATGGTTGTCAAGAAAGACCGGAACATACGCAGAGGCTGTTTCTCCACAACATGCTGTCTGTGAAGCCTATAAAAGCCCTAAGACAATCAGTGATGCAGAATATAAAGGGCACTTAGGTTACGCTTATCATTTAAACGCAGCTAAGTTTGCTAAGTTACTTGGCGTTAATGCAAAAGCCAATTTTAATGTCAAACATATCAGTGCAAATGTAAACGATGTGATTATGGGTACTGAGGGAGAAATTAAATCACTAGTGACCGATACAGCGGGCACTCTCGAATTTGATTTTTATATCGACTGTAGTGGTTTTGCCTCTCTGTTGATTGATAAAGCATTGCATGTGCCGTTTATCAGTAAAGCAGATCAGCTATTTGTCGATAAGGCTATCGCGGTTCAAGTGCCCACTGATGCTGACTCTGTTATTCCACCTTTTACCATTGCAACCGCTCATCAAGCCGGATGGATCTGGGACATAGCTTTAAGTCACAGAAGGGGCGTGGGCTTTGTCTACTCGACAAAGTACATGGATGATGCCACGGCACTTGTAAAGCTAGATAAGTATCTAGGTGGCAAGCTCGCAGAATATCAACATCGCACCTTGCCAATGACCGTGGGCTATAGAGAGCGCTCTTGGGAAAAAAATTGCGTTGCTCTTGGTTTAGCACAAGGTTTTCTAGAACCCTTAGAGGCCACCTCTATTCTATTAACTGATTTTGCAGCGGGTTTTTTAGCGGACAGATTTCCTGCATCAGCAACCCAGTTGACGGCAGTGAGAGACCGATTTAATCATGTGATGGGGTATGCATGGGAACGCGTCGTTGATTTTATTAAGCTGCATTATTGTTTGTCCGATCGCAGCGACTCGCAATTTTGGATCGATAATCGTGATCCAAAAACCATGTCTGTAGAACTAATCAAACGTCTATCACTATGGCAAGATTTTGCTCCCAATCGTGAAGATTTCTTTAGTAAGTTCGAAGTTTTTGATTTAGAAAACTATTTATATGTTTTGTTCGGAATGAATAAAACACCCGACTGCAAGATTTCGCTACCTGATGAATTAGCTCATATTGAGAAGCAGGGCCAAAGATTAGAGGAAGTGACTCGGCAATTGGTTAAAGAGCTACCCAATCACAGAGAACTACTTGAGAAAATTAAACAATACGGATTGCAGAAGCTTTAGCTTTTAAGCCGCGAGTCGCAGTGAATGTTAAGCTTTCACTGCGACAGAGACGCGATATAAAATTATTGACTCTTATCGTACTGGTTTTGTTTTTCTATTAGTCTAGGAAGCTGTTGCAAAGAGATGATATGAGCATAGATGAGTGATAGAAGCCCTTTGTTTTTCAAAACTAAAAACTCTTCATCGCTTAAATTATTAAGCAGTTTCTCATCAACGATATAAACACCATCAATATTAATGACTTGCTCATTTTTTAATAATTTAACGCTAAGTTGCTTAGGTGTGAGTAGCGCTTTCGACGCTAAAAACTGGCAAATATTGGCCGTTTGTTGGCTATATGATGCTATATCTAAAAGGGCTTGAGTTCGGGATTTTAGATATTCAGATTGCTCTTTATTGTCATTGAAAAGTCTATGACCACTATTGTCCACAATCAGCTTGTTATCTTCATCAATACAAACCATCACATCTTCACTTTGTTCATTGGTTTTTACCAATGACAAAGGGGCATTATTAAAACCTAATGGTCGTATAACAGGCAGCCAATTATCTTGCTGACAATACAAGTTAACACCGTTTTTAATCCCCATTAGTGCGACTGGAATAAACTGCCCAGTTTCAGTATTTTTTACAAAAACTAGCGGAAACTCTGATGCTAAATGATGAAACTCATGGAATACCACTGGAATAAGGTGTTGATCTGCAAATCTTCGGTAATCTGTTGATTCGGTAATCTTAATCTGAAGGTGTTTGTCTGAGTTTAATGGGGCAATACTTTTACTCATTGTTTATTAATCCTTTTCACTATTTTATATAGCTTTTTATTCTATTTATTATGCAATAACACTTGGGCTCAAAGTACTATTTACCTAATAGATAAGCTAAAGATGTTTATCGCTTGTGAAGTATTTGTAGCGCGTTTTGACAGCGCTGTCAATTTGAGGTGCTATGATAAATGTAACTGCTTTAGGTGAGAGCTGAAAGCAACGAATTTAAGAGTGTTGGCTTAGCAATTGACGCTGTAGCTATTTATCAATCAACACCTTTATTCGAAAGCGAATTATCCACATTACGAAAAAGAGCTTTAACTTAGCGGGGAACAGGCCCAAACAACCGGTAAATATTGGTTTAGGAGTGGTTATTTCCTTTTTAAATTATCTATTCAACAATAATGAAAAGATACCGCGTTCTGCTTTCGTGCGCTGGCTATACTCTGTCGGTAATAAGAAGTAGGACTGTTCCATGCCTTCGTTGCTTGGTGACACTATGATTTTAGGGCGGAATTTATTCTGTAGTATTCATTTTATCAGTGAAACAATCATTACTTCGCTAGGTTGCATTAAACGCCCGCATAAACACATTTTTAAGTGACGTGGATATATCAAAACTGTTATTAATTGGGCTTTTTAGTGTTCAGATAATCATTTTAAACTTATTAAGTTACTGTTTTTATATAGTTTTACTTTTAATCAATGATTTTGTTTTAAAAAACCACACATTAGATGTCAAAAAAATGTAGATATCTTGTTTCTCTTTGTGTATGTTTACCAATGACAGCGTTGTCATCTGCTTGTGTGACAAGTTGTTTGTAAGGTCTTCATGAATAGGATGAGGTCTCCTAGTTCGTGTTTTTTAACAAATAAAATAGCGTTTGTTATTCCTATAGTCTCTCCCCGGAAACTAATGTGGGCCGAGTACTTGATAAGTGCTCGGCCATTTTTTTATTAGGACAGCGAGACCCATTTGACTCGGTTATATATTAATAATAGCGCTAGCCTAATGATACCTATCTCAGTATCAAGCTAAAGTTGTGGCAACCGAGATGAAGCAAAAGTGTAAAGTTGAAGAGTCGCTGGTAGGCAATATAGATGAAGCTAGAACCTTGGCGAGTCAGACATAACAAGCAACGGGTGAAATCCAAAAAATGATCTAGCGGGTTCAGCATAGCGTGACAGAAACGGTTTCGATAATACGATCTAGCCAAAGCTTGTCTAATAACGCGGTGTCTCACTCTAAAGAGATTAAAGTTTTGCTAGGTAACGTGGCCATAATTGTATCTAATATTAACCATATGAACTTAGATATCGCCAGTGCTGCGAGACTGAAGTAACAGCTGGAATATTGGGCAGTTTGGGTGAGTTAGTTGCAGTGTCAGGTTGAGCATCAATGGATAGTGAAAAACATGCAGTATCGAGTGTTCGGTTATTTCACCAGGGGGAGAAATTACGAGACTTGATGAAATCGTTCCACCTATAAAATATATAATAGAGGGTAGTAATGAAAACAAGATTGATAGTGGCGGCCGTTAGCCTGGTATTGGCAACGACTGCATGTGCTCAAAAGGATGTTGAAACCGTTGTGGCTAGTGATGTTAGCATCAGCTCCCCTGACGCATTGACGCAGCAACAACTCGATATTATCGGTCAATCTCTGGCGGTGACCTATCGCGTGGTAACCAATGTCGCTGATGAACAATGTGACAAAGTCGCGGGTGGTGGAAAGTGCTTTGTGGCTGAGATAGACCTTACTTTTCCTATCGATGTTCAAAGTAAAGATTGGGCCATTTACTTTTCTCAGATGCGACCGATTCAATCCATCGTCGGTGATGAATTTACCATTTCCCACATCAAAGGTGATCTGTATAAAATTGAGCCGTCAATTGGCTTTAAAGGTGTGGTCAAAGGCGACACAAAGACGATTCAGTTTAGAGGCGATAATTGGCAGCTGGCAGAAACAGACGCAATGCCGAACTACTATATCGTTGCTAATGGTTCAGAACCAATATTAATTGAGAGTACTAAGGTACACATAGATCCTGAAACTGGCATGGAAACCCGTCCCTATGTCAGTGATTTTACTGACCCTGTAAAACACTATAAGCGAACGGCGGCCGATACCGTTGAGTGGGCCACATCGAGTGTTCTATATCGTAACAATATAGCGACTGAATCGAACCCTCAATTAGCTGAAAACCGTATTCTACCGACGCCGAGTAAAGTTGAAGTTCGTAGTACTGATAAACCTGTCTCTTTAAAACAAGGGATCAAGCTAACTTATAATGAAGTAGCGCCAAAGTCTATTGCCGCTGCAGTTAGCCGTTTGGCTCGAGTGGGTGTGCTTGAAACTGAAAATGGTATCTCAATAACGCTATTACCGCTGTCAATTAAAGGGGTTTCTGGCAGTTATCAACTAGATATTAATCCACAGCTGATCACTATCTATGCCGATGATGAGGCGGGATTTTCATATGGGTTAGCCTCACTAACATCACTGCTTGATGTCAATACGCTGGCCGTTAACGCTATGCTGGTGGAAGACTCTCCACGCTATGATTTTCGTGGCATGCATATTGATGTATCACGAAATTTCCACAGTAAGAAACTGATCCTCGATCTATTAGATCAAATGGCAGCTTATAAGTTAAACAAGTTGCACCTACATATGGCTGATGATGAAGGTTGGCGATTAGAGATTGATGGGCTTCCTGAACTGACGGATATTGGCAGCAAACGTTGTCACGACTTAAAAGAGGACAACTGCTTGTTGCCTCAATTGGGCAGTGGGCCCTTTAGCGATACAAAGGTCAACGGTTATTACTCTAAAGCTGATTATATTGAGATTTTGCAATACGCAGCGGCTCGGCAAATTCAAGTCATTCCATCAATGGACATGCCTGGTCACTCACGCGCAGCGATTAAATCAATGGAAGCGCGATATCGTAAGCTGATGAAAGCTGGCTTAACCGCAGAAGCTGAGCAATATTTACTGTCAGACCGTGACGACAAAACGGTTTATTCATCGGTGCAATATTATGACGATAACACCTTAAATGTGTGTATGGAGTCGACGTTTAACTTTATCGACAAAGTCATTGATGAAATTGCGGACTTGCATAAAACTGCAGGCGTTCCATTGTCGCGATATCATATAGGTGCTGATGAAACTGCGGGTGCGTGGCTTGAATCACCTATGTGTAAGGCGTTTATTACCAGTAACGACAAAGGAGTTAAAAGCACCAGTGAGCTTGGAGCCTATTTTATAGAGCGCACTTCACAAATGTTGGCAGATAAAGGGATTAAAGCCGCAGGATGGAGTGATGGTATGAGTCATACTCGTCCTGAAAATATGCCTAAAAATGTTCAATCTAACGTTTGGGATATCGTCGCCCATGGCGGTCATAAGCGAGCACACCAACAAGCGAATCTAGGTTGGCAAGTGGTGTTAAGTCAGCCCGAAGTACTTTACTTTGACTTCCCCTATGAAGCCGACCCCAAAGAGCATGGCTACTACTGGGGCATTAGGCATAATAATGCTCAGCGCGTTCACAGCTTTATGAGCGGGAACTTGCCTGCCAATGCAGAGCAGTGGGGCGATATTGAGGGATTGCCGTTTGAAGCTGATGACAGGGTTAAGCGTGACGCAAACGGTAAAATCTTGAGCGAACCGTTATCAAAGACTGCAAAATTCAGTGGTATTCAAGGCCAGTTGTGGAGCGAAACGGTTCGCAGTGACGAAGTGGCTGAGTATTTAATGTTCCCCCGGGTGATCATGCTGGCAGAGAAAGCTTGGCATCAACCAAACTGGGAAGTCCCATATCAATACCAAGGTGCAGTTTACAATCAACAAAGTGGCTTCTTTACGACAGAAATGCGTCAGCAACAGGCGTTAGAGTGGCAGGCGATAGCGAATACCTTAGGGTATAAAGAACTGATAAAGCTTGATAAGGCGAATATTGCCTACCGTGTGCCCACCGTTGGCGCTGTTATCAAAGAGGGCAAGTTATACGCAAACCTAATCTATCCCGGTTTATTGATTGAGTATCGAGATAATGGGCAGAAATGGAAAGCCTATCAAGCCGGAGTCGCGGTCGAAGGTGACGTTGAGGTAAGAGCAATTGCTGCAGACGGTGTGCGAAAAGGTCGTAGTTTGATTGTGAAGTAACAAAGTATTTACCTCAAACCTTTAACGACGTAAGTATTTACTAAGCTGAAATGCAGTAACGGTGGGGCGCTACTGCATTTTTATTGTTTTTAATTGCAATATGGAAAAATTAAATGACAACGCTGTCATTCGTGTTGTAACATACGATTAACTTAGTGGCTTTCTTAGTAAAGAGCAGTGATCAGCTCAACACTAAATATTAAAATAATAAAGAGGTTTGTCATGGGTATAGGCCAGGCGGAAGAAGCATCCTTGTATATAGGCATTGATGGTGGCGGCAGTAAATGTCGAGCAACAATATATACTGGCGATTTCAGCATTGTGGGCACCGGTGTTGCGGGGCGCGCAAATCCCTTGCATGGTTTAGCTCAAACATTCCAATCTATTGAAGAATCAACTCAGCTTGCATTGGCTGACGCAGGGCTTAAAAGTACAGACAGTAAGCGTTTAATCGCGGGGCTGGGGCTAGCGGGTGTTAATGTCTCTAGATTTTTCCAAGATGTGATGGACTGGCAACACCCATTTGCTTGCATGTATCTCACCACAGATCTTCATACTGCCTGTATCGGCGCGCACAAAGGTGGCGATGGCGCAGTCATCATTACCGGAACGGGCTCTTGTGGTTATGCTCATGTTGGCGGTAAAGAGCTTTGCTTAGGCGGCCATGGTTTTGGCTTAGGTGATAAAGGTAGTGGTGCTTGGCTTGGGCAAAAAGCCAGTGAACAAGCATTATTAGACTTGGACGGGTTCGGCGAAAAAACCATACTCACCTCGCGTCTATTTACTCATTTCAATGTTAATAATGCGATGGGTATCGTTGAGAATTTGGCAGGTCAATCTTCTAGTACTTATGCCAAATTAGCGCGCATGGTGTTTGAGTCTGCACAGCGCAAAGATGGCGTGGCTCAGGATATTGTACGTGAAGGTGCTAGTTATATTAGTGAGCTCGCGAGAAAGCTCTTTGCCATCACACCGCCACGTTTTTCGATGATTGGTGGGCTAGCTGAGCCGCTAGCACCATGGCTAGATGATGACGTCACGGCTAGAATGTCGCCCACATTAAGACCGCCAGAATGGGGTGCTGCATTTTATGCCCAGCAGGAGCATGCTAAAAAATAGGCGCGATAAGCTGTTTTTATTTCGTTGATGGTATCGTCAATACATAGAGTGAGTTGCAAATGAAGCAAACATTAATCGCAGACCGTATTTTTGATGGTCAGCAGTTTCATCATGATCTACCTGTCACCGTTGAAGATGGACATATTCTTGCTTTTGATACCGTAAAAGGCGCAAAAGAGTCACGGGTTGACGGTAGCATTACCCCTGGTTTTATTGATGTACAAGTCAATGGCGGTGGTGGCGTATTATTTAATTCATCACCGACGAGGAAAGGAATTGAGGCGATTGGGCAAGCACACGCAAAGTTTGGCACAACCGCTTATTTGCCCACTTTAATTACTGATGATTTTAGTGTTATGGAGCAAGCTGCGGATGCGGTGGCTGATGCCATTGAGCATGGCAGTGCTGGTGTGATTGGAGTGCACTTTGAAGGGCCACACCTATCGGTACCGAAAAAGGGTGTACACCCTCAGCCGCATATTAGGCGTATTTCAGATGCCGAACTTAATATTTTTAGCCGTCAAGACCTAGGCATAAAAGTGGTCACACTTGCGCCTGAAAACGTCTCTCCAGATGTCATTGCAGCGTTAGTTAAGGCTGATGTAAAAGTGTGTCTTGGCCATTCTAATGCTGACTATGATACGGTCAAAGCGGCATTAGATGCAGGCGCTACTGGTTTTACTCATTTGTTTAATGCGATGTCTGCTTTTGGTTCTCGAAACCCTGGAATGGTCGGTGCGGCGCTTGAAAGTACTGATGCCTGGTGTGGACTGATTGTTGATGGTCATCATGTTCATCCTACAGCTGCTAAAGTGGCCATTAATGCCAAGCCGCGGGGAAAAGTCATGTTAGTCACCGATGCTATGCCACCCGTTGGGCTTGATGGCGAGGTGAGTTTTGAGTTATTTGGCACGCAAGTATTACGTGTCGGTGATAGGTTAAATGCCGTTACTGGCGAACTTGCTGGCTGTGTCCTTGATATGGCTGGTGCAGTGGCAAATACTATTTCAATGTTAGATATCTCTGCAGAAGAAGCATTGAGAATGGCGTCAATGTATCCCGCAGAGTTTTTAGGGATTAGTCAGCAGTTTGGCTCACTTGCGACAGGAAAGCGAGCAGACATAGTGGTGATGAATGATCAGTTTAAGGTGCAGCAAACCTTTATCGCGGGTCAGTTGATTTATGCAAGCTCGTAAAGGCTACTTGTTGCCTTAGCTTTTTCTAAGCCTCTGTAGCGCATGCTATAGGGGCTTTTTATTATCTACGATGAGCTAGCAGTAGCCAGTTCATCTACTTGCTTAAAGAGTGTTTCTAATGACAATAATAAATGACACCCGGCCGCAGGCTTGCTCGAACGAGAAAAAACAAAAAGTAAGGCTTAAGTCTCTTGATGCACTGCGTGGTTTTGACATGTTTTGGATTTTAGGCGGCGAGGCGATATTTGCAGGCCTTGTGCTACTCACGGGATGGAGTGGCTTTAAATGGTTAGACGCGCAAATGCACCATAGCCCTTGGCATGGTTTTACTTTTTATGACCTGATTTTCCCACTGTTTATCTTTTTATCTGGTGTGGCTCTTGGGCTATCGCCCAAACGCCTAGATAAACTGCCAATGCGTGAGCGTATGCCGCTTTATCAGCATGGGATTAAACGATTAGCCTTATTGTTGTTGCTAGGCATGGTCTATAACCATGGTTGGGGCACGGGGTTCCCAATGGCACTTGGTGATATTCGCTATGCCAGTGTATTGGGCCGCATTGCCTTTGCTTGGTTTTTCTGTGCGCTGTTAGTTTGGCATACAAGCCTGAGAACCCAAGTGATCTTAACGATCGCTATTTTGGTTGGTTACAGCTTATTGCAGCTTTTCCCCTTTTTGACCCTTGATAATTCTGGCGCCTTCACTGCAACAGGGTCGATTAATGCGGCCATCGATAGCTTATTATTACCTGGCGTGATTTATCAAGATGCTGCCGTTGATCCTGAGGGGATCTTATCGACAATCCCGGCGGTGGTTAATGGCTTGTTTGGCGTGTTTGTCGGTCATTTTATTGTTAAATCACATGTGAAAGGTGAAGGGTTTAAAGTCGCTGTGATGACCATGCTAGGTTTAGCGTTATTAGGCATTGGTTGGTTGATCTCTCCCATCATTCCTGTCAATAAAACATTGTGGACCAGTAGTTTTGTACTGGTGACTTCTGGATGGAGCTTGCTGCTGTTAGCGCTATTTTTTGGTGTTATTGATGTTATGAGGCTAAGCAGATGGGCATTTCCTTTTATCGTGATTGGCTGTAATGCTATTGTGATCTACTTAGCGACAAGCATTGTCAATTGGCAGTACACCGCGGATAGCTTGTTTGGTGGGGTGATAAAATGGTTCCCCGTTTCTGCTCAAAGTCTTATCGCTGTGATAGCGTTATTACTAGTGCAATGGCTGGTGCTTTATTGGATGTATAAACGCTCAATCTTCATCAAAGTTTAAGGGGTTGTGATTACGATGCTTAACGGTTGTGGTTGCATAGTTGATAGTGCAATGTCCCTCTATGGATATAAATTGTTAAACGATACAAATGACAGCGTTGTCTTTTTGGTCGCAATGTTTTAACATCAATGAAACAAAAGCCAATGGTAGACACTAAAAACAGATATAAATCTGTTGTTGGCAATTCAATATAATGAAGGATGGGATAACAAGTCACGCTGTTATCATAAATTTAATTACAATAAGAAGCAGGTAGAAATACATGACAGCATCGACTCAGGCCCAAGCCAGCCCTCAGAGCAGTATTCTGCCTATGTTCATTATAGGTGTGCTCTTTTTTATCTTCGGATTTGTGACATGGCTTAACGGCTCTTTGATCCCATTCCTTAAAATTATTTGTGAGCTAAATGAGTTTCAAGCGTTATTTGTGACGTTTGCGTTCTATATTGCCTACACAGTGATGGCATTGCCGATGTCGTCGATACTTAAAAGAACGGGTTATAAAAATGCGATGGCTATTGGCCTCGCTATCATGGCAGTCGGTTCGTTGTTGTTTATTCCTGCTGCGCAGAGCGCGAACTTTATGCTGTTTTTAGGCGCATTGTTTGTATTAGGCACTGGCTTAACTATCTTGCAAACTGCTTCTAACCCTTATGTGGTGCTTATTGGTCCTAAAGAAAGTGCTGCGATGCGTATTAGTATCATGGGCTTGATTAACAAAGGGGCAGGAGTCATCGTGCCGCTGTTGTTTACGGCATTGGTTTTGTCTGGTTTTGAAAACTTTACCGCAGATCATTTAGCGGCGTTAACCGAAGTTGAACGTACCGCGCAAATTAACGAACTCTCATCAAGATTGATAACTCCCTATATTTATATGGCAGTGGCACTGACTTTTCTCATTGGCTTAGTTAAGTTTTCATCATTACCTGAATTAGAGTTTGAAGAAGCTGCAGAGCATCAAAGTAAAGGCAGTATTACCCACTTCCCACAAGTTATCTTAGGTGCTTTAGCTCTTTTTGCTTATGTGGGGGTCGAGGTGATCGCTGGCGATACGATTGGTTTGTATGGGGCTAGTTTGGGGGTGAATAACTTCGCATCGTTAACCTCTTATACAATGGTCTTTATGGTATTGGGTTACATTATTGGCGTAACTTGTATCCCCAGGTTCATTAGTCAGGAAAAAGCGTTATTAGGTTCGGCGATTGCCGGTATCTTATGCATTATTGGCGTAACAATGAGTTCTGCAGAAAGTACTGTGATTGCAGAGGTTTTATGGGGCTGGAGCGGGATCCCCGTTATTCCTAATACTGTTACTTTCGTAGCCATGATGGGACTGGCTCATGCGTTAGTTTGGCCGTCAATCTGGCCTTTAGCACTTGAAGGCTTAGGTAAGTTCACGGCGCAAGGTTCAGCGTTGTTGATTATGGGGATTTCAGGTGGAGCCATCCTACCTTTGATATTTGGTAAGGTTGCTCACTTTGCTGAGAATACACAGCTCGCTTATTGGGTATGCTTACCTTGCTACCTCTTTATTTTGTTCTACGCCCTAAAGGGTCATAAGATGCGTAGTTGGTAAGTATGTTTGTTAAAACCCACTAACCTTAAGGGAGCCATTGGCTCCCTTTTTTGTTTTTGTAACATAGGAAAGTGCCGTTATATCTAAACGACTTGGAAATACTTCTTTAAGAGGCGTTTCGCGAGTTTAACACTTGGCGTGTGGATGTAGGAATGCAGCTCCCTTTCCAAGGCTGCAATCATTACCCACCCAAGCTTTCTTCATGGATGGGGGGAATGTCAGTCGTGTAGGGCATGTTATTGATCTTGCTTAAAGCAGATTAAACTTCCACTTAATACTGAATGTCCAACTGTCTTGGATATACATATATCAGCAATGTTTAATGTTAGCGTTGAGAGGCGGTTGTGCTGTTGAAGTTGGGGCTAATTGAGGGGTGAGGTAGTAAAATCTAATTTGCAGTGTCTGTAGTCGTTATAAAGCGCATCAATAATGGTTACTGAGCTGATAATCGCCAGATACAAAAAAGCCACTCTAATGAGTGGCCTTTTTGTTTTTATGGTGCCGGCACCAAGAGTCGAACTCGGGACCTACTGATTACAAGTCAGTTGCTCTACCAACTGAGCTATGCCGGCTTATCTTGCTAATAAGTTAAACAACTCATTATAAAATGTTGGTGCCCGAACCCGGAATCGAACCAGGGACACGAGGATTTTCAATCCTCTGCTCTACCGACTGAGCTATTCGGGCAACTAAGCTATATAAATATATGCGTTAGATTTGTTACTTCAAACTAAGCCTTGAAAGCCTGTCTCGTTTGGAGTGCGCGTATATTATAGCGATGCTTTAAATCACGCAAGTGCTTTTTTCGATAACTGCCTAACAAATAGCCGTACAGTCAAAAATATCACTATAAGCTATTATTTTGCTGATTAATTAGTCTAGAAAAACAATGCAGTGGTGCTCTTGAGCTTGTTTATAGGTGAGTTTGTAGTGGCATAGTTAATTTGGCCACCTAATTAGTTGACCACTACAGTTAGCCTTTTTCTGCTTGTATATCACGACTAATTAAAAGAGTAGTGGAGGAGCGAGATATTCAATATCAGCTGCGGATGCTTACTATTGATGGTATTTGCTGGATCGGGGTCTAAAGTGTCAACTTATCTGAGGACGGGATAGGCTTAGAAAATGAAAGTTTAGAAAACAAAAAAGCCACTCTATTGAGTGGCTTTTTTGTTTGTATGGTGCCGGCACCAAGAGTCGAACTCGGGACCTACTGATTACAAGTCAGTTGCTCTACCAACTGAGCTATGCCGGCTTATCTTGCTAATAAGTTATCTCTTTACACAGAAAAACTCATTATAAAATGTTGGTGCCCGAACCCGGAATCGAACCAGGGACACGAGGATTTTCAATCCTCTGCTCTACCGACTGAGCTATTCGGGCAACTAAGCTATATAAATATATGCGTTAGATTTGTTACTTCAAACTAAGCTTTGAAAGCCTGTATCGTTTGGAGTGCGCGTATATTATAGCGCAGAGATTTATCCTGCAAGGGCTTTTTGTTATTAGCGTGACTGTTCGCTTAGTTTGTGTGCAGTTCTAAATAAAAGAACAATAGCTGCATTACTGACGGTGTGGCAGAAGGCACATTATTTCGCTAGTAACGTAAACCTCACTGCATAGTGAGGCTTATGTGTGCCGTTAAAAGCAATACCATTCGAAATAATAGAATGTAAAGGTCAATATTTGCTGATTTTATATCCTAAAATAGAATGTATGATGATTTCATCTTATGAATTCAGGGGGCGTAATGCTCTTAAATACAAAAAAGTCTTACGGCCTAGTCGCTATCCTTTTTCATTGGCTTTCTGCTTTAGCCGTTATAGGCCTATTTGCCGTTGGTTTTTGGATGGTTGATTTAACTTATTACAGTGAATGGTACAAAACGGCGCCATATCTACACAAAAGCGTTGGGCTAATATTGTTATTGCTGACGCTTAGCAGAATATTCTGGCGAATGTTCACTCCCAACCCAAAGAGTTTAGCCAGTCATAAAAGATGGGAGAGAAGTGCAGGCCATATAACGCACGGTGTTTTATACCTGCTTCTGCTTGTCATTATGGTTAGCGGTTTCTTAATTTCTACCGCTGACGATCGAGGTATATGGGTATTTAATTGGTTTGAAATACCCAGTCTTGGGGTATTTATGGAAGACCAAGCCGATATCGCCGGCGTGATCCACCAATACGCAGCATACAGTTTAATCGGTTTAGTGCTGATCCATGCACTTGGTGCATTGAAACATCACTTTATCGATAAAGATTCAACACTACTCAGAATAATCAAAATTAAAAATGACTAATCTTTATATGGAGAAAATAACAATGAAAAAGGGTTTATTGGCAACGGCATTGGCAACAACGTTGATGATGGTGAGTACGGCACAAGCAGCAGATTACGTCATCGACACCGAAGGTGCTCATGCCTCTATAGAGTTTAGGGTAAGCCATCTAGGTTATAGCTTCGTAGCAGGTCGTTTTAATACTTTTGAAGGGGACTTCTCATTTGATCAAAGCAAGATTGCGGATTCAAAGGTCAATGTCACCATTAATACAACCAGTATCGATTCAAACCACGCTGAACGTGATAAACATTTACGTAGTCCGGACTTTTTAAATACTGCAAAATTTCCTACTGCGACGTTTGAATCTACCTCGGTTGACGATAAAGGTGATGGTAACTTTGTACTAAAGGGGAATTTCACCTTAAACGGTGTGACCAAACCATTAGCGATTGATGCAAAAGCAATAGGAGAGGGAAGTGACCCTTGGGGCGGATATCGTGCTGGATTTACCGGTAGCACTGAATTTGCGCTAAAAGATTACGACATTAAAATGGATTTAGGCCCAGCATCTTCTCACGTTAGCTTAAACCTCGTCGTTGAAGGTATGCGTCAGTAATCGTATTGTTACGTTGTAAGCCATAAAAAAAGGCGCCTTTCGGCGCTTTTTTAATATGTGCTATTCGTCGTCTTTTTCAGGAACAAAGCCTTCGATCTCGACATCTTTTCCTTCAAACAGAAAGTTAACCATCTGCACTTCTAGGAATTTTCGGTCATCGACATTCATCATGTTGAGTTTCTTTTCATTGATAAGCATGGTTTGCTTTGATTGCCAAAGCGTCCAAGCTTCTTTACTCACATTGTCGAAAATACGCTTGCCTAAATCACCAGGGTAAAGCTGAAATCCTAAGCCTTCAGCTTCTTTTTTAAAATATACGCAATTTACTGTGCGAGCCATGATTACTCCTTATTTAATACAGAACCTAAACTCGCTAGAATCCGCTCAGTCGCTGAGGCTAAACCAACTTTAGGTGGATGAGGTAAGTTATACCAGACAGAGGAGTCTTGTTCCATGATCTGGTTATCGCTAATCTTGTTTATTGATACTAAAACGGGTTGAATATCGAGGTGGAAATGGCTAAAGGTGTGTCTAAAGCCAACCAAATCCTCGCGATGACTAATATCGTACGCTTGATTGCTCAAATGCTCGTCTAGTTCATCTTTAGTCGAAAATTGAGCAAAACACCAAAGTCCACCCCAAATCCCACTCGGTGGGCGTTTTTGCAAATGGACATTATTTTGCTGCTCTAATACCAGTAGCCATGCAGCTTTTACCGGAATGACTTTTTTAGGCTTCTTACCTGGATATTCCAGCTGGCGGCCCGAGAGTTGAGCTTGGCAGTCAATTGCAACGGGGCAAGCTGGGCAATTGGGTTTAGAGCGAGTGCATACCGTTGCGCCGATATCCATCATTGCTTGATTATACTTTTGAATCTCTACGTTTGGCGTTAATTGCTGCGTG
This sequence comes from Shewanella sp. GutCb, assembly GCF_002836135.1. NCBI lineage: Bacteria > Pseudomonadati > Pseudomonadota > Gammaproteobacteria > Alteromonadales > Shewanellaceae > Shewanella > Shewanella sp. GutCb. Next base: position 230,959 of record NZ_PJBL01000002.1, on the reverse strand, counting down.
AGCAGCCAAAGTTTATCTTCTACCGGTTTTTTGCCAGGCCAACCTTCGATTTTGCCATGCCTTGCAAGCACACGTTTTACGTTGCCATCAAGGATGGGGTGATTTAATCCAAGCGATAACGACAGAACAGCACCAGCTGTCGAGCGACCTATACCTGGCAATGCCAGTACATCATCAAAATCGACAGGGAAAATACCTTGATGTTGCTCAACTATTTGTTGGGCGGCTTTATGAAGGTTACGTGCTCTGGCGTAATAACCTAAGCCAGTCCAGTGATGCAGCACTTCATCTTGGTCTGCTGACGCTAAAGTGTCGATGTTTGGGAAGCGCGCGATAAACTTTTCAAAGTAAGGAATAACCGTGGCAACTTGGGTTTGCTGCAACATAATCTCTGATATCCATACTTTATATGGGGTTTTACTTTGCTGCCAGGGGAGTTGCTTACGACCATGGACATCGTACCAACTAATAATTCGGTCTGAAAAGAGTGGGGTAGTTTTCATCGCCGCAGTGTAACTACCAGTGGCGATTTAAACAAGTTGCAGTTGTTCATTGATAAGGGGGCCGGTTTTGCTTTCAACGTGAGGGAGCCTGGTGAAATAGCGCTAGATTGACCCGTTAATCGAGTATTTTTTGTAAAAGTAGCTCTGTAACTCGCACAAACTGAAATAATGGGTATAATTTTGCGTCAATAAGGCTTGCGCTAAAGGTCTAACTTTGGATAATGCCTTTCTTTTAAAATTAATAGCTATCTTAAGCGAGGGCGAAAATGAGCGAAGTAACAACCGCTGAATTCAATGAAGAAGGTAAATACCTTCGCAAAGTAAGAAGCTTTGTATTAAGAGAAGGCCGCCTTACAAAAGGGCAAGCACAAGCGTTGGAGCAACAATGGCCAGCCATGGGCCTAGATTATACGCCTGAACCTATCGATTTAGTCGAGGTTTTTGGTCGTGAAGCTGACACCGTGCTTGAGATCGGTTTCGGTATGGGCGCTTCATTAGTTGAAATGGCTAAAGCGGCTCCAGAGTTAAACTTTATCGGTATTGAAGTACATAAGCCGGGTGTTGGCGCCTGTTTGTCTATCGCGGCAGAAGCTGGGGTGACTAACCTGCGCGTGTATCATCATGATGCGCTTGAAGTGTTAGAAAACAGCCTTGCCGATGCAAGTTTGGCAAGGTTGCAGTTATTCTTCCCTGATCCGTGGCACAAAACACGTCATCATAAGCGTAGAATAGTACAGGCACCTTTTGCTGAGCTTATCCGCAACAAACTTAAAGTGGGTGGCGTGTTCCATCTGGCGACAGATTGGGAAAACTACAGTGAGCACATGTTAGAAGTCATGAACAGTGCGCCTGGTTATAAAAACCAATCGGCGACAGGTGATGTTGTTGAGCGTCCTGAACATCGTCCGCTAACAAAGTTCGAAGCACGTGGTCATCGCTTAGGTCATGGCGTTTGGGACCTTATGTTTGAGCGTGTCTAAGCGTTATATAGTTCGTTAATTTAGTTTTTATTTATCACCATTGAGGAGTTCCACCATGGCAGCTAATCGCAGTCGTCGTTTACGTAAAAAGTTACGCGTTGATGAGTTTCAAGAGTTTGGATTCGATACAAACTGGACTTTCAATGAGTCTGTAACTGAAGAGCAGATTGATTCAATTGTTGATCAGTTCATCGAGACAATTATTGAACCTAGAGATCTTGGGTTCCATGGCGGCGGACATAAAGAGTGGGAAGGTATTATTGCTACTCAAGATATCGGTAAATGTACAGATGAAGACCGAGCTGCAGTTAAAACCTTCTTCGAAGGCCAACCTGTTGCAGATGTCGAAATCGGTGAGCTATACGATATTTGGTGGAGCTAATGCCTGAATTGGCATTACTTGAGGAGGTCGTGAAGAAAGTACGACCTCTTTTAGGTAAGGGTAAAGTTGCAGATTACATTCCTGCTCTTGCTGAGGTAAATGCTAATAAACTGGGTATAGCCGTGACCACCAGAGATGGTGTCACGATAGGGGCTGGGGATTATCTCGAGCCCTTTTCAATTCAAAGTATTTCAAAAGTATTTAGCTTAACACTGGCGTTAATGCATTACGAAGAGCCTGAAATTTGGTCACGTGTTGGTAAAGAGCCATCAGGACAATCTTTTAATTCTCTAGTGCAAGTTGAGTTAGAAAAAGGGCTACCGAGAAACCCATTTATTAATGCGGGTGCCTTGGTCATTGCTGACCTGTTGCAAGGTCGGTTAGGTGCGCCAAAGCAGCGAATGTTAGAAATTGTACGTGAGCTCAGTGACAATCCAAGAGTGGGTTACGACAAAGTCGTTGCTAATTCTGAATATCAACACAGTGCGCGTAATGCTGCTATCGCTTATTTGATGAAGTCGTTCGGTAACTTTAATAATGACGTTAATACCGTTCTTAAGAGTTATTTTCATTATTGCTCTTTGAGAATGAGTTGTGCTGATCTGTCTAAAGCAATGTTATACCTCGCTAACAGAGGTAAAAACCTCGCTGGAAAACAACTGATCACACCGGTACAAACTAGGCAGTTAAATGCTTTGTTAGCCACTTCGGGTTTATATGACGGCGCTGGTGAGTTTGCTTATCGCGTTGGTATGCCCGGAAAAAGTGGCGTTGGCGGAGGTATTATTGCCGTTATTCCAGGGGATATGTCTGTTTGTGTATGGTCACCGGAACTCGATGCTAATGGTAACTCTCTTGCTGGAACTGCCGCGCTAGAGACACTTTGCCAAACGCTTGGTCGTTCAATTTTTTAATTTCCTGCTTTAACTCATCTGCTAATGTAATAATTAGCCAATAGTTCGTAGTATTGGCTAATTATTCCTATCCTATTATCAATAAAGTCACACCCTTAATTCCACTAATCCTTTTATAATAATGACTTATGTTCTTTGGCATGTTACGTGCATTATCTATTATATATAACATGATATTAACAAGGCGATAAAGGACTAAAGCAATGAAAAGACTACTTACCTCTGTTGGTGTATCCGCTGTACTACTGTCAGCCTCTAGTGTGCAAATAGTTAATGCAAATGAAGATTCAGATAAGCACTTTAAAAATGAATGTGAAGTATCGTTAAATTACGACGTTACAGTTGAGCCGAAAAAATTGACCGTAAGTGAAGTCGGTAAAGAACAGTACAGAATTGAAATGAATAAGCTTTTTGTCAATGGTGAACAAGTACCGCTTAACAAACAGCAGCAAGCATTGGTAAACCAATACGCCGATGAGGTTTCTGCTCAAGTTCCCGAGGTTATCGAGCTTGTTAATGATGCCGTAGCAATGGCTTCGACAGCGGTGAGTATGGCATTGACTCCTTTGTTAGGTGATGCAACTGGCGCTAAAATTGATGAAATGATGGATGGTTTGCAACAGCGCATTGAAAATGTGGCCTATCAGCATGGTGACACATTTTACCTTGGTGCAACCGAGTCTTCGCTTGAAAATGCATTTGGAGAAGAGTTTGAGCAAGAGATGGAGCAGCTAGCCCAAAACTCTATCGGCACTATGGTGATGACGCTAGGAAGCGAAATGATGTCGGGTGAAGGCGGTTCGTTTGAGCAGAAAATGGAGTCATTTTCAACCAAAATGGAATCAATCGGCGATGACATAGAGCTGCAAATGGAAGGGCAAGCACAAGATCTTGAAATTCGTGGTGAAAAGCTCTGTAAGAGATTTAAGTCTTTAGTGGTATTAGAGAAAGAGCTACACACTCAAATACCTGAATTAGCAAAGTACTCTTTGATAGCGACGGCAAACAAAGAAATGCGTGAGTAAACATTAATCGTTATTTTTAGATCCAAAACTCCTTGGTAAAAATAGTTCTTGTGTTGCTGAGCTAAATTGCAACAACCCCTGCATCCCACCTTTGTGCAGGGGTTTTCGTTTTTCCCCTATGCTAACGTCTTAACTGACCGTGCCTTAAATCGATAGCAGCAAGCGAAACTGACTCTGTATCCTCTTATCTAACGCTATCCTATTGTTCTGTATGCCAGTATGAATGCTCACTACATGCTAGTACAAAAGTACATATATGATGAGTTCTAAGTTTTTTTTGGTATACTTCTAAGAATAAAAACAAAAACCACTTTTTGGTTGAATAATCATCACTCTACGCTAGCGTACATATATTCTCTTAAGGTATTGCTCTATAAGGTATTGTTGGCCTTGGTGGCTTATCTTAGCGATGGAAGTACTATTACTCTCGTAAACACCTTAAGGCGATTTACATGTTAGAACTTTTAGAACCAATCGCAATTTTTACTCATGTAGCTCGAGCGGGCAGTTTTAGCGCTGCGGCACGAAAGTTAGGAATATCTAAGTCAAAAGTGAGTACTCAGGTCGCAGATCTTGAGCATAAGCTTGGCGTTCAACTTATTCAGCGTACTACTCGTAGTTTAAGTTTGACTGAAGCAGGTCATTTGCTCTATGTGCAAGGTGAAGAGCTGCTAAGAGATGCAGATCAGGCTGTTGCCAGCGTACATAACCTAAATGATGCTACTCGTGGTGTCTTGAAGGTGGGTATCTCACAGTCTTTTGGTACTATGCATATCATTCCTGCTTTACCAGAATTTATGGCAAGACACCCGGAGCTTGAACTGCAAGTCAGCCTCCTTGACCACAAGGTCGATGTAGTCAGTGAAGGCTTAGATCTATTACTGACGATGTCTGAGCAGTTACCTCTTGGCATGGTTGCAAGACCACTGATGAAATGTCAGTTCTTATTGGCAGCCTCTCCTTCTTATATTGAGCAACATGGTATGCCAAACCGACCTGAACAGCTGGTCGATCACAACTGTCTTGTTTATCAAGGTGAGTGGCATGAGCATAGTGTTTGGCAGTTTAAGCAAGGCGATGATTATTGTGAGATAGGCGTATCGGGCAACTTTAGAGTCGATAATGCACCTGCGCTAAAAACAGCAGCAGTGAGTGGCTTAGGTGTGGTTTATCTTGCCAGTTATTTATTGGAAGATGAAATTGCTCAGGGCACGTTAGTGCCATTACTTGATGAGTGGCAACTGACCAATCATCTGCCTTTACAAGCCGTATATCCAAGACGTAAACATTTAGCACCAAAGGTCAGCGCATTCATCGATTTCATTAAAGATCATATCGGTAGCCCACCTTATTGGGATGACCCATATAAAGAATTGTATGCAAAACGTAAGTAAATATAGAAAACATTGTTTTATATTTAGAACAATGTTTATCTCTGTTAGTTGTAAGTTAATATAAAGTATTTCAAATCAGATAGTTAAGTTGCACTGGCCGTTGTTTAGTCAGTGCCAATTTAGTGGCTACTAATGCTGGTTTTTATTGTTTAGGTTGCAGTTTGTTCTTAATTTAATACAATTGGAGCCAGTTGGTTCAAAATGATTTGAGTCCTATAGCAGAGTTGAGAATGACCCCTCTTTATTGTGCTATACAGATCAGCTTAACGCAGTTTTGATTCAATGCTGGCTGAAGTGTAAGAACTAAAACAATGCTAGCCTTCAAACCATCATCCTAGTTTTGGTTTACCCCGGCTTTTACCGGGGTATTTTTCTGTTAAGTGGTTCAATGCTATCTGTAGCCAGCAATTTTATCTGTTGACTCGCATAAGTGAAAGTTTGAAAGCCGTTAGATAATGCTTATCGTTCTAGATGACATAAAAAAGCCACTATCATAAGTGGCTTTTTTAATGCGTTCTTTTAAGTGAAATAGGTTACTGTGCATATCACAGTAACCGCTTTGTTTTAGCTACTCTGCTCTATCCAAAGGTCGATTTCACTTTCTAGTACATCAAGAGGCACTGGGCCATTTTGCAGTACTACAGTATGGAAATCTCTGATATCGAATTTATCACCTAGCGCTGTTTGTGCTTTGGTTCTTAGTTCAAGTAGCTTCAGCATACCGACTTTATAGGCGGTTGCTTGTGATGGCATCACAATATGCCTTTCGACCATTTTAACGGCGTCAGACTCGGCGTTGGGTGTGTTCGACACGTAGTAGTTTATTGACTCTTCACGTGACCACTTCTTAGCATGAATACCTGTATCAACCACGAGGCGACATGCACGCCATAGCTCCATCGCTAGTCGACCAAAATCAGAATATGGATCTGCATACATGCCCATCTCTTTAGGGAAGTACTCACTGTATAATCCCCATCCTTCAATGTAAGCAGTATAGCCGCCATATTTACGGAACTTAGGCACACCCTCAAGCTCTTGAGCGATAGCTATCTGCATATGATGACCAGGTGTTCCCTCATGATAAGCAAGAGCTTCCATCTGGTATTTTGGCATCGCCTTCATATCATAAAGGTTAGCGTAGTAGGTGCCCGGACGACTTCCGTCTGGTGAAGGGTTGTTATAGAAGGCTTTACCGGCAGATTTTTCTCTAAATGCTTCGACCTGCTTAACAATCATTGGTGCTTTTGGTTTTACCTTAAACACTTCATCAAGACGGCTACTCATGGTATCAATGAGTGAAATAGCTTCTTGTAAGTAGGCCTGACGGCCTTGATCGGTATCGGCATAATAGAATTGTTGGTCGTCACGCATGAAGGTAAAGAATGCTTGTAAGCTACCTTCAAAGTTAACTTTCTTCATAATGTCACGCATTTCATTCTGAATTCGAGCTACTTCAGAAAGTCCCAACTTATGAATGTCATTGGCACTCATATGCGTCGTCGTTGTGCGCTCTAAAGCATTGTTATAATACTCTTCACCCCGAGGTAATTTCCAAGCGCCATCGCGAGTATCTGCTTTGGTTTCAAGCTTAACCAGATAACTGATAAGTTTGTCGTATGCCGGTTTAACCTCATCGACTAATGCCTCTTTTGCTGCTGAGAGAAGCTGTTGTTGTTCAGCTGAACTAATCGACAGCGTATTGACTTTACGCTTAAAGTCAGCCCATAAAGCACTGTCTTCGCCTTCATCGAAAGGTGCACCTTTAACGATGTTTTTGCTATCGGAAATGACATATGGGAATACAAATTTAGGCGCGATAATACCTTTATCTGCACGTATTTCTAATGCGGTTTGCAGTTGAGCAAGACGCTTTGACACGCCATTTAAGCGGCTAATGTAGGCTTTAGCGTCTTTTATATCGCTGATCTGATGTTGGTTTATGAGGAAGGAAGCTATCTGTGAATGGCCACCATACATCTGATTAACTGGGTAGCTATGGTAACGCCATTGATCGTCTTTGATCTCTTGCTCAAGCTTTTGTGTTAGTAGCTGGTAGCTAAGCTTTGTCTGCCTATCAAGCTTAGCTACTTTGAGCATTTTTAGTTGGGTTAAATGCTTTTTAGTACGCGCTAAGTCAGCATCAGTTGCTGCGTCGCTCATCTCATCCCATTTATCGTAATCTGTTTTTATGCCTAAATAGGTTTGTGATATAGGGCTGGCTAATACGTTTTCCATGAAAATACTTTCAAACAGCGCATTGGCTTTTTCAGATTCACTATTGGCTTTTTGAGCGACAGGTTCACTTGGACTTGCATAATTGATTGGTGATGGTGCTGCATATACTGCGGAACTTAAGCAAACTGAAAGGGACAGGGCGATAAAACTTATTTTTGTTTTTATGGGCATTTTTAGACTTCCTTAGAATTATGATTGTTATCCTAAAGAAGCCTAGAGTTAATGTTTTGATCTAAGTGTTAGAAAATGTGTCTATCAAGCTATTTTGTTTAGTTATAACTAATCTATTCAAAGGTTTATAGGAATTGTGACAATAAGTCATTCACAAACATATGGCCTCTGGGCGTTAGCTGCCAATGGTCGCTGCTTTGAGTCATTAATCCTTTAGCACAAGCTTGCTTAATTCCATCCGTTAATACTTTTCGATCTAACCCGGTACGTTGTTCAAACTCAACTTTAGGGATAGGTGTCATTAACCTTAAACGGTTCATTAAGTACTCAAGCGGTCTGTCTTCCTCTGCAACGATAGTGACATCAGAGGTGTAATTATCTGCAGCAAGGTAACCTTTAGGGTGCTTAATCTTAACGGTACGCAAAATTTGATTTTCACTTGGCTGAGTAATTTTACCGTGTGCGCCACAGCCTATACCTAAGTAGTCGCCAAACTGCCAGTAGTTAAGGTTATGTTGGCATTGGAAGCCTTCTTTAGCATAAGCAGATATTTCATATTGAACGTAACCAAGCTCGGCAAGCCTTTTTTGCCCTTGCTCGTAAATCTGCCATAGTTTTTCATCGTCAGGCAGTTGAGGTGGCTTGGAATGAAACAGCGTATTGGGCTCTATAGTCAGTTGATACCAAGATAGATGTGGCGGTGCCAATGCAGCAGCGGTTTCAATATCGGCTAAAGCCTCATCAAAGCTCTGGTTCGGTAAACCATGCATTAGATCTAAATTAAAGCTTTGGTAACCCGATACTTTTGCTTTTTGTGCCGCAACTTCAGCTTCTGTCTTATCATGGATCCGCCCGAGTAAATTCAGCTTGTCGCTGGAAAAACTCTGCACCCCGATAGACAAACGTGTGATGCCCGCTTCGCGGTAGGCAATAAAATCATCATGCTCTAAGGTGCCAGGGTTAGCCTCCATGGTGATCTCTATATTGTCTTTAAACTTAATAAGTTTATCAACTTCAACGAGAAGGCGTTGTATTTGCGCCGCGTCAAACAAAGAGGGCGTGCCGCCACCAATAAAAATAGTGTGTAACTGTCGGCCTTGAACATACTGAAGATCTTGTTTTAAGTCGGCAATAAGCGCGTCTACATATTCAGTTTGTGGCAACTCGCCATTCTGACCATGAGAGTTGAAATCACAGTAGGGGCATTTTTGTACACACCAAGGAATATGAATGTATAGGCTTAATGGTGGCAGGATTAACATTAGTTAAAGATACCTTGTTGTTTCATTGCAGCAATAAGCAAAACGAGCGCTTTACCGCGATGGCTTAACTGGTTTTTCTCATCACTGCTAAGCTCGGCGGCGCTACATTGGTGTTCAGCGGGGATAAATATAGGGTCGTACCCATGGCCATTTTCACCCTGCGGAGCAAAGCCTATAGTGCCTTCCCATGATGCTTGGCAAATAATGGGTGTCGGGTCTTTTGCATGACGCATGTAGACCAATACACATTGAAAGCGAGCGCCGCGCAGTGACTGGTTCTCTAGTGCGTTAAGTAACTTGGTGTAATTTTGCTGATCTTTCGCACCTTCACCCGCATAACGTGCTGAATAGATCCCAGGTGCCCCTTGTAGGAAATCAACTTCTAAACCAGAGTCATCAGCGATAGCGGCATGGCCTGTTATTTCTGCAGCATGGCGTGCCTTAATGATCGCATTCTCAACAAAAGTGGTGCCGGTTTCTGCCACTTCTGAGACGTTAAACTCGCTTTGGGCGAGGATCTCTACACCGTAATCAACCATTAGTTCTGAAAATTCTTTGAGCTTACCTTTATTGCCACTAGCAAGGACGATTTGATTCATGGAAGACCTTTAAGGTGTCTGAAAATATGGCCGCAATAATAGCGAACCGAGCCATTAATTGCATTATATATGTGCTGATACTAGGGGCTGTAGATCTTTCACGGTTGTTTTTGCCGCCGTTTATTGGCTATTTTGACAAGGCGGAGGCTATGTCGTTTAGTCATTCTCCACAAATAGCCTACAACACCGTAAAAATAGCCAAGAAGCGCGGCCCTTAGAGTTCGTTTCAATACTTCTATTTTTTTACTACAAGCGTGCGTTACGAGCTTTTCGCTTAGCCAGCTAAACATCATCGCTCAAGCCTTGTACTAAAATCATTATTCTTTACGGGAAAGAGTCGAACAAAAACTAAGCTCGAAAGATCAACAGCCCCTAAGACCATTTTGTCATTGCCACTGATTGACTCTGTTGCGGAAGGTATCGCTAGAATCCAGAAATTAAACTATCGATGCTGATATGACTAAAACTGCCGAAGGCTATATAGCCAAAAAAACTTCAAGCGGCAGGATTCAGTATGTCGATACATGACCGCGTTCTAGGCCGTTAATGACTGCTGCATTCCCGATATATCCACGGTCTGTGGTGGTATTTATCAAGAATGTATTTAGACATATGTTGCTTCTTGTCTTGCTCTAAGGAAACGTTGAAGTGAGTAGGTTGAAGTCGTTTAAGTATAGAAAATGTAGTGGTGTGCTGTAGTTATATGCAAGGGCGCTGAAATAATGAGGGCATTTTCGCCCTCATATTTAATGCAATTGGTATAGCGTTACTCTACATAAAATTTTTGCTTAAATTTAAGTTGTGTATTGAGCTTCGAGCCATGTTTTAAAGCAATGTTGAAGTTGATCTCTTGATCATCTCGATAAGGGACTTCTGCAATATAGTAGATAGAGTCGCCTTCACGTATCTCTCTAAATTTCAATTCAACACGTGCATCAAGTAAGTTATTGGCTATGCCGGTAATTTCAACAGGCACCGCAGGGTTACCGTCTACATTCGTATCTAACACCGAAATATTTAAGATCCCAGTATAGCTACTGCGTTTAATACCGTAAGACTTGGCAATACTGGGTGTTAAAAAGGTGCTACTTAGGGCTACGTAATGAATATCGTAGTTGCCGACTTTTTGTTTTTGCTCAGCAAATGCGCTACTGATGAGGCACAAACTTAGCAATAAAATGGCTGTTAGAGAGCGGAACATATGGGCTTTCCTTAGGTGATAGCTTTGTTACTAGTATAGAACTTAAGTGCGATAAACGCCTTAAACTTCTTATAAGTATACGGTTACAAAAGGTTTTGTATTGCTGGTGGTATCAACCTAGGAGAGTGGATTAAAACTTGTTTGTGTCGGCCCATCAGGCCTTTGAGTATCGTTATATCACCCTTAGGCACTTTGAATGCTTTAGAGAGGAACTTGGTTAGGTGCGCGTTGGCTTTTCCGTCAACAGGTGGTGCGGTAATCGCTATTTTGAGCTCTTCACCATGAAGTCCTACAATTTGATCACGACTCGCTTTGGGTTGGATATAAAGCTGAAGCAGCAGGTTTCCCTGCTGCATCGTTATTGCTACCACTATACGTTGGCCCAGTATGGTACATATTGGGCGAGCAAGATATTGAGGAAATTAAGCACTATCATCACCACCAGTAATGACAAGTCTAATCCACCCATTTGGGGCAACATACGGCGTATAGGGGCCAATAGAGGTTCAGTAAGCTGACTCATTACCATCTCAATTGGATTTTGTCCTTGGCTTACCCAGCTTAATATTGCTCGTAAAATAAGCATCCAAAATAGCAACACACCTGCTTCTTTAAACACCGACACTAAAGAGATAAGTAAAATATTAGGTACGTCTAGCGCTGCACCTGCCATCAAGGTTAGCAGAACAAATTTTAAGATAACGACCGTGATCGCCAGGACAAATGACGCGCTATCAAAATTGCCGAACGATGGGATCACGCGTCTTAGAGGACCGACAATGGGGTGAGTGGCTTTAACAATAAACTGGCTAAAGGGGTTATAAAAATCGGCACGAGCGAATTGTAACCAGAGCCGTAAAATGACCACCATCAGGTATAAATCGAATACTGTACTTACTAGAAAACTAAATGCATTCATTTGTTTACTCTACTTTTCACGTTAAATAAAAGGAATTAATACTGTTTTGCCATCTCTTGAGCCCGCGCAATACAATTTGTCATTGCATTATCGACTAGCGCTCTTAAATTTCCCTCTTCAAACGTTGCCACAGCTTGCGCCGTAGTGCCACCTTTTGAAGTTACATTCTCTCGTAATTGCGCCAAACTTAAGTCAGGATTTTGTTTGGCCATCAATGCAGCACCTAATGCCGCTTGTTGCGCCATTTCTCTTGCGCTAGCTTCCGGCATCCCCCCCTTTACTGCGCTTGCAACCATAGATTCTAGAAATAGAAAGAAGTATGCCGGTGAGCTTCCTGCTAATGCTATCACCTGATTTAAGTCATCTTCTTTGTCTACCCAAATAACCTCGCCACCGGTTGCCATGAGCGTCTCGCACAAGCTTTTGTTGTCGGCGGAGATATCATCACCAGCAAACAAACCTGTTAAGCCTACACCTATCTGAGTAGGGGTATTAGGCATAGTACGTATTAATTTGATCTCTTGCTTGAAAAAGTCACTATAACGCTTGGCTGTCACGCCTGCAGCAATAGTAATAATTAATTTAGTTGAAAGATCAAGGCCACTTAATTGCTCGCCAACCTGCTGCATTAAGTGAGGCTTTACACCCAATACGATGACATCGGCCGTCGCAGCGGCGCCAACATTATCGTTAGTCACCTTAATGCCGAAATCCTTGTTAAGCGCATCTAGCTTTGGTTGACTTGGATTTGAAGCTGTAATGCTCTCAGGGGCATAACCACTGTTAATTAAACCACTAATGATACTGCGGGCCATATTACCAGCACCAATAAAGCACACTTTCTTTTGTGACATTGAGTTCTCTTTTTATTTTCGTTAGGACGACACATTATCTATAGCAACCTTTTAAAGGTTACATCACTTAATATTTGGGTTAAGCCTGTCAAAACCAAGTTTTAATGCATTAAATAATATTCATTTATTGTGTCCGACTTTTAATCTGTTTTTGGATAATCACGAGCACCAAAAATAGCACTACCAATTCTTACGATGGTTGAGCCGTGGGCTACCGCTAATTCCAAATCGTTACTCATGCCGACTGACAAAGTATCTACACTCGGGTATCGCTCTGACAATAATGCATATAGTTTTTGTAATGCTGCGAGTTCCGATGTTGCGGTGATAATGTCGACATTGGCAGACGGTATCGCCATCAATCCGCGTAAGTTCAAATTGGGTAAGGCGTTGATCTGTTCAGCAAGGGAAAATACGTCAGCTCCGCTAACGCCTGACTTATTTGCTTCTTGACTGATATTGACCTGAATACAGACATTTAACGCAGACATCTTTGCCGGACGCTGTTCATTTAACCGGATCGCAATTTTTTCACGCTCAACGGTATGCATCCAATCAAATAAACTCGCGACCACTTTTGTTTTATTGGATTGTAAGGGGCCGATGAAGTGCCACTCTATGTCGGGGTAATCCGTGCTTAGGCTAGTGACCTTCGCTTCCCCTTCCTGCACGTAGTTTTCACCAAAACGTCTTTGGCCTGCAGCATAGGCCTCGATTATTTGGCTATTGGGCTTGGTTTTACTCACGGCTAACAGCTGCACATCTGTAGGATTTCGTGATGAATTTTGTGCCGCCTGATTAATCCTGTGCTGGGCGAGCGCTAGTCTGTCTGTTATTGTTGTCATGTTGTATATTTTTGGTTGAATGGATATCCCAAACTATGGAAATCACAGAATTACTTGCCTTTAGTGTAAAGCACAATGCATCAGATCTACACCTTTCTGCGGGGGTTTCTCCTATGATCCGTGTCGATGGTGAAGTTAGGAAGATCAATCTTCCTGCTTTAGACCATCAAGGTGTTCACAGTCTTGTGTACGATATAATGAATGATAAGCAGCGAAAAGATTATGAAGAGCACCTTGAGATAGATTTTTCGTTTGAAGTGCCAGGTCTTGCACGCTTTCGTGTCAATGCGTTTAATCAGTCTCGTGGTTCGGCTGCGGTATTTCGTACCATCCCCAGCGATATCTTAAGTCTTGAGCAACTTGGCGCCCCTGAAATCTTCAAACAAATAGCGAGTTTCCCTCGAGGACTGGTACTGGTAACAGGTCCAACTGGCTCTGGTAAGAGTACTACGCTGGCGGCTATGGTTGATTACGTAAATGAAAATCGCCATGACCACATATTGACGATTGAAGACCCAATAGAATTTGTGCATCAAAACAAGCAATGCTTGATTAACCAACGTGAGGTGCATCGTCATACTCACAGTTTTAATGCGGCGTTGCGCAGTGCATTACGTGAAGATCCGGATGTTATTTTAGTGGGTGAGATGCGAGATCTTGAAACGATCAGACTGGCGATGACAGCAGCTGAAACCGGTCACCTTGTATTTGGTACTTTGCATACCACCTCAGCCGCTAAAACGATTGACCGTGTGGTTGATGTGTTCCCTGAGGGAGAAAAAGGCATGGTGAGAACGATGTTATCGGAATCACTGCAAGCCGTTATTTCCCAGACTTTGATTAAAAAAGTCGGTGGTGGCCGTGTGGCAGCTCATGAGATTATGATGGGGACGCCAGCCATTCGTAACTTGATCCGCGAAGATAAAGTGGCACAAATGTACTCAGCGATTCAAACGGGCATGGCGCATGGTATGCAAACACTGGATCAGTGTTTGCAGAATTTGGTTAATCGCGGTCAAATCACCCGTGAAGATGCCATGCTCAAGAGTTCAAACAAGCAAACCAATTTTTAAACGGATAAATACTTATGGATGTGCGTCCCTTTTTAAAGGCAATGACTGAGCGTAAAGCGTCAGATCTGTTTATTACGGCAGGCTTTCCACCTAGTGCAAAAATTGATGGTGAATTACGTTCATTGAGCGAGAACAAATTTAGTCCGGCACAGGCATTAGATTTTGTTGAGTCATTAATGACCGATGTGCAAAAAGTGGAGTTTCATCAATCTCGCGAGTGTAACTTCGCTTTCGCCGTTAAAGATCTAGGCCGCTTTCGTGTTAGCGCCTTTTGGCAAAGAGAAGCTCCGGGTTGTGTCATGCGTCGTATTGAGACACAAATTCCTGACATGGATGACTTAATGTTACCGCCAATTCTAAAAGATTTGGTCATGGGTAAGCGTGGCTTAGTCATTATGGTTGGTGGAACGGGTACTGGTAAATCAACGTCTCTAGCCGCGCTTGTTGGTTATCGAAATGCCCATGCTCGCGGGCATATCTTAACCATTGAAGATCCGGTTGAATTTGTTCACGATCACCGCAAAAGTATCATCACTCAGCGTGAAGTTGGCATCGATACTGAATCCTTTGACGCGGCGCTTAAGAGCTCATTACGCCAAGCGCCAGATGTGATTTTGATTGGCGAGATCCGTAGTCAAGAAACAATGGAATTTGCATTGTCCTTTGCCGAAACGGGTCACTTGTGTATGGCAACATTGCACGCCAACAATGCTAACCAAGCTCTCGACCGTATTATGCACTTGGTTCCAGAGAGCAAACATCATCAATTGTTGTTCGATTTGTCGCTTAATTTACGTGGAATCGTTGCCCAGCAACTCGTGCCTAAGAGTGATGGTACTGGCCGCCGAGCCGCGATTGAAGTGCTCATTAACACGCCGCGAGTGGCCAGTTTGATTGCTAAGAATGAGCTGCACTTATTAAAGGAAACCATGTCCAAGTCGAATGAACAAGGCATGCAGACTTTCGATCAGGCATTGTTAAAACTCTATAGTGATGGTGAGATTAGCTACGCTGATGCACTGCATCATGCTGATTCACCGAATGACTTACGCTTAATGATTAAGTTGCAAAGTTCGGATACTGCCAGCTCAAGCTCAATGGATGGCGTAACACTCAACCTAGATTAACTGATAGGGTTTGAGTTTTTTACCTCATTAACGTTTGTCTAAGATTAAGCTGGCAATAGTTTGTATTGGCAGCTTTTTTATGCAAAATACTGATCTATAAGTTGGCTTGAACGTAATAGTTACTCAATCGGGTATGACCGCTGCTCCAAGGGCTAAATATTAGCCAGTAATATCGTCGATTAACATATTCACTATCAAGGTTTAAGGAGTTCTCTTGGCAAAGTTTTCAGGATTAACTAAGGATGTAGGTCATAAAAAGCGTGGGAAAACGGGTGTGTTGTTAATGAACCTAGGAACACCCGATGAGCCAACGGCTTCAGCTGTAAGGCGTTACTTAGCAGAGTTTTTAGCTGATCCTCGAGTGGTGGAGATCCCAAGATTGGTTTGGATGATTATTCTGCATGGAATTATTTTGCGTGTAAGACCGGCTAAGTCAGCCGCTTTATACCAACAGGTTTGGACCAAAGATGGTTCACCATTGATGGATATCACTAAACGTCAAACACAAAAATTGTCTCAGTATTTTGAGCAAGCAGGCGAAGATGTCTCGGTGCAGTTCTGCATGCGTTATGGACAACCTTCGGTATCGACAACATTACAACAAATGCATAAAGACGGCGTAGATAAGTTGGTGGTCTTGCCGCTATACCCACAGTATGCCGCACCAACCACTGCATCTGCTTTTGATGCTATAGCTAAAGAGCTGACGACTTGGCGCTACTTGCCTGCGTTGCACTTTATTAATACATATCATGACAACCCTGACTTTATTGATGCGTTAGCGGCTTCTATAACTCGGGACTTTGAGCTTAACGGTCAACCGCAAAAGCTCGTTTTGTCTTACCATGGCATGCCTGAACGTAATCTTCATCTTGGCGATCCTTACTACTGTTTTTGTATGGTTACCAGTAAGTTGTTAGTCGAAAAGCTGGGCTTGACTGAAGAGCAGTACATTACGACGTTCCAATCGCGATTTGGTAAGGCTAAATGGCTAACGCCATATACTGATGCCACTATGGCGTCTTTACCCGCTAAAGGGGTTACAGATATCGCGGTAGTGTGTCCGGCTTTTAGTGCTGATTGCCTTGAAACGCTTGAAGAGATCGCGGGAGAGAATAAACACATATTTAAGGACGCGGGAGGGGAGCAGTTTAGGTATATAGCAGCACTTAATGATAATGATGACCATATCCACATGATGGCTAATATTGTTAAACCTTACCTTTAAACCTCGCTTTTAAGTACTTATTACAACATCGGCAAGTTCCGAGAGGAACTTGCCGATGTTATTCTTTCAGTAGTGTTCTGTTAAAACGGGCTTATAAGCTATCTATTTGGCTGGTCAGATATTGCTGGTAAGTCTCTTCACCCCAAGCAACAAGCTGTCCTTGTTTAAACAGCAGAGGAGTGCACTCTTCTTTGGTTGTTTCACCGTCTGATTCTTTATGTTGAGTGCGGTAAAATAAGATCTGTAGATTCTGCTGATTAGAGATTTTAGCTTCACTAAAGTCAGCTTTACCAAAGATGCTTTTAACTTCAGCGATGCTTTGTCCGATAGTGATTTCTGTCATTTTAGCTCTATTGTAAGCCTGCCTATCTTCCCAATCCATTTCATCTGGAGTTGGGTCATAAGACACCATAATGACCGCAACAAAGGCAATGTAGGCAACAAAAATAGATCCAATGATTACGGGGACTTTGGATTTCATCTGTACTCGGGTTCCTTGATAGGCAATTCCAATAACGTAATACGATACTATGCAAAGTAATGGGCGTAAATGCTAATAAGGTAACTTTTTGTTAACAGTTGTAAGTTTTAGTTAATTAGTTTTCGGTAGCCTAAATTGCTTTAGGTTTGCATTTAAAGGCATATCTAATTGAAGTTGCACTAGTTTATAGCTTAGTCGGGCCATTTCTCTGCCATCTTCAAGCTTTTTAGCTTGTTTAGTGCCAACCTGTTCGATTGAGCTATATATATTAGCCAGTGAGCGAAATATCTTTAGCAATTCAACGGCGGACTTAGGACCAATACCTGGCACTCCAGGAATTTTATTGCCACTGTCACCGGCGAGCGCCAAATAATCAATAAATTGCTTGTGTTCAACACCTAGCTTTTGTTCCATGGCTTCAACCGTCATATATGTTTGATTGAAGTGATCCCACTGCTTGATATTAGGATGATTTAATTGGCAAAATCCTTTATCGGTTGACACTATAATGGCTTCGCCGCCAATGCTGACGAGCTTAGTCGCCAAGGTGGCAATAACATCATCGGCCTCCGACTCGGCATTAAGTGAGGCAATGTTATGTTCCGCAAGAAACGCTTTAATATCGGCAAGACCGTTGGACAATGCTTCAGGCATTGGCTTACGGCCCTTTTTATAGCCTTCGTATAGTGATTTGCGCCATGATAATGCATTACCGTCCCATACTATCGCTACGTGAGATGGTTGGTGATACTTTATTAGCTTTTTACAAGCGCCATTAACGCGCTCTTTTAGGCCGTTGATATCTGATTCGTTGGGTTGAGCGGCGTGGATCCGCCGCACTAAGTTCATGCCATCTAAAATTAAAAATTTATTCATTTCATTATTTTATAACAGGGAATATAAGCACTTCCCGGTAACTTCATTCGTTGTTGTGAAACAAAAGCGTTAAGTAGATTATCCATTAACGCCATGAGTTTTGGATCCCCCTTAATTTCAAAGGGGCCGCGCTGGTCAATTATCTTGATCGTTTCCATTTTGACATTACCGGCAACAATACCTGAAAAAGCCTTTCTCAAGTTTGCCGCCAGTTCTGCTTTGTTCGATTGGTCGTGTAAATCTAAATTACTCATCATTTCATGAGTTGGTTCAAAAGGTAGTTGAAATTCAGGTTCGATTTTCAAAGACCACTGATATTGATAGGAGTCGCCGTTGTCCTTACGGAAGGTCTTAATCTTCTCCATCGCTTCTTTTTGAATACGAGCAACCTTTGATGGATCATCAATCACAATTTGATACTTACTTTGTGCTTCCGGTCCTAGCGTTGCAGCAATAAATTCATCAATGCGTAAGAAATACTCTTCACTCTCTTTTGGCCCGGTTAACACGAGTGGGAAGGGGATCTCTTGATTATGTTTATTGAGCAAAATACCCAGTAAATAGAGCAGCTCTTCTGCGGTACCCGCTCCGCCAGGAAAAATAATGATCCCGTGCCCCAGCCTAACAAATGCTTCGAGTCGTTTTTCAATGTCAGGCAGAATCACCAACTCGTTGACGATTTGATTTGGGGGTTCAGCAGCAATAATACTCGGCTCTGTAAGACCTATATATCGA
This sequence comes from Shewanella sp. GutCb, assembly GCF_002836135.1. NCBI lineage: Bacteria > Pseudomonadati > Pseudomonadota > Gammaproteobacteria > Alteromonadales > Shewanellaceae > Shewanella > Shewanella sp. GutCb. Next base: position 212,152 of record NZ_PJBL01000002.1, on the reverse strand, counting down.
GCGTGGTTTACTCTTTGCTTTGCATGGCCAATGGCAGCGCCTTTCATCGGGCCCTCCATTGCACCAGGGCCACAACCGGTACAAATATCTAACTTACGTAATCCAAGCTCATAGCCCACTTCACGGGTATATTGGTATTCAATCGGATTGATGCTATGTCCTCCCCAGCAGACAACAATATTGGGGTCGAGCATCGGCATTGTGCGAGCATTACGTAAAATGTCAAAAACCACGTTAGTGATGTGACTCGCGTTGGTTAAATTGATGTGTTTTAGGTTGTCGTATTTATCATAGATATAGACGATGTCGCGTAGCACTGAAAATAGGTGCTCTTGTATACCAGAGATGATTTCGCCATCGACAAAGGCTTCTTGTGGCGGATTGGTCAATTCAATCTTAATGCCGCGCTCTCGCCTTAAGACATTAATATTAAAATCACTGAACTGATTGAAAAGACTTTCCGCATTATCGCTTTGCAAGCCAGAGGCTAATACTGCAAGCGAGCAACTGCGGTAGAGCTGATAAAGCTCACTTTTTGCGTTCTGTTTGAGTCTGTCAACTTCGAGTTGTGAAAGCTGATCTAAGCTTCCTCGGGGACTAATTTTCACTATCATAGCAGCTCCTTAGCAGTGATAGATTAACTGTCCTTTAAAGAAAAGTGGCGGTAAAAATACCTCTCGCCGAGGACAGTTTATGAATCAATAATGACTCTATCTCTGCTTTCATGTTTAGCTTTATACAGCGCGGCGTCAGCTCGTTCAAAGGTTTCACTGATGAGCTCATTTTCAATAATTTGTGCAGCGCCTATAGATACTGTAACTGTAATTCTCTGATTTTTAAACTTAAAAGGAATACTTTTTACTTTTTCTCTTACTCGGTCAAGTAAAGGCTTAATGTCATTCTCACCAATGTCTGGGAGTAAAAATACGAACTCTTCACCGCCGTAACGGGCAACAAATTCAGTATCTCTTAAAGAACTTTTTAGCGCCATAGCAATCACTTGCAGTGTTTTATCACCCGTGCTGTGGCCAAAACTATCGTTGATTGTTTTGAAATGATCGATATCGGCAACGGCGACCCATAGTGGTTGTTGAGTGCGTTTGTAATTACGATACTCAATGTCCATGCGCTCTTCAAGTGCTGCACGGTTGGGCAGTTGAGTGAGTGAGTCGAGCAGATTCAGCTTTTGTTGTTCAAACAAGCGCTTTTTATAGGTTTCGGTTTCTTTACTTAGCTCGTTTAGCTCGCGGCGCAGCGCTTCAACAGATTGTCGTAATTGGATCTGCTCTCTGTTCTCTAGTGCTTCTTTACGGCTGAGTGCGGTTCGTAATGCTAATAGTTGCTCTGTTACTTGTGTTTTTAGGTGATCGATATCATTAGTTTCAGCAACCGACTCGTCAATATTATCGACTTGATTATTGATCTCACCATTCAGTTTTTTAGCAACTTGAAAGCTTTTTACCGAATGCGTGTAGGAGTCTGTTACCACCTCGCGAACATTACTTAATGCACCGTTGAGTATGTATAAAAACTCTTGCGATGCCGTTTTTTCTTTCGCGATATTATCGAGTAATAGGCTAAGTACAACTTGATAGGCGTTTAATAAGGTGTCGAGTTCAAAATCTTCAGTTAATGACAGTTTTATCGACGAAATTTGTTCTCGTTGCTCTTTTCTAAACTCTATTTCCGATAGCATCAATGCCAGCTCGTGGGCTGATTGACGATGTCTTGGTAACACTTCAAATTGTTCGCCAAGACGGAGCTGCTCGTTAAGGATCTCATCGTAGAACTGGATGATTTTTTCTACTTTTGGAATGTAATCCCAATAGGTATGAAATGGTTTTACGAGCTCTTTTTTGAAATAGGAGATCTCTTTCTTGAGTTTTGTTGGCAGAGACTCAATGCGTTGAATTTGGCTGACGATATTAGATAAGGAGCTACGGCTCTCTTCAAGCTGCAACATGACGTGGTTATATTGTTGCTTTAATACGCCTTCAACGTCGTTTAGGTCGGTTATGGCGTTATCAATCTGACTAAAGCGGCTTAATTTGTGCCGAAGTTTAGCGAGTTTGTTGTCCAATTCAATGTTCTGGCCTTTGCACGCTAAGCTCAGCTGGCTAATAAACTGCAGAAGGAGCTGAAGCTTTTTATTTTGGTCTTCATTCATATCATCAAGGGCTTGCCTTGCTGAATAGAGCTTTTGCTGTAATACGCTTAGCTGTGAGGTGCTGGCGACGGCATCCTTCATTTATTTAGCTCTTCCTTTATCAACCGTACATACTCGAATTATGACTTTAGTGCTTATTTTAACAGTAGTTAGTCTAAAGCGGAATAACCATCACTCGAGCATGGGCTTCATTTGTGTCGTTAACTCAACTCGGCGGCCAAATCGACATTTTGATGGCTCTTCCACCTTGGCCAAACAATATCACCCTTGATGCCGTTGGTCTCTATTTTGATGATGCCACGGATAATGCTTTTTTCAATATTGAGATATAGCGGCGGTTCAAAGATACCTGAAGATGCAAAATTGAGCGGCTTTAGGGTGACATAGTAATTTTGTTGGTTACCTAAGGTGATCGCTGCCGATAGCATCATCTGTAACGTACCGAAGTGCTGCTCAGCTGAAATTTTGAGTGCTGGATCGGCGAGCAAAGGCAGGTTTAGCAGCCCCATGTGCAAACAAGTGTCACCATAGTTATCATTTAAGGCGTTTTTTATGTTGCTCAGTAGTGTGTCGGGGGCCACTTTTATGTCAAAGCTCAAGAGAAAAAGCCCTGGTCGAACAATATAGACTTGGCAATTTAAAGCCCCTGACAGTGAGTCTATCTGCTGTTTATTCATTTTTGCATTACATGAATAACCTTGGGCTAGATCTGAATTTAACTGTTCTGTTAATGATATTAAGGCGAGCGTTTTAAATGTATTGCTGTAATCAGTGAAATCTTGAATGAAAGCAGAGTAATTGCTTGTTTTAGTGAATGGGTCCAAGCTGCTGTTCTGTGTTAATTTAGTGCATTTCGCTGTTAAGCTGTTCTTAATTCGCCACAGATAAATAGACATAATTGAGGTTAACGCGAGTGCCAATAAACAGAAAATCAACATTAAACGATTAGTTGATAGCAAGCCCTCTTGTCTCTGTAAATCGTTATCTTTTTGGTTAATGTTAAGCTTTGCTTTTTGTAATTGAAATAATAGCTTAGCTTGCTGGTCATCGTTGACCTCATTGCCGTCTTTGGATCGCAAATTAAGGATCTTGTTAATATTGTGATATGCCTGTTCAAACAACCCAAGGTGCTGTTGCGCGGCTGAAGTTAAGGTAAGTGCTTCTATAAGCTCATCGTCAAGCTTCATTTTTTCTGCTATACGAGTCGCGGATTCGGCGTACTTTAATCCAGGCTCCCAATCGGAGATACTGTTAAACACTTCGGCAAGTAAAAGATGATTATAAACTAAATAGTGATCGCTATTACGAGAGCTAAAAATGGCGCTTGCACGTAGTAGATTAGAAATGGATGTTTTGGTATCTCCAATTTTAAAATAGGCTTCACCTAGATTATGTAACGTAAGCGCTTGGCCGATGTAATTGCCGAGTCTGGCATCAATTTGTTGGGCATTTAAGTAGTAATCAATCGCTTTATACCATTGCTCTTGTTCACCATAGGTCATTGCTATCACCGTCATGCTGGCGGCGACATAAACCTCTTTACCGAGGCGTTGGTATATTGCCGAGGCTGCAGTGGCGTAGCGTAAGGCATCATCCCAAGATTTGAGTGAACGATAGACTCGGGCTAATTGCATTTGAATATGCGCATCTTGAGTTGGGTTTTCATCTGCCTTGGTATGTTTTATCGCTTCAGAGTAATGCGAAAGTGATTTTCCATACTGACCTTTTTTATAGTAATACTTCCCCAGCACTGATTCTGCATGAGCGATCATGTAGGGGTCTGCAATCTCAAGTGCAACTGCTTGAGCGCTTTTGAGGTGGGCTAGTGCAGATTCGTCTTCTCGTAACATCATGTGCATAACACCAATGTTTTCATGCAGGGTAAACCGTAATACTTGTACTTTCACACTCTGGTTAGCGGAAAGTACTGTGATTGCTTGTTGATAAAAAGCGATAGCTGATTTGAAATCTTGTTTAGTTTTTCCTATATAGCGGCCGTTAAGCATGAGGATATAACTTTTATCAAAGTCATTGTCTGCAACAAGTTCTAATTGGTCGATTAATTTTCTAGCTACAGTGTAACGGTCGTCATTTTTGGTTGATAAATCTAACGATAGTCTTGCTAATAGTTGCAGCTCAAATTTAAGATCGGCAAGCGAGAGTCCATTTTTCATCGCATAACGATTAAGCGCTTCTTTGTTGGTGAAATCTGGGAGTGTGGGTAAATTATTATTGATTGATTGGCGTAAACTATTGGGAGATTCTCTAAACTTATGCTCTGTATCAACGTCATTTCTGGCTATCGCATGAGCGCAGTTGCTTATACAACTGAACAATATAATCAATAAAAGGGTCAACACACTGCGCATGGGTAGGTCATTCCTTGCTCTAAGCTTAAGTTCAAGAGCTATATCTTTTTGTTATTTTAATTGGTGTAATCAAGTCAAATGTTATACTTTTCGACTTAATGAAAACAATAATAACAGAAGGAAGCGAGAGTGAAACCAGTAGTTCCCCTAATCTTAACTTTTAGCGCATTAATTTCTCCAGTAGCCATTGCAGACGTTGATTACTCAATAGATTTATCAAATCCACAGCACCACTTAGCCAAAGTGGAGGTGGTTTTTCCTGCAACAAAGTCATCAGCCTTAGTCGTTAATTTACCCGTTTGGCGTACCGGTAAGTATGAAGTACTGCCACTTGCAGATTCGGTGCGATTTTTCACTGCAAAAGACGCCGCCGGCGATACACTGCCTTGGAGCAGAACGGCAAGTGGTGAGTGGACCGTTGCACTTGATAAACCAACAGCCGTCACGGTTTCATATCAGCTCTACGCCAATAAGCTTGGGCAACGGGTCAATCATATTGATGCTTCTCATGCTTTCCTCGATGCCAGTGGCACTTTTGTTTATAGCCCGCAGTTTAGGGATGAGCCTATCCATGTCAGCCTAGCAGTTCCTTCTGCTTGGAATAGTTATTCTGGTATGAATAGTGGACCAACGAACCACAGCTTTACGGCGGCTAATTACGACATATTAGTCGACTCTCCTATCGAAACCGGGATCAGTGAATACCGAGAATTTAAGGCAGATGGCAAGCAATATGAGTTAGTCATTTGGGGTGAAGGTAATTACGATATCGACAAGATGGTTGATGATTTAACTAAACTAAGTGGCCAAGCGGAGGTCATTTGGGATGATTATCCCTTCGAACGTTACGTCTATATGGTGCATGCCACTAGTGGCGCTCGTGGTGCAACTGAGCATTTGAACTCGACCATTATTCAACGTCCACGCTTTAGTTATCGTGATCGTAAGGACTACCTTGGTTTTATAAAGACGGCTTCGCACGAGTTTATTCATACTTGGAATGTAAAAGCATACCGTCCTGAAGGGTTAGTTCCCTATGACTATCAGGAAGAGGGGATCACTCAGCTGCTTTGGATGGCAGAGGGCTCAACAAGTTACTTTCAAAGCCAATTGTTGCTCCGTGCTGGCGTGATGACCGCGAAGGAGTTCTTCGAAGATTTGGCGAAGCGTGTTGCACAAAGCGAGAAAACTCCGGGTAGAGAAGTGCAGTCTGTTGCAAGTGCGAGTGCCAATCAATGGGCAAGTACCGGCGGAGATTATGCCGTAAACCATAGTACTAACATATACTCTGAAGGTTATTTAACCTCGCTGGCACTGGATTTCTCTTTACTCGATGAAACCAAGTTGGAGCGTTCATATCGCGACGTGCATCGTGAGCTCTATCAGTCGCACCGCATTCCGGCGGGCTACAACGTTGCTGATGTAAAAGCCATTTTGAAAAATGTCTCGGGAACGAGCTACGAAAAGTGGTGGCAGGAGCATGTTAACTCACCTATTAGTTTAGATTTCGACACTATGTTAGACCAAGCTGGTTTAACGGTGGGTTATGGAGACGATGCTAAGTCTGAACCTTTTGTAGGTGTCACACTTGAATCTAATAGCTTAGTGCTTTCACGCGTACTGCGTAATGGACCCGCATGGAACGCTGGTATTGTGCTCGGCGATGAAATTGTGGCTATTAATGGCTTAAAAGTCACAGCTGCTGGGTTTGAGTCACGTATTAAGGACTTTAAAGCGGATGGCAAGATAAAGGTTACTCTGTTTAGTAATGACAGACTTAAAGAGATAGAGCTTGCGCTAGGTGAACAACAGAGCGGTAAATTGGCGATAAGTAGTGTTGAAAAACCGAGCCGTTCTCAAAAAGCATTTTTCAAAGCTTGGTTAGGCATTGATTGGCCGTTCGATAAAGAGGGTAAATTAAAGGCTGCTGAGTAATAGCTGCTATATTTAAAAAGTAAAAAGGCGCCTTAGGCGCCTTTTTGTTACTGCAATATCAGTCGTTAACTTAAATACTGTCTTCGAGTCCACCGAGGGAATCGACTACAGAATTAACTAAGGCGATTAACTCGCTACTCATTAAGGCAAAATCGGCATCAAGACGCGCCATCGGATCTTCATCACCAACATCATCATTGCCTGCTCTAAACTCTTCAGAGAATTTAAGACGCTTAATCGCAGCATCTGATTGAAGAAGAAAGGCGATGGATTGACCAAAATGCAGTGCTAGCTTATGTACTTGCTTACCGACTTCGATATGCGCTAATACTTCATTTTCAGTTAAATCTTGCTGCTTAAAGCGAACAATACCGCCCTCGTCAGAATCACTCTTTAGCTCGGCTTCATCTTGCATTTCAAAAGCGGCAGGTGTTTTACCTTCTTTTAACCACTCTGTTAACTGTGTTTCAATTGGCGTTTTAAAGCTAATTGGAATGATAGGTAAAGTGCCAATGGCCTTACGAAGCAAAGCCATAAGCTCTTCTGATTTAGCTGCGCTTGAACTGTCGACCAAAACCATCTGGATTTCAGGCAATATAAGCGCGCGAATTTGGCTACGACGAGAAAAGGCTCTTGGTAAAAGAGTCATGATGATCTCATCTTTTAGCGCATCTTTCTCTTTTTTGGCAAGCTTGCGACCATCTTCAGATTCAAGCAGAGCCACTTTATCTTCTAAGGCTTCTTTAATTACTTGAGCAGGTAGAAGCTTCTCCTCTTTAGTCGCGCAGATAAGGTGTCTGTCTGCAGCGGTATGGACCAAAGAATCGCCATGCTTGCCGAGGGCATTAGAAAACCCAAACTTACTGACATCTTGGCTTGAGCATGGAGAGAAGGTGAAGTCTTCCAGTGATTTTTCCATTGATTCAGTGTCAACAGAGAAAGGCTTGTTAAAGCGGTATACAGTTAGATTTTTAAACCACATAGATTAATGCTCAGTCAAAATTAAAGCCGCAGTGTAAGGCATTGTCAGGTTCTGGTAAACCGCCTAGGCATGTTCTTATTCGACAGCTTTGTCACATTTAACCAAACTGTCATATTTCTCATTTTGCTCCTGAAAGCCCCAATTCTAGGGGCTTGCCCTTGTCGAGTTAACATTTATCAAACAATTTCAATTCGATTTAGCGTTTGCTGAAATAAAAATGCAACAAACTATCTTCATTATGACGCTCGTCCAAACCAATAACCAAGACGCATAAACGTCGAAAGGATTAAATGATGAACGTTTTTTGTAAAACTCTACTGGCTTCTGCTCTTGCTACTGCAACTCTTGCTTCTGCCCACGCTGCAGAACCACTAACAGTTTACGGTAAGCTAAATGTGACAGCACAGTCTAATGATGTAAATGATGAAGCCACGACTACGATTCAATCTAATGCTTCTCGTTTTGGTGTTAAAGGTGCTTTTGAACTCAGCAGTGACCTTGAAGCTTTCTACACCGTAGAATATGAAGTAGATACAGGCGATGACGTTAAGGAAAACTTCAAAGCACGTAACCAATTTGTTGGTCTTAAAGGCAGCTTTGGTGCTTTCTCTGTTGGTCGTAACGACACCATGCTTAAAGTATCTCAAGGTAAAGTTGACCAGTTCAATGACCTTTCAGGTGATTTGAAAAACTTGTTCAAAGGTGAAAACCGTATTGAACAAACAGCAACTTACCTAACGCCTTCTTTCAGTGGCTTTAAAATGGGTGTGACTTACGCTGCTGAAGGTGCTAGTTCACAGTATGCTCAAGATGGCTTCAGTGTTGCAGCGATGTACGGTGATGCAAAACTTAAAAAATCACCGGTTTACGCCTCTGTAGCTTATGATTCAGATGTAAAAGGTTACGAAGTTGTTCGCGCCACAGTGCAAGGTAAAATCGCTGGCTTTAAGTTAGGCGGTATGTATCAGCAGCAAGAAGAGACTTATGAGAAAGACGGTACACCAACAGTCGGCGGCGAAAGCAAAACCGGTTACCTCTTTAGTGCAGCGTATACTATCGATGCAGTGGTATTAAAAGCACAGTACCAAGATATGGAAGATAAAGGTGATTCATGGTCTTTAGGCGGTGATTACAAACTAGGTAAACCGACAAAACTATTCGCTTTTTACACTAATCGTTCATATGAAAAAGTTGAAAATGATGACAAATACTTTGGTGTTGGTCTAGAACATAAGTTCTAAGTCACGCTTAGGTTTTTTAAAAAGGAGGCTTCGGCCTCCTTTTTACGTCTTAAAGTTAACTAAATCGTTTAGCTTTATGACAATAATTTACTTTATTATGGCAAAATGTCATGTCATTTAATATTAATGTAATAAAACTGACCAATAATAGGCCCATAGAAATTCACTGACAGAAGATCGATTATGACAGCAAGGATACTGATAGTTGAAGATGAGTTAGCGATTCGCGAGATGCTAACTTTCGTGTTAGAGCAACATGGCTTTACCACAACGTCGGCTGAAGATTACGACTCAGCACTGGATATGTTAACAGAGCCCTATCCCGATCTTGTTTTACTTGATTGGATGTTCCCAGGTGGCAGTGGTATTCAATTAGCTAAGCGATTACGTCAAGATGAATTTACCCGTCATATTCCAATTATCATGCTGACGGCTCGTGGTGAAGAGGAAGATAAAGTGAGGGGCCTTGAAGTGGGCGCCGATGACTTTATTACGAAACCTTTTTCTCCTAAAGAGCTGGTTGCGCGTATTAAGGCGGTATTACGCCGTGCCGCACCAACATGTCTTGAAGACCCCATCGATGTGCAAGGATTACAATTGGACCCTGTAAGTCATCGTGTCACCGTTGGTGAACAAGTATTAGACATGGGCCCGACAGAGTTTCGTTTATTACATTTCTTTATGACCCACCCAGAGCGTGTTTACAGCCGTGAACAGCTGCTTGATAATGTTTGGGGCACCAACGTATATGTTGAAGATAGAACGGTTGATGTGCATATTAGGCGTTTACGCAAAGCGGTGACTGAATCAGGGCATGATCGCCTTATTCAAACTGTTCGTGGCGCTGGCTACCGTTTCTCAACGAGACTTTAGTTCAATATCTCATAGGCATAAGATAGCTTTTCCGTTATCTTATGCTCAGCTCTCCCATATGGTCGGTCTATGTTTGATTCATATTCTGGGTATCGTCTAATTTCTCGATTGGTGATCTATCTACTGCTTTGTTTAGTGGTTGGTTTGCTGGTTAATGAAGTCTTTTGGATACTTTTACTCGGTTGTATCTGTTTACTGTTTTGGAATTACCGTCAGCTTTCACGGCTTAACTATTGGCTGTGGCATGACCGCCGCTTAACACCGCCGAACGGCAGCGGTAGTTGGGAAGGGGTATTTAACGGTATCTACCGCTTACAGGGCAAAAACCGTAAACGCGTATCTCAACTCGCATTTCTACTCGGCCGCTTCAGGCAGGGCGCTGAAGCACTTCCTGATGCTGCCGTCGTGCTCGATGCTGAGCACAATATACTCTGGTGTAATAAACTCGCGCAGCTGTTATTAGGTTTTGTCTGGCCGCAAGATAATGGCCAGCGAATTGATAACCTTATCCGTCATCCTGATTTTTCTAATTACTTAAAAGATGCTGAATACCAAGAGCCTTTAGAATTAGCGGCCCCCCTGTCTGAAGGGCGCTTATTAGAGATTCGGATCATGGGCTATGGCTCTGGCCAATTACTACTGATTGCACGAGATATTACTCGGGTGCGTCAACTGGAGGGGATGCGTAAAGAGTTTGTCGCTAATGTATCACACGAGCTAAAGACGCCTTTAACTGTGCTGCAGGGCTATTTGGAAATGATGCAGTCCATGGCGGAGCCTGACTCTCCCAATATTAAAGCGATGGAGCAGATGCAACAGCAAACCACGCGTATGCGTTCTATGGTTGAGCAGTTACTCGCGTTATCAAGAATTGAGGATGCCGGGGATGTAAACCTCGAAGTTAAAGTGAACATGTCATCGATGATGGACATACTGCATGACGAGGCACTCGCGTTAGCACAAGATCAGTATCAGGTAAGTCTTTATTGTGAGCCAGGGCTTGATATGTATGGTAATGAGGTACAGCTACGAAGTGCTTGCACAAACCTTATCTCCAATGCGATTCGATATACAGAACCTGGTGGGACTATCGATATTAGCTGGCGGAAGATTGCCACTGGCGGACAATTTAGTGTGCGTGACAGTGGTGAAGGTATCGCAGCGCAACATATTAGCCGCTTAACGGAACGCTTCTATCGGGTTGATAGTGCGCGCTCAAGACAAAGTGGTGGTACAGGTTTAGGCCTTGCGATTACTAAGCATGCGCTGAATCATCACCAGAGCGAGCTTATGGTATCAAGCCAGTTAGGTAAGGGCAGTACATTTAGTTTTGTTATTCCGCCTAACCTGATTGAGTTTACGGTGCCTGAGGCTCTCACTTCAGCCGACTGAGGGCGATAAGCTAAAATTAGATGACATAAAAACAGGCGCTTAGCCTGTTTTTTTATATTACCGCTATTAACTTGTCAAAAATACCCGCGTTGTCATCCAAGTGTCACGTTACAGTAATAGACTTGTCATCATAGAAGTTAATACTGACAGCGTTTTAAGAAACCATGATATTTAAACACTGGAGCAAAGAATGAAATTGAAACAACTTGTTGGCGCAGTAAGCTTAACTGCAGCGACTGTATTTTCTGCAGCATCAATGGCTGCAATCGACCAGTCTTTACCAACTTATGAAAAAACAAGTGGTGTGTCTGGTAACTTATCGTCTGTTGGTTCAGATACTTTGGCTAACATGATGACGCTATGGGCTGAGGATTTTAAACAACTGTACCCTAACGTGAATATTCAAATTCAAGCAGCGGGTTCTTCTACTGCGCCGCCAGCATTGACTGAAGGTACTTCTCAGTTCGGCCCGATGAGCCGTAAGATGAAGCCAAATGAAGTTGAAGCATTCGAAAAGCACTACGGCTACCAGCCAACAGCGATTCGTGTTGCAATCGATGCGTTAGCAGTGTTTGTGCATAAAGATAACCCAATCAAAGGCATGAGCATGGAGCAGATCGACGGTATCTTCTCTTCTACTAAAAAGTGTGGCGGTGATGATGTTAAGCGTTGGGGTGATGTTGGCCTAACGGGTAGCTGGTCTACACGTGACGTACAATTATATGGTCGTAACTCAGTATCTGGTACTTACGGTTACTTCAAAAAGAAAGCGCTTTGTAAAGGCGACTTCAAAGCTAACGTTAATGAGCAACCCGGTTCAGCTTCAGTAGTGCAGTCGGTATCTCAATCACTCAATGCGATTGGCTACTCTGGAATTGGTTATAAAACAGCAGGCGTAAAAGCGGTTGCGATTTCTAAGAAAGGCACCAATTACATCGCTGCTTCACCTGAAAATGCGGCAAGCGGTAAGTACCCACTATCACGTTACTTATATGTTTATGTGAACAAGCATCCTAACAAGGCACTTGCGCCAATGGATCGTGAGTTCATCCGCTATGTACTGTCACTGCAAGGACAGCAAATCGTAGAGAAAGACGGTTATGTTGCACTTCCACGCAGCGTTATTGCTAAAGATTTAGAGAAAGCCGGTATCCGTCTTTAAACTCTAATCTAGCAAGATAGACCTAAAAAGGCCTCATTAAGAGGCCTTTTTTGATGGTGATATAAACGGTAATCGTAACTAATTTTTTTCTGTTAGGTCTGTTAACCACACTTGAAACTCATCATCCATACTGGTTCCCCATTGGCTCACTAATGCTTGGTATCTCGGGTAATCACCTTTACGTGTAAAAGTCAGCATCTCATCAATCTTGTCTTTATGGTTTTCAAGCATAAAGCGCACCGCGAGATAGCCCCAACGGTACACTCTATCGCCACCGCCATTACGCTCATAACTGGTATTAAATAAATCACTTAAGACTAAGTTTTTATCGCCTATGACCTTGATGGCCTTTGGGTTGTCATCGCCAAGAGATATGTATTCGGCAACTCCTTCGCTCCACCAAACAGTATGAGGATACAAAGGAGCGGGTTTCGGGCAATATTCTGGCGCACTATGTGAGTCATGCAGTGATGCACAAAAATCGCCGTAAAGGTTAAAGCGACCATCGAGATAATGCACATACTCATGGGCGAGGTTCCAAACTTGGCCTTTTTTCTCATAGGCAACAAACTCTGCTTGATTGCCATCTACCCAAGGAAAGCCCTCTAGGTACATGCCGCCGTTATCACTAGGAACATCAAAGTGAGCGGTCACATTGGCTATATAATCTTCTCTGGAATGGTAAACATTAGCCCGCATACTGTGGTTGTTGTCGTTGGCTACAGGCTTATTCAATGTGCCGAACAAAAGGTGAAACTTAGCTTCCTGTGTTTGCAGTAATAAGCATGCAGACTCAATTTGTTGTGACGTTAATGCTTGAGAACGAATTATGATAGTGTCACTACAGGCATAATTTTGACTGAGTACAGTATTAAGGTCCTTGGCCGACTCGGCAGCAGCAAGCTGCGGTGTTATAAGTAGAGGACTGAGCAATAAAGCGAGTGTAAGGTGTTTATTTTTCATGGAGGGTTTCTCTCATTTTTATATTTGCATACAATATCCGCAAGTGTTCCATTTAAACTTATTCAAGTCAATCTCATCTACATGGATGAATTATGGCTAAAATACCCTCAAAGATTCAGTGACTAAAAAGGATATGCCGTGTTAGAGCCCTGGGATAATAGCCGTGACTACCATTCATTCGCCAATACAGAGCAAGTTTGTGTTAAGCACTTATCATTGATGTTAGATGTGGATTTTGCATCTAAACAATTGACTGGGCTGGTGGAACTCAAGCTTACATTTTTAGATAACGACACTCGTGAATTGATGCTCGACCTGCGTGATATCACCATCTTTAATGTGACCACCGGGGCAGATCAACAGCTAGAATACGCCATCGACAAAGAAGACGAGATCTTAGGTCAACGCTTATGCGTAAAATTAGATCCGTCTGTCAGCAGTGTCAAAATACATTACGCTACATCGCCAGCAGCGCAAGGCTTGCAGTGGTTAACGCCCGCTCAAACAAGTGGCAAGCAACTGCCGTTTCTTTTTAGTCAATCTCAACCCATTAATGCTCGTAGCTGGATCCCACTGCAAGATACACCAAAGGCTAGAATTACCTTTGATGCGGTGATCAACGCACCTAAAGGCATGCGAGCGGTAATGAGTGCCATGAATGATGCCAATGTTGCGCTTGATGGTCGCTTTAGCTTCACCATGGAAAAAGCGATGCCGACTCACCTGCTTGCCATCGCCGTTGGTGATCTGGCTTTTGGTCGATTAGGAGCACGTACCGGAGTTTATGCCGAGCCTGAGGTTGTCGAATCGGCAATCGCTGAATTTGAAGACACCGAGAGCATGGTTGAAGTGGCTGAGTCCTTGCTTGGCCCCTATCCTTGGGGCCGTTATGACATGCTCGTTTTGCCACCCAGTTTCCCATTTGGTGGAATGGAGAACCCGCGACTCGCTTTTATGACGCCAACGTTAATTGCTGGTGATAAAAGCCTAGTGTCTACTGTTGCTCATGAGTTAGCGCACTCTTGGACCGGTAACTTGGTCAGTAATGCGACTTGGCGTGACTTATGGCTAAACGAGGGCTTCACCACATACTTCACTAACCGTATCGTCGAAAAAGTCTTTGGTAAAGAGTTAGCTGAACTTGAAGTTGTGCTTGAATACGGCCGACTAAAAGAAGCCATTGAGTCTACTGCACTGCAGGCACAAACCTTGCCTGCCAATATGCAAACTCAAGATCCAAACGAAGCTTTTAATCGCTTCACTTATGACAAAGCATCAATGTTCGTACACGACTTAGAAAAAAGGCTTGGGCGTGAGTCTTTTGATACATTTCTTTATGATTATGTGCAAGCGTTTGCTTTTGAAGCGATAACAACGGAAACCTTCGTTGAGTATGCTAAAAAGACCTTATTAGTTGAGCATGCAGATTCAATAACTGAAGCTGACTTATTGGGTTGGATCTACGGCGAAGGTATGCCGGAATGGTTTACCGCACCCACTTCAAATAGCCTAGATAAAGTGAACGTTGCACTCGCTGCATTCACATCGGGTTGTCTTGCGACAGAGTTAAATACCCTTGGCTGGTTAGTACACCATTGGCAGTACTTTTTGGCTAACCTACCGTTGGTGATTACACACACGCAACTGAGCGATCTTGATAACGTCTTTTCATTGACAGTTTCGACTAACGCAGAGATCGCATGTGATTGGTATAAGGTCGCTATTCGTAACGGCTATACTGCGGTATTGCCAGCGGTAAGTGACTACCTCGTTAAAATAGGTCGGGGTAAACTTGTCAGGCCTCTCTATGCTGAATTACTCAAAGCGGGATTTACAGCTGAGATTAAAAATATCTACGCGCTGGCACGTGATGGTTATCATCCGTCAATAGCTGTGATGCTAGATATTCAGCTTGAAGATGTTCGTTAATGGGAAAAAAAATGGCAACCCAAATGGGTTGCCATACAATATGTTTCTCAGGAGTTAAACAAGTCAATGCGCTAGCGAAACTGTTAACTCCAATGGCAAACCTCAACAGGAGTGCCCAAGGGAATGATGATGAACAATGAAACTAAAAGCTAAGCCAACTGATGAAATTCACTTAACGAGAATCGGTTCATATAGTGAGAGTCGCTTATTTCAAATTAGTTCCCAAATGAAGGGATTTTATTGCATTTTATTTCACTTCTTTCTCTTGGCTTAAACTGTACATAAAGTCTATATGCTTCTTTTGTCTTAAATTCTATTGTTTGAACCTTGTAAACCTGGATAAGAACCGCGATTAAGTCTCAAGTAAAAAAGTCTCAAGTAAAAACAGGCAAAAAAAATGGCAACCCAAATGGGTTGCCATACAATATGTTTCTCAGGAGTTAAACAAGTCAATGCGCTAGCGAAACTGTTAACTCCAATGGCAAACCTCAACAGGAGTGCCCAAGGGAATGATGATGAACAATGAAACTAAAAGCTAAGCCAACTGATGAAATTCACTTAACGAGAATCGGTTCATATAGTGAGAGTCGCTTATTTCAAATTAGTTCCCAAATGAAGGGATTTTATTGCATTTTATTTCACTTCTTTCTCTTGGCTTAAACTGTACATAAAGTCTATATGCTTCTTTTGTCTTAAATTCTATTGTTTGAACCTTGTAAACCTGGATAAGAACCGCGATTAAGTCTCAAGTAAAAAAGTCTCAAGTAAAAACAGGCAAAAAAAATGGCAACCCAAATGGGTTGCCATACAATATGTTTCTCAGGAGTTAAACAAGTCAATGCGCTAGCGAAACTGTTAACTCCAATGGCAAACCTCAACAGGAGTGCCCAAGGGAATGATGATGAACAATGAAACTAAAAGCTAAGCCAACTGATGAAATTCACTTAACGAGAATCGGTTCATATAGTGAGAGTCGCTTATTTCAAATTAGTTCCCACAGCTTAGAGTCTTTTTGCTTACTTTTTGTTTTTTGTCGTTGAATTTGACTGTTTTTGATAATTTAGGATAAAAAAAGGGCAACCCAATGGGTTGCCTGATTGACCTACTTAGAGATCAAGGGGACTGCGCTAGAAGTCCCTGGGAGAATGATGAACATGAAAACAAATTCAATGCTCAAGAAGTTAGAGGGTGTTGTTTTGTGAAAGTTCAAAAAATAGACAAATAAATTTCAATTTTTTTTACTCAATAATTAAGGCACTGTTTATTCAATGTTTTTATTTACAGTAACTTTAAAATATCATTTTCAATAGCCATTGGTTTGGTTGTTGAAGCAAAGCGCTTTTCAACTTTACCTTGCTTGTTAACCAAGAACTTTGTGAAATTCCACTTTATCCGCTCAGAGCCAAATAGGCCTTTTGCTTCAGCTTTTAAGTGACGATATAAAGGGGCTGTATTTTCCCCATTGACCTCTATTTTTTCAAATAGAGGGAAGGTGACGCCAAAGTTAAGTTCGCAAAATGAACTTATCTCTGCGCTATTACCTTTTTCTTGAGCACCAAACTGGTTACAAGGGAATCCGAGGATCGCTAAGCCTTGTGATTGGTACTTCTTATAAAGCTCTTCAAGCTCCTTGTACTGCGGAGTAAAGCCACATTCACTAGCAGTATTAACAATTAAAACCACTTTTCCTTTGTAGTCCTCGAGAGAGGTTTCTTGCCCTTGAATATTTGTTACTGAAAACCCGTAAATTGAAGATGACATAATGTGCTCCTTTTTCTGCTGATACCTTACTATTATTTATAATTGCTAGCAATATCATTGCGCACAATTCATTTTAATGTGACATATTCAGCAACCAGATGTAGAAGATATCAAATTTATGGGACGGTGTTTTTTTGATGAAAAAAAGGCATGCATTAAATCATACCTTTTTTTCCGTAGCGTGGTGTTAAATCCAAGCGACTTTACGAGTCACTTGGTACAAATGATTCAGGGAAGTGACGTGTTGTTGTTTCATCAACGACAACAGTAACGTCCTGCTCGGAAGAGTCGATGAAAAAAGCCGCTGTTCCATCCTGAGGATCACGAACATTGGATGCTTCAGGATCATCATTTTGTGCAAGACAGGTGTAACCTAAGCTATATGTGTTGGCGACAACAAAGCCAAACTCATATTTATAACCTGAGGTGTTTCCTTCATTGTCTTCAATAGGGTTAACTCTAGCGGAGGTGATCGGGGCTACTTGAGTTAGTACATTTTCACCCGTTCTAAAGTCTGCCATATTATCTAATGCTGTACTGTTAGGATAAAGGTATACCGCAGGAGAAAACTCTGAGCCGCTAGCGTTGGTTTCACAGTTGCTCATCGTCTCAGTACTAATTTCCCCGGCTATTGCGCCAACATCTGCACTATTCACCAATTGGACCGATGTTGGTTTTAAGGTCCAATATTCTTTATTGCCATGAGGGCCTTGGAGGCCTTGTGATAAATTGAATTCAGCCACAAATGAGTTGTTGCCCGCTGCAATAGTGAATGCTTTATTAAAAAATAATCGACCGGTATTTTCTTCATCAGCACCAACGCCGCCGCAAGATCCATTACTATTGGTGACTAAGCCTTCGACAACGCCACCGACATAGTCGCCATTGGTGTCTTTGCTTGCACCTGAAAGAACATAAGAGCTGTCTGTATCAGATATCTGGTTATTTTGCATATAGATACACATTTGGTACTCACCAACAGCGACAGATTGACCACTGACGAGTGTTTCCACATCTTGCCCTTGCACACTGAGTAAATCGACGTGTTGTAGGCCATCATCACCGACAGAAACATCGAATGATACTGAGCCAGCACTGTTTTTTAGCACGACTTGCTTAAATGCGATATTAACCACATTGGCATCGGCTGGATTGTCGGATACACCAAGGCTAAATTTGCCGAACTCTGGGTTAGGTGATGAATCAGAATCTGAATCAGAACCACAGCCCATTAGCACGATGCCGGTTGTAATTGCTATTGCTATCGAGGTGAATTTTAATTGTTTCATGCTTGCTCCAAATCATACCACTCAGGATATTTATTATAGTTGTTTTAAACATTTTTGAGATTTTAAAACTAGGTATAGCAAAGCCATTAATTGAGATGATTAAAGGCTTTGTCGACCAATACCATCGATTAGTATAAAGGCGTTATAACGAGTCTGTAACTCCCAAAATGAGGAATATATCGTAAAATATTTAGATGTTTTTTATCAAGGGAGAAATCAAGCGTTTAGCGAATAAAGCCTTTATATAATCTCCTGCCCCATTTGATACTAAGGTTGTGTTGATGTTGATTTTGTTGGTTGGTGGTTTGCTTTTGGTAGCGCTTTATTGAAATGCGAACTTGATCTCACTGTTTAGATGAAACATTAGCTTGGTTTTGTGTATGCTCGCCGCAAATGACAACTATGTGTTGAGACGACAAATGAAAATTAAAGTGTTAGTGGGCGTGGCTTCGCTCTATTTGGTCAGCGTTTCAGCTCTGGCAACAGATGCTAGCGTAAGTTTAAATGATGACACCTTTTTAACCGACCTACAGGTTGACCTGAATAAGGATGTTAACGCGTCTGCAGAGTATATTTATTCTGAAAATGGCGGACAGATGCTATCCGGTGCGATGCATATTGCTCATGATGCGGGTATACACCATATTGAGATTGGCGCAAAGTTTAGTCAGCTTTGGTCTAAGAAAAGTCAGAATGGTAATGTTGTTGGTGTTGGCGGGCGTTATGCAATGCAGTTAGGCTCGAATATTTCGTTTCAGGGGGCGGGCTACTATTCACCTTCAGTGCTGTCATTTGGCAATATTGATGGTTCTTGGCAAGTAGACGGTAAGGTTCAATATCAACTTAACCCTGCACTGGCGTTATTTGTGGGTTATAGAGATATCCGTTTTCAATATGATGATGCTCCAAATGCAACCTTTGAATCAGGCTTTTATTTAGGTGGCAGAGCAACGTTCTAGCGACTTTTTTTATGCTGTTCTATGCAGCTAATAGCGCGGTTATAACATCAGCTATTGGTTGCATGTCTATTTTTCTTTATTTTACCTTCCTCTAAAGTATATCCTCGGGATAACAAAGTGTGCTTTAAATTGTTGATAAACGCCTGTTTCATGTAGACTTAAGTCAAAATATTGTCGAATACGTGAACTTTGTCACGTTGATTTTTGTTCGATGTGGCTTTAGGAAGTGAATTTATCCCCCATGCACATAAAAATTATAACAATCACTTTATTGATATTGTCTCTCTTTGGCAGTAATGAAAGTGTTCATGCAAGTGCTGTTTTTGATCATACTTTTCTTTTTGAAGCCTCTGAAGGTGAAAGTTTTCCGCAAGACTTTATGGCAATTACACCTTGGATAAAATCACATCCTCAGCTGAATAAAGTCTCATTGGCGGGCGGTGATTATTGGATGGCAAGCGCTTTTGTTATCTCAGCAGATGAAGGCTTGTGGAGCGTTAATGTCAAAAATGCCATTATTGAATCTATTGACTACTGGATCATTGGCGAAGATGGTTCGAAGCAGTATTTCCACAGCGGTTATTATGCGCCATACGAATTTTTGTTCGACTATGCACGAAAAGCTGAGCTTAAAAAGGCAACTAACTACTGGCTAGTGACCCGAATAAACAGCCGTTACTACTCCTCACAGCCCAAGCTTCAAGTGCAACCCTACGAGCAGCATCGTCTTGACTCTGACTTTAGTGCAATGTTTATTGTGCTGTGCTTAGGGGCTCTAGTCTCAATTGCTTTTTATAATCTACTTATTTATGCATCCATTAAAGATAAAGCCTTTTTATATTATGGATTTTACGTGTTAACTTATTTCTGTGGTTGGGCGTTAACATTCCATATTCCGGCACACCTTTTTGGGTTTCATGGCTTGCCGTTGCACCATCTGTTCTTTATTGGTTTACCTATATTTAACATTCTTTTTTATAAGCATTTTTTGCAATTACCAGAACTGTCACCGAGATTATGGACATTAAGTAAATACCTTATGTGGGCATGTATTATTGCGTTGCCAACCAGTATTTATTTAATCTCTTACACTGCTATCATCGCGTCTATTTTGATTATGCTGTGGATCGCTTTAGCGATTACCTGTGGCAATGTGTGCTTGTTAAAAGGCTTTTACCCAGCCCGATACTTCATCTTTGCATTCACCTGTTTGTTGTTACCAGCCGTATTAATTCTTCCTGGAAATATGGGGTTAATGCCTGACTTTTTTGACAACGCTGAGTTAGCGACTTTGATTGGTGGCACAGCCGATGCGTTATTATTGTCGCTAGCATTGGCACATAAAATTCGCATGTTGTCGGATGAAAAACAGCGCTATATTGAAACGCTCGATATCGCCTGGAAAAATGCCCGTATTGATGAGTTAACTAAAATCGCTAACCGTTTTGCATTTGATGAGTTTATGCGTCAAGAGCAACCTATCGGGTCATCGGCTATCTCTGAATGTTACTTAGTACTGGTCACGATAGAGGGCTTGTCACTGGTTAATAAAAAATTGGGTCTTGGAGAGGGAGATAAGCTCATTTGTTTTGTTGCTGCGCAATTAGGTCGACGGACAAGTAGCCATAACCAAGAAAGTATTTTCCGAATAGGTGTAAATGATTTCGTGCTGTTTATTAATAAAGAGTGTATCGAAGATATTGAACTGGCAACAGCTCAGATAGAATCTCACTTTAGTGAAAAAGGCTTTAGCGATGCAAGTCTTCATGTTGGTCGGTGTTTGAATACCAATGTACAGAATAATCATGAATGGTTGCGTAATGCAGATCAAAATTTGTATGCCAATAAGAGCGTTAAGCGTCGTCAACTATATGCGCAGCGGTTAAACAGTACGCTTGATGTAGATGTGTGAGGCTTAGTCAGTATAAAGAGTAAGAGGTTGAAACCATGTTAACCTCTTACTTTATTATAAAACTACAAAATATCAACGCCTTCTACTCTCACTCACAAAATGTTCTTCAGAAAATGCTTCTATTGGCGCTCGCTTATTGTGGCTGCGCTGCTCTTTTCGTCGCAACTTTTGGCGGTTACTTTTACTGTCTTCAGTGAGGTTATCGTCGACATCATTTTCGTAAGATAAATTGTTGTCGAAACGGTTTTCTAAACTATTGTCCCGCTCTACATGTTGATCAAACTCGTATGTATTTCTCATCGCCTTAATCCTAACATTTCCGATTATTGGTGCGTTTTGCACATTGAACTTTGCTGGCTTACCACTGGATAATAAAAACAGAACATGACAGCACAATGACAGCATCGACAGTAATTTGGATTATCAGACAAAGGAAACAAAAACGCCGTGCATTGCACGGCGTTTATCTCTCAATATAGCACTAGATTTTCTCAATATAGTTCTTAAGTATTGAGCTAGCTTTTTCGGCACATTTTAGCAACGAACATACCATCAGTATCTGCATCTTGCGGCCATACCGTGAGCATTTCTGCTGGTTGCCCTGTAAACGGGTGACTCAGTTGCTGCAATGCAAAATGTGGGTGTTGAGAGAGAAATGCATTTACAACCTGCTCGTTTTCAACCGGTGACAGTGAGCAAGTGGCATACACTAATTGTCCCTCTAACTTTACCGCTTTGGCACTGCGGTTAAGAATATCCAATTGCAGTGCCTGCTTGTCATTGACCACACTTACATCGTCTAGCCAGCGCATATCTGGGTTACGGCGCCAAGTGCCAGTGCAACTGCAAGGTGCATCGACAAGTACTCCATCAAAGCTGCCTTGGGAGACGGGGAGAGAATCGTCCTGCCAAGGTGCAATAGAAATGCCACTAAACCCGGCTCGTTTTGCCCGCTTCATCAGCTCTTCTAATGGTTTTTTACGAATGTCTGATGCTGTGATTGAACCCGTTCCGTTCTCATCTTGATTGAACATTAAAGAGCGGATCTGCAGTGATTTTCCACCAGCGCCGCTGCAGGTGTCCCACCAATGGTCATCGGCTTTAGGATCACAAATTTGTCCAATCACTTGTGAGCCGAGATCTTGGATCTCTAAATGGCCCTGAAGGTAAGGTTTTATCGCATTAAGGTTAATGCTCTTATGCCCAAGGTTGACGGTATCACTAAAAAAATCACTGCTGCTAGCGTCAATGTTGTCATTTTTCAGTTCAGTGGTGAGTTGCAGGGCAGAGCACTTTTGCGCCCGTCCCCAAATCGGTGGACGTGAACTCATGGCTTCGATAAGCGCAAGCTCATGCTGAGCGTCTATATCGGTAATGTCCCAAAACCACTGCGGTAATAAGTCTTTTTCTTGAAAGTCGATATCAGTAAAACATTGCTGAACAAATTGGCACTTATCTGACACTGTCGGCAAAGGCTGAGGGCTAGCGTTGACATTGAATTTACCCGACTGATTAGCAAAGCCTTGCCAAGCTTCACTAAATTGGCTCCAAGAGTGGCCTTCTAACTCCGCGACGACCGCAAGTGCTGCAAACCAACTATCGTCTAGCTCTGTGCTGGTATGCACTTTTTTAAGCCAGCCCCACCAACGGAACAGCGCAAATAAGCTTTCTCTAATAACTCGGCGGTCTTTAGAACCATGTTTCTTATTGGCTCTGAAGTATTCGCCTACGATACGATCAGCGGGCATTTTTTGCTGGAACACGCTGTTAAATAGCTGATGTATGGTATTGCTATAGCTAAATGCGCGTTTTTGAGCGCTGGTTTCAGCTTGAAATGCATTAGCTGCTGTAGATGATTCGACCATGTAAATGTGCCTGACGCAGAAGCCTCGAAGGGCTCAGATAAAAAGTGGCGCAATTGTAGCAGAGTCTGCGGTTAAGCGCCTCAGCCAAGGTTGACAGAGTGCACAGGCTTCACCGCCTTTATCCAAGCTGTAGGTGAAAACGGCTGCAGTTGCATAACAAGGAGTTGATTAACTACTAAACGGGTAAGTTAGTAATCCAATTCCAGTGCAAAGCACAGGTAGCGCATGAGTTGCTGGCATTGCTCAAACTCTGCTGCGCAAACGTCGGCAAATTGCGTTGAGCACACTTGCTCTATACTTATCGGTTTAATGGCGATGAAGTCTTTTCGTTTAAGCTCTTCTAGCATAGGGTGAGTTTTATCAAACCCTCTGGGCGGCCTAATTAGCTGACTGCCTTCCATGTTAAACCCGCTTTGTGATAGCGCTGTTAATGCTTTTTTATAACCATTGGGATTTTCGTCGATACAGCTACGGATAGCATTGAGTGCTTTGGATTCAGGATGCCAAATACCCGCCCCTAAAAAGCAACTGTCGTTGGCGATATGTAAGTACAGACCTGGAGCATGTACATCTTTACCTTGAAAGTGGCGAAATTGGATGCCGACATTGGTTTTATAAGGTGTTTTATCCTTACTAAAGCGGCTATCACGCTGGGGGCGCATCATACTGCCGCCGACCTTTTTCGGTACCGCGGTTAATCTAGGTGAAAGCGCTAAGACGGCTGGCTGCATCGATTCGATAAACTGCAGTGCGGGCGTTCGCACTTGATCTTCATATCTTGACTGGTTGGCTTTAAACCATTCTCGCTCATTGTTGACCGATAATTCGTTTAAGAAATCAAAACTGGCATGAGTAAACATTGCTGCGCTCTCAAAGAAACTTAATTGTTGATTAACATAACAAAGTAGCAGCGTAATTTATAGGTTAAATCGACTCACTGACTCGATTAAGGACGAGGTTTTAGCGGGGCTGGTCTCTGTCTAAATAAGTGAGATACTGCTATAGTCTGCGCCAAAATTTATATGGCGGCGCTAAACATCGGTGATGTAAGTTGCAGCGGTGACGGGGCTGATTATGCGTGAGCTAAGCCACTTTAACAGCTTGCGACGGTACAGTATTTAAATCCATAATCGCCATATGTTTAGACACTGTTGTAGGTTCTTATCTGCAGGGAACTTATCGGCAGTCATCGATTTAATACGCCATAATGGCTCGATATATGAAGGAATATTATGAAAATTTGGGTTGATGCTGACGCCTGTCCAGGTGTCACCAAAGAGACGCTTTTTCGCGCTGCTGATCGTGCTGAAATTGAAACGACACTGATTGCGAATCATAGCGTTAAAATTCCACCTTCGCGCTTTATTAAAATGGTCATTGTTTCCTCTGGCTTTGATGTCGCGGATGATGAAATTGTTAGACGACTGCAAGTGGGGGATTTAGTCATTACAGCCGATATTCCTCTAGCAGCTGAAGCCATTGAAAAAGGCGCACTCGCGTTGAATCCACGTGGTGAGCTGTATACCGATCAAAACATTAAATCGATTTTGAATATGCGAGACTTTATGGATACGATGCGGGCAAGTGGGGTTCAAACCGGAGGCCCCGCAGCCATGGGACAAAGTGAGCGACAGGCTTTTGCCAACCAATTAGACCGTATTATTACTAAGTTTAAACAACAAAAGTAATTCGGGTTATTAGCACATCTTATGATGTGATCAGCCCTAATAAAATTTTGAGTGTTACTTTTATCTCGACGGCATGCCGCTAACAGCGTATTGCCATTGTTTGCTTATTTTATTTACTATTTCCGCTAGCTTTCACTGCTTTTTATCTTCTATTTTTTTACTGTTATTTCTCACCCAAAAAAGCGGTTAAACAATCATAAAACTAAGCCAATGAGTTGTAGCGCTGGCTTCAAGGGAATGACTCCCTAGGCGATGTGCTTTGAATTGAAGGCGCACAAAACCTCTGCAACGAGTCTTTTCAAGTCCTGCTCTGCTCAATAATTCACATACAGCCCTATAGATAGCGAATGGCGACGTTTGTTAACCTCTGTAAATACAGTGGTTAAACGGGTGATGTTGGGGTAATTACCGAAAACTGACTATGATGTAGTGATTAAGTTAATTATTTAACTGCCTTTTTGCTTTTTGTTAGTTAACATAGTTAACAGGTAGCCCCTGTCTAATCATGCGGCTTTGCGAAAGGTTTGCTCCGACTCTAGGTTAACGATATGCGATGGTTGATATTCGGTCTGCTTTTTTGCTTGTTATTTACCCGTCCGACTTTTGGGCGAGACTGGTTAGATAGCGATGCAGATGGCGTACCTGATCGCAAAGATGCGTGCGTCGAAACGAATACCGGTCAAGCGGTAGATGCTAGCGGCTGTGCTCGCACGGTATTAACGACTGAGCTTTGCCTTAACACATTGATGGGGGATTTTTACCCGACCCATTGCACGCAGTTGTCATCTAATGTTGTTAAATTCGACTTTGCTAAGTCGGATCTATTATCCAGCCAAAGGCCAGTGCTTGAACGTGTTTCGCTCTGGTTAAGCAAGGTACCGGTTAGGTTGTTACTGATTGGTCATACGGATTCTGTCGGCAGTGAGCGTTTTAATCTGACGTTGTCATTGTCACGGGCAAACGGGGTTAAACGAGTGCTAATAGATGAGTTTAATTTTAATGCTAAGCGTTTTGATGTAAAAGGCGTCGGCGATCAACAGCCCATTGCTGATAATCAAAGTCGTCGTGGTCGAGCGTTAAATAGAAGAGTTGAGTTTTTCGTTATTTTTTAAAAATACATTTCAAAATTAAGGGAGTATATACATGGATAATTTGCAAGGTCTGATGGATCAAGCACCAGAACTGATTGTCACTTATGGTCTGAGAATTCTATTCGCAATCATTATTTTTGTGATTGGTAAGTTTTTTGCTGGAGTTGCCAAAAAACTCACGACAAAACTACTTAAGAAGCGCAAAGTCGATGAAACTGTCACTTCGTTTGTTGGCAATATAGCTTGGTCATTGGTATTTGTATTTACCATAGTGGCGACATTAGGGCAGATTGGCGTGCAAACTGCGTCTCTGGTGGCTGTTATTGGTGCCGCTGGCTTAGCGGTTGGTTTAGCGCTACAAGGTTCACTGTCCAATTTTGCCGCAGGCGTATTGATGGTGTTATTCCGCCCTTGTCGTGTGGGTGACTATGTTGAAGCTGCAGGTATTGCAGGTACGGTCAGTGAAATTACGATTTTTTCAACCAAGCTACTTAGCCCTGATAATAAAGTGATTATTGCACCAAACTCAGCAATGATGGATGGCACTATTGTCAACTATTCGGCAATGGAAACTCGTCGTTTAGACTTGGTCATTGGCGTGTCTTATGATGCAAATCTTGCTGAAACAAAGAAGGTATTAACCTCAATACTGGATAATAGTCAGTATGTACTTAAAGATCCCGCTTACACTGTAGCGGTAGCAGAACTTGCTGATTCTTCAGTTAACCTTGTGGTTCGTCCATGGGTAAAAGGCAGTGATTACTGGCCTGCGCATTTTGAAATTTTAGAGCAGATTAAAATTGCTCTTGATGAGGCGGGTATTGGAATTCCTTATCCACAAATGGATCTCTATGTGAAAGAGACCCCAGCAAGCTAATAGCTTAATTGGATAAGTAAAAGGTCAGCATTTGCTGACCTTTTTTATGATTTTAAACTGCGAGCTTAGTGGTTATTAATGGATGTTGTCTGACTGATATTGGTAGTCAAACTTGGGCATTGACCAATGATAGCGGATAGCGAGCATTCTAAAGCTAAAGCCAAAGGTCAGTGCGATAGAAAGGCTTATCCATTCAACTACACCGTTTAGCTTCATCGCCACATATAAAGCAGATGTTAGCAAAGCCACTAATGCGTATAGTTCTTTCTTAAAAATAAGCGGCACTTGATTGCATAAAATATCACGGATAACGCCGCCAAAAACGCCAGTCACAACCCCCATCACAATCGCTATCTCAGTGCTGTAACCCAGCATTAAGGTTTTTTGTGTACCAACAATAGAAAATACCGCTAGACCAATTGCATCAATGGCCAAAAACAATCGCGATAAGTAGCGCATTAACGGTGCAATCATCACCGTGAGCAGTGATGCTGCCGCGATGGCTAGCAAGTAATGTGCATTTTCAATCCATACTAGGGGGTAATTTCCAAGGAGCATATCACGCAGGGTGCCACCACCAATCGCGGTGACACAACCAATAATCACCACACCAAAAAGGTCCATCTGTTTTTTACCGGCGGCTAGGGCGCCCGTCATCGCTTCAGCTAAGATGCCGATGAGCCACAAAGCACTGATCACTTTTACTTCTAACATAAGATAATTCTAGCTAACCAAAAGAAAGCGAAGTCTGCCCGTATTTCAGCAAAAAATACAGTGATAAATATTGTTTTTAGCATTACTTAATCTAATGCATTATTTTGGCGTTTGTTTGTCATAGCCCAATCAATTTGGGTTTTTGGTGATGTTTAGGCATAGTTTTAATGATTAAGTAAAATAAACGGTGTCTATTTATGGTGCTTTGGCTGTATTCGCTGCAGGTCTCGTTCATTTGATTTATTGAAGTATCTGTAAACTTGGCGCTGGTAGAAGCTGGGTTGTCACAGTATTATTAGGGGGCTTTAATCATTCTATTCTTTGTAGCCAAGAACAGAACAAAAACTAAGCTCGAAAGAACAACCGTCCCCGAGTAATTGAGTTCAAACACAATATTGATAATGAGGTAAGTGATGATAGATTTTCGCAGTGACACTGTGACGAAGCCAACAGCCGCTATGCGTGCTGCAATTGGCGTTGCTGAAGTCGGAGATGATGTATATGGCGACGATCCAAGCGTTAACTACCTTGAAGATATGGCCGCTGAAATGTTTGGTTTTGATGGCGCTTTATTTACCTCATCAGGCACTCAAGCTAACTTACTAGCCTTGATGGGCCATTGTGAACGCGGAGATGAGTATATTTGTGGCCAGCAAGCGCATAACTATAAGTTTGAAGGCGGTGGTGCTGCTGTTTTAGGCAGCATTCAGCCGCAGCCACTGAACAACCAAGCCGATGGTAGTATTTTACTGTCGGACATTGAAGCTGCGATTAAGCCCGATGATGTCCATTTTGCGCGAACTCGGTTATTGAGTCTGGAAAATACCATTGGTGGCAAAGTGGTACCACAAGGCTATTTGGCCGATGCACAATCTTTAGCATTTGAAAAAGGGCTTAAGATTCATCTTGATGGTGCACGCGTTGCGAATGCTGCCGTGGCTCAAAACCTACCGATCACCGCAATTACGCAGTATTTCGACTCCGTATCTATCTGCTTATCTAAAGGGTTATGTGCGCCAGTGGGCTCAATATTACTGGCTGATGAGCGCTTAATTAAAAAAGCTCGACGCTGGCGTAAAATGCTTGGCGGAGGGATGCGCCAAGCGGGTATATTGGCGGCAGCGGCTCAGTTGGCATTGACTGACCAAGTCGAACGATTGGCTGACGATCATGATAATGCGGCTTATCTGGCGTCGCAATTGTCTACGATTGATTGTTTTGATGTTGATATGTCACTGGTGCAAACCAATATGGTGTTTGCCAAGGTTGTTGGCGAGTTAGATATTCATCAGGTTACCGAGCAACTTAAGCAAAAAGGCATACTGGTTAGCGCGGGTAAAACACTGCGTTTAGTGACTCATGCTGATATATCGCGTGTCGATATTGATTGCTTTATCCGCGAGCTTAAAATAATTTTGAAGCGTTAAGCTGGATTCAAATCATCGTCCTTCATTCATTGATGGATTGAGATGTTTGAGTACTTAAGCCCTACGCTAATGAAACTTAAAAGCCCTTAATGTTAAGGGCTTTTTTGTGACTTAAACCGATTTTCAGCCTCTAGTGCTGATGGCCGCTTTCTCCGTTTTGGATCTGCTTGCCTTGGCTATCATAAAATCCACTGCTACCGTGTTGAATAAAGCCTTGATGGATCATTTTCGCGATGAAAGGGTCTGACTCATTGTCGCCGACATCGGCAAAATCAATATCCCGATAGCCCGACGTCAGTGCGATAAACTCGCTCTTAGGAAGCGCTTTTATCTCTAGCAACTCATATTGAATACTGCCTTTTTTATCAGTCACTCGAAACGATTTTGGCAGTGCGAGTTTATCGAGCCATGTGATTGCTAACAGGTGATTTTGTTGTTGCCCTTGATATTGTTGCTCAGTCATACAGATGTCAGTCGCTTTATTTGAGTTCGATGGCAGCTGTTGCATACTGGCGATCGTCTTTGGGGAGATAAGGTGATTGAGCTGCTTGAAGTCAAAATGGATATTCAGAGAAAGAAGGTCGCCATTCTGATAACTAACTGAGCGACGTTCGGTTGGAAAATAACGCACATATTCCCCGCGAGTATTCCACAGCTCAAAGCTTTGCGCGCTATGCTGATAGATGACTTCTTGGTCATTTCTTAGCAAGGTTATCTCTTTAGTGACTCCTTGGTTATTGGAGACTGCATATCGCGCACTGAGGTGTGATGAATCTAGCGATTCGCATTGCACTGCATGGGCCGCTGTACTGCTGATTAAGAGCGCAATTAATGTGCCCGCCATAGTAAGCGCTGAAGTATAAGAGAACGGCTTTGAAGATGTATTGTGCTGCATGATCACTCCTGATAAGGGCTGAATATTGGATACTGATTGTTGATTAAAGTGATTGTTGATATCCATATCTGAAGGCTTGAATAAGCCACTGAAACTATCCAGTGGCTTTTCAATCACCGTTTGTTGTTATGGTTGGGCAGCTTCTGCCTTTTCAACCAAATTGATGGCATGGTTCATGACATGAAAAATGTGGTTTTGCTCAACAGTGCCTTGAATAAGGTGTGAACCTGGACCGCTGGCAAATATAGCAACATCTTCACCTGCATGCGTTTCACTGCCCAGTGGTACGAGGGCTTCTTGATGGAAGCCTGCGCTTTGGGTATCAACATAATTTAGGTCAAAACGACCCGATGCTGCAGCGTAGCCATAGCGCTCGTCGCCACCGGTGGCTAAGTTGGCGTAACCTAGGCCGTTAGCGTAGCCAACAGTGGTATACGGTAAGCCATTTGTATCGGTTGAATTAGTGATAACAGGTTGACCGTCAGTGCCATTACCTTTAACTAAGCCCAAGATTGGGTTACCACGAGTAGGGTAGCCTGCAATGGTAAACACATGGCTATGATCGGCGGTAACAATTAGTAAGGTGTCTTTAGCGGACGTTTTCTCCATCGCAACGCGAACCGCTTCTGACATGGCTATCGTGTCATGTAGCGCGCGTGCTGCATTACCCGCATGGTGAGCATGATCAATGCGTCCGGCTTCAATAATGAGCACAAAACCTTTGTCATTTTTCTTCAAAATATCAATCGATTTTGCGGTCATCTCAGCCAGTGATGGTTCGCCAGTGGCACCCGTCGTTGTGCGGTCATAGTCATATTCCATGTGCGAGGAGTTAAACAGGCCTAACACATGGTCTGTGGTGCTTGGGTCTAACGCTAAGAAGCCATCTCTATCTGCAACATAAGCAGCGTTAGTATATTTATTTAGCCATTCATCGGTTAAGTCGCGGTTATCGAGACGTTTACCTGATTTACCTTCTGGATCTGTCATCGAACTCGGAATAAAGGCACGACGACCGCCGCCCATTACCACGTTAAGTCCGCTGCCAAAATTAAAGTCGATTAACTGTGATGCGATATCTTTACAACCATTGGTGACCGCTTCTGCTGACAAGTCAGCATCGCTTTCCCAGTTACGCTCAGGTGCATGGGCATAGGTTGCCGCTGGCGTTGCATGGGTGATGCGAGCAGTAGAGACCACACCCGTTGATAATCCCGCCATCGCGGCTAGCTCAAGTGAAGTGACCAGGTTTTGGCCTGAAGTTGAAGCGCAGTTACCCCGTGAGACACCTTCCGCTTGTGAAAGCACGCCAACATCGGTTTTGACGCCAGTGATCATCGCAGTCATGGTGCCTGCAGAATCGGGTGTTTGACCGTCGACATTATACGTTTTAGCCAAGCCTAAATAAGGGAGGGTTTCAAAAGAGAGCGAGTTTTCTTCACCCGTTTGTCCTTTTAGCTGACCTTCTAAAATACGCGCTGCCGTGACGGTAGATACTCCCATACCATCACCAACAAACAGAATGATGTTCTTGGCCGCGCCAGCTTGGTTGTTAACGGTTAGCTCCTCGGCTTTGGCGACTCTAGCTTGGCCGTCGATATACCACTGGTTAACAGCGCTCCAGTCTTGGCCATTGTTACCGTTGCCACCATTATTGCCATCAGTGCCATTGTTGCCGTCGGCACCATTATCACCATCGCTGCCACAAGCTGCTAAACCAAGCATTGCTGCAATCGAAAGTACGAGTAATTTCTTGTTCATTTTAAACTCCAATTATTGGGTACTATTGCTGACGTATTTGAATGAGTCAGTAAGAAAAATTATTAATGACCAGTTGCTTAGGTATTAATATTTAGTACCGCCTAGCGTTTGTGCTTGATTGATTATGTGGAAGATTACGTTCTGCTCAATAACACCTTGGACAAGGTCTGAACCTGGACCCGTTGCATGTAGCGTAATATCTTCGCCTGCATGAGTTTCGCTATTCATCGGGACCAATGACTGCTGCATAAAATCTTTGTCTTTGGTATCGACAGAGCTTAAATCGTCACGCACACCCACAACAGCGCCAGGACCATTGGTATAACCGACAGTGGTGTAAGGTTTACCGTCTTTAGCGATGGCGAGATCACCCCCCACATTGTGGACTAATCCTAATATTGGATTGCCGCGTTTTGGGTAACCTGCGATGGTGAATACGTGGCTATGATCGGCAGTGACCATGATGAGTGTTTCGGCTGGATCAGTTGTTGCAACGGCTGCTTTTACCGCATTAGACAATTCAACGGTATCCATCATTGCGCGATAAGCATTACCCGCATGATGGGCATGATCAATACGTCCCGATTCAACGATGAGCAGGTAACCGTTTTCATTTTTGTTGAGTAGCTCAATCGATTTGGTGGTCATTTCAGTCAATGATGGCTCGCCTGCGGTGTCATCAGCTCGGTCAGCTTCATATTCCATGTGCGATGAATTAAATAAACCCAGCAGGTGGTCGGTTGTCGTCACATCAATGGCGTCAAAACCCGTTTTATCCCACACGTAAGCTGAATTGCTAAGGTTGTCGGTCCAAGCTTGAGTTAAATCAACACCATCGTCGCGGCGACCGGTTTTATTTTCGCCATCAGTGACATCGTTTGGAATGAAGTTACGACGACCGCCACCAAGTGCCACGCTTAACGCATTGGCTTCATCGCGCATCACCAACTGATAGGCTATATCCTTACATTCGTTGGCAACGGCTTCTGCTGGAAGATTAGAATCTGCTTCCCAATTACGCTCAGGCGATGCCGCGTAGGCTGCTGCTGGCGTGGCGTGGGTGATGCGAGCCGTACTGACGACACCCGTCGATAAGCCTTTTGCATTGGCGAGGTCGACCAAGGTGATGAGTTCATTGCCTTTTGAAGATAGGCAATTAGCACGCAAGCTGTTGTCTGATACTGATAACACACCCGCCTTTGATTTTACGCCTGTGACGATTGCAGTCATGGTGCCAGCAGAATCAGGTGTTTGTTGGTTGGTGTTGTAAGTTTTAACCAGTGCCGTTTTTGGGAAGTGCTCAAAGCTGAGGAGGTTTTCTTCGCCGCCTTTATTATCAACCTGTTGCTGTCCTTCGAAGATGCGGGCTGCTGTTAAGGTCGAAATACCCATGCCATCACCGACAAATAAAATCACATTTTTAGCTTTCTTTGGCGCTGTCTGTTGAGTTTTATCACTCACTAATTGGGCGCTGTCTTTAAACCATTGACTGTCAGTTTGGTTGCTAGGAAGTACCGCTGCATTTGCTGCTATTGTTACGAGACTGCAAGAGGCTATTGCCGCTATCTTTTTGATATTAATCACTATCATCACCGTCAATTTATATTATTTATAGGAGGTTTCTTTGTGGCGATGTGATTGTCGAGTATAAGCATGACGATATGGCGATGATTTTGTTTCAGTTTTGTTGCTTTAACAACTGACTGGCTAGCGCTGCAGGCGATTCACTTCGGTGCAAGTAGGCTCTATTAATGTGCATTTCATGCTGTGAATAGATGTGATAAATCCTTAGTTGTTGAAAAATATGATTAATATTATTGGCGCGCTTGTTGCTACCTCTTTGGAGGTATCATTAAGTAAAGCTAAGAGGCACCATTATGAAATTTTATAGTCGACGATTTATTAAACCAGAACATCTCAATCCTGCTAATTCACTGTTTGGTGGTCAACTATTAAGTTGGATAGATGAAGAGGCGGCTATCTTTGCTGGTTGCCAAATGAAAAGCCTAAGTCATGTCACCAAGCTCATCTCTGAAGTGAACTTTATGACATCTGCGCGGCAAGGGGATGTGATTGAGTTTGGTTTGTCGTTGCTAAGTTATGGCTCAAGTTCAATAACGGTTTGTTGCCAAGTGCGCAATAAGCTCACTCATGCCCCTATCGTGAGCATAGACAAAATGGTATTTGTCCACGTTAATGAGCAAGGGCAACCGGCACCGCATGGCATGCGAGCCAATGCTGCTTAATACTGACCGCAAGCTTGGTTAACTCACTTTAGTTTTTACTGAGGTCATCTTTTACTGAGTTGACAGCGTCACGGGATGCATGGCCGATAGCACGAGTGGTATCCCGCGAGGCATGACCAATGTCGGTGGTGACCTCTTTGGTGGTATCACCGATCTGACGGCCGGCTTCTTTTAGTTCTGCACAGGCACTGATCGTGGTTATTGTGCTAAGGAAAATAACTAAGGTCGATAATCTCACAATAAGATCCAATCATTAATAATGGCAAGCACTATGCCAGCAATTACCCAATGGGTCTAGTGTGTAATGTGGTCAATTACGGCTGCTTTTGATACGAGATAAACAATGGTGAATGAGGAGGGATATCACTGTTTGGCAGTGTCGATGGAATGGGATTTTCTAGTCGTTGAAATTAGCGGCATGTTCTAGTGATTAGAACATGCCTACTGATGGTTACAGTTTGCTTAAGCGCGACTTATAATCATCAATGATATGTTCCATAACCTCTTGTACTGACGTGTCTTTGGTTTTGTTATCCATAAAGACTTTAAAGGTCGCTAGCACATGAATGTCATCTCTCAGACGATCATTTTTAATCGAAAAGTAGGCTTGTTCTGCTTCTGCTTCTCTAACGACGCATCCCTCGTGCTCGAACAATCGAGTGCCTGAGTGGCCATGCCACTTAGTGATTCTGTCGAGTGCTATTTCACATGAACGGTTAATCTCGATATGGTTTAGCCAGCTTGTTGGGTGAGCGGGATCCTTTATCTGTGGGCATCGGACTGTATAGTTATAAACGTGAGAAATTGCTGTCATAAATTACCTACCTGTTCGCTGTAACGGATGCCATATTGGGCACTGTTCTTATTATGCTCAACACATGGTGTTGGCCTGTGCGTACTGTATGTGTCTAAGGTTAACAATTAACTGCTAACTTGGGTTATTCAATCTAATAATAGCTTACGTGTCATGCTGTTATAGAAAACAGCGTAAATGAGCTAAGTCATTTGTACCACTATTGGGCTGCTATTGAAACTAGAACACTTACTAATTTTAAGCCTAGTTAAACTTAGTTGCTCTGAGTATTTTTTACCACGACATGAACTCCAATAAACTTGCTCTAGCTCCCACTTTTGCCTCTCACAACAATTCCATAGGTTACTTTGACTAATAAAGCATCAGTTAATTTAACAAAGCATCAGTTAATTTAACAAAGCATCAGTTAATTTAATAAAGTGCTTTTGTTGGTCGCTTGATTCGTTTTATTTAGCAATATGAGGTTATCTATGCTGTTTTATGTAAAAACAATGATACTTCAATGTAAAAAGGTTTATGTGCGGTGCAGTATGTGCTTATAATTTCAAGATAAATATAATGCAAATATCTGACACTTCAGGAGGCTTAAATGGCCTGTTCAACAGTTTCAAAACTAAAACTGCTCACCATTGGGTGCATCAGTATTATTGCCAGTGGGTGTGGTGAAGCGCCAGCGCCTCAGGCAGCAGTGTTGCCAAGCGTGATTGTTAGCACCGCAAGCATGCAAGATATTCAATCTAAAAGTGAAATTGTTGGCCGTACAAGAGCATCTGAAGATGTGACGATTAAATCGCAAATACAGGGACAACTGCTTAAACGCAGCTTTATCGAAGGTGAAGATGTTAATCAGGGGGACTTACTGTTCGAGATTGATCCTGCAACTTATGTGGCAGAGTTAGCTCAGCAAAAAGCCGTACTGAAACAAGCTATCGCCTCAAGAGATGTCGCAGTAATGAACTGGGAACGTGGTCGTCGCTTACTGCCCGATGGCATGATCAGTGCGCAGGATATGGATGAGTTGACCTCTCGTAAGCTGACAACCGCCGCTGGCGTTGTGCAAGCCGAAGCGGCCGTTAGTGGCGCTGAGTTACAGCTAAGCTATACCAAAGTGTACGCGCCAATCTCTGGGCGGATAAGTAACGCTAAAGTGAGTACCGGTGACATCATTAGTCCGCAATCTGAAATGGCAAACTTAGTCCAGTTACAGCCAATGTGGGTTAACTTTCAAGTTGCTGAACGTGCGTTAATTACCGCTCAACAAAGTTTTTCTAAGGCGTTATCTCGCGATATAAAGATCCAAGATATTGTGATTAATCTGCGGTTGCCCAATGCAACCATGCATAAAGAATCTGGTTATATCGATTTTGTGAGTAACAAGGTTGATCCCGCCACTGGCACCTTACCTATCCGTGCCACTTTTAAAAATGCCGATAACTTTATGTTACCTGGCATGTTCGTCACTTTGATTATCGAATCGCCCATTACAGAACAAGCGTTATTAATCCCGCAAGCGTCAGTGCAAGAAGATCAACAAGGCCGTTTTGT
Source organism: Shewanella sp. GutCb (assembly GCF_002836135.1). Classification (NCBI taxonomy): domain Bacteria; kingdom Pseudomonadati; phylum Pseudomonadota; class Gammaproteobacteria; order Alteromonadales; family Shewanellaceae; genus Shewanella; species Shewanella sp. GutCb. The sequence goes on along the minus strand of NZ_PJBL01000002.1, from coordinate 176,295 downwards.
GATGGTGCTTAATGATAAGAATCTAGTTGAGAAGCGTATTGTCGAGCTCGGTGAACGTTTCGGCATTCAATGGCGCGTGTTAAGTGGCTTAGATGGTGGCGATCGTATCGTTGTTGATGGACTACAAAAAATTCGACCAGGCATTGAAGTTAATGCGGTTGAGCAAGAGATTATTCCTTTCCAAGAAGCTAACCAAACAAAGTAGGGGATAACTATGATTAGTGAATTCTTCATCAATAGGCCTAAATTTGCCTTTGTGATCTCTACCGTACTGACGTTGGTGGGGCTTATCTCTATTCCTATCTTGTCAGTGTCAGAGTTTCCTGAGATCGCACCGCCACAAGTGAGTGTGTCGACCAGTTATTCGGGTGCCAGTGCCAATGTTGTAAAAGACACCATTGCCCAGCCTTTAGAAGCTGAAATTAACGGCGTGGAAGGCATGCTGTATATGGAGTCAAAGAGCGCCAACGACGGTAGCTATTCACTCAATGTAACCTTTGAGGTCGGTACCGACCCTGACATGGCGCAGGTAAAGGTACAAAACCGGGTACAGCAAGCCATGCCAAGATTGCCTGAAGAGGTGAAAAGGCAAGGGGTGAAAGTCGAGAAACAAAGCCCCAATATCTTGATGGTAGTGAACCTAGTTTCCCCTAACGAAACGTTTGATTCGTTGTTTATTACTAACTATGCAGGCCTCAATGTAAAAGATGCCTTAGCGCGTCAGAACGGCGTATCGAAAGTACAGATTATTGGTGCGCTCGATTATGCGATGCGCATATGGCTTGATCCCGATAAAATGGCTAGCTTTTCAATTACTGCCACCGACGTTATTGCAGCGCTGCAAGAACAAAATATTCAAGTGGCAGCGGGTCGAATTGGTGCTGCACCAGTCGATCCAGACCAGCAGTTTCAATATACGCTGCAAACCAAAGGACGGCTAAAAAATACCACCGAATTTGCTAATGTTGTGGTTCGAGCCAATGAAGATGGCTCAAAAATCACCGTAGGTGATGTGGCTCGAGTTGAACTAGGGTCACAAACTTATGATGCTCAAGGCAAGCTTAACAATAAACCATCAGCGATTATCTCTATTTACCAGTCACCTGATGCTAACGCATTAGAAGTGGCGGCGGGCATTAGGGAGCAGATGGATACTTTGTCGGCTAACTTCCCAAGAGATTTAGAGTACGAGGTGTTATATGACACCTCAGACTTCGTCGAAAGCTCGATTAATGAGGTGGTGCAAACACTGTTTATCTCGGTAGCCTTGGTTATCTTTGTGGTGTTTATTTTCTTACAAGATGTGCGCTCAACATTGATCCCAGCGATTGCGATCCCAGTGTCTTTGATTGGTACTTTTGCCTTTTTGCTAATATCTGGCATGAGCATTAATACGGTATCGCTATTCGCGCTTATCTTAGCCATTGGTATTGTGGTTGACGATGCCATTGTGGTGGTCGAGAACGTGACCCGCTTGATGCAGGATGAGGGCTTGTCACCTAAAGAGGCCACCTCTAAAGCGATGAAAGAGGTGACAGGGCCGATTATAGCGACCACGTTAGTGCTATTAGCGGTATTTGCACCCACGGCCGTGATGCCCGGGATCACCGGGCAGATGTACGCACAGTTCTCTGTGACTATCTGTATTGCAGTGCTTATCTCGTCAGTTAATGCATTGACCCTAAGTCCTGCATTATGCGCCTCGGTATTACGTTCTCCAAAGGAGCATACCACTGGGTTCCACGCCAAATTTAATAAATACTTCAATATCTTCACCGGTAAATACACCAAACTAGTCCATGTGCTAACCCGTAAATTGGTGTTGGTGTTGGTGGTCTTTATCGGGCTATTGGCGGCGACCGGCGGTTTAGCGACAATCTTGCCATCAGGCTTTGTGCCAATGGAAGATAAGAAAGCCTTTATGGTCGATATTCAACTCCCTGATGGCGCGTCACTTAACCGTACTGAAGACGTCATGCGTGATTTAGTTGAGTTAACGCTGGCAGAGCCAGGTGTTGAAAATGTGATCCATGCCAGTGGCTTTAGTATCTTGTCGGGCTCAGTGGCATCAAACGGCGGTTTGATGATTGTCACTCTGTCTACTTGGTCTGAGCGTGAATCTGCCGATATGGCAGAACACGCGATTGTGGCAAAGCTGCAAGCCAAATATGCGGCGAATCCATCCGTTAAGGCGATGGCTTTCTCATTGCCGCCCATTCCGGGCGTCGGCAGTGTCGGTGGTTTTGAGTTTGTATTGCAAGACACTCAAGGCCGCAGTCCGCAGGAGCTGGCATCGGTGATGCGTGCGCTTATTATGAAAGCAAACGAGCAGCCAGAAATTGCGATGTCATTTAGTAATTTCCGCGCCGATGTGCCGCAAATGTTTGTCGATGTAGACCGTGATAAGGCCAAAGCATTAGGCATACCGCTGAATGAGATTTTTACCACCATGCAGACGATGCTGGGCTCAATGTACGTCAATGACTTTAACCGTTTCGGTAAGGTCTTTAGGGTCATACTACAAGCGGAGGGTGAATACCGAAATTCCGATATGGATATTGCGCGCTTTTATGTGCGTTCTTCTTCCGGGGAAATGGTGCCTCTGAGTACCTTGGTGACGGTGACGCCGATATTGGGGCCCGACGTGATGAACTCATACAACATGTTTAGTTCTACCACGATTAACGGTTTCCCAGCACCTGGTTATAGTTCCGGTGATGCTATTCGCGCCATGGAACGCGCAGCGGCGCAGAGCTTACCAACAGGTTATAGCTATGAGTGGACAGGGCAAACTTACCAAGAGATTAAGGCGGGTAACTTAGCGCCATTAATCTTTGCTTTGGCGTTGGTATTTACCTATCTATTTTTGGTGGCTCAGTACGAGAGTTGGACCATTCCATTTGCGGTGATGCTCGCGGTGCCGATTGCCATATTGGGGGCGTTCCTCAATATTTGGCTGGTGGGCGCTGAACTTAACTTGTATGCCCAAATTGGCTTAGTGTTGTTGATAGGCTTAGCGTGTAAGAACGCCATCTTGATTGTCGAATTTGCCAAGCAGTTGAGAGAAGAGGGCAAGAGTATATTGGATGCTGGCGAAACGGCGGCTAGACTGCGTTTTCGCGCGGTATTAATGACAGCCTTTTCGTTCTTACTCGGAGTGCTACCGTTAGTTGTTGCCACTGGCGCTGGCGCGGGAAGTCGTCGAGCACTGGGTTACTCGGTGTTCGGTGGTATGGTCGCGGCGACGATAGTCGGTACACTGCTTGTGCCAGTTTTTTACGTGATGATGCAAACCATGCGTGAAAAGTTTAAAGGTACAGCAGAGCCTAAAGCGGAAGAGCTTAACAGCGAAGAGGTCAAGAGTTAAGCGCTTAAGTTTGAATGCTTAAGATTATTAAGGCCTGCATTGTTGCAGGCCTTTTTGTTTACTAAGCGTGGGGTGAACGAGAGTTCTGTGTTGGCTAAAGGTGAGCTGATTGGGGGACTCATTTGTGTCCCAAAACGTTTTAGTTATCTATTAGTTTCATCAAGCTACGCTTGAACAAAGTCGTGGCGACAAGGAATTGAGCTCTAAATTGCAGCTTCATTGTTATCAATCGCCTACATCGGGTGCTGGACAGGATGTCCGAATGTCGTGAACAGGTGGGTGTGTAGGAACGATCGCATGTGCAGACACTGCAGTGACACGCTATAAATACATCCTTGTAAGCTCGGCCATGACGTCCATGTCATGGACGGTCACGGCCGTATCTACAACTGACAGTTGGTGTAGATACGACCTATAACGGTTTGATTGCTAACTTGTATAAATTCAGTAAGATGTAAGTGTGCGTTCATGAAAAGTTTAGATAACCGGAAAGCAAAGTGTGCGACTCACTTTGTCCTGAGGTGTATTGGATACAATCTTAAGCGTAAATGTTTAATTATTTGTTATTAGTGATTTTTTCAGGCTTTTACCTGTGCACGCTTTCTCAACATGGCTTGGCAAAACACGCAAGCCGTATATTAAAATGTTAGGTTAATCAAGGATGATCGCATGAAATGTCCACATTGTGACGAAAAAATCAGTATATTTTCTAAATCAATTAATAATTTATCAAGTGATAAAAGGTGCCCGAGTTGCAATGGAAAAATCGCAACAGATATTAATATTTTACTATTTGTGGTCTTAATTATTTTTGTCAATTATTTAACGGATGAATTTATTATTCCTTTTATATCGCATGAGGATATTCCAAGGTATCTTATTACGGGAATTATTAGTGGATTAGTAGCTGGTTTGTTAACGCGTTTGAAATCAAAAGATTAACCTAACAAGAAATTAAACAAAGACAAAAAACAGTTGGCTTTTGCTCCTTCGTCGCTTATTTTAGCCAACAATTTTTTGCCTGTTAATTAGGCGTTAAATTACCTAACGAGAATGGAGTCTTTAGATAATATGAAAGGAAAAATAAGCCAGTGGAAAGATGATAAAGGTTTTGGCTTTATAACCTCAGACGACAACCAAAAAGTGTTTTTTCATGTTTCTAGCCTTACGACTAAAGGTCGAAGACCAGAGATTGGAGATATTGTTGTATTTGTTGAAAAAAAAGATGATCAAAATAGATTAAAGGCAACTAGTGTTGCCATTGAAGGCTTACCTAAAACAAGCAACTATAAAAGTCATACGCAAGTTGAGCCTAAAACTAAAAATATTTTTGATTACATCCTGATTATTGTTTTGGTAATTTCTGTAGTATTTACAGCATATATATATTTCAAATCAAGCAACATAGAAAGCTCGGTTATATTTGGTGTTCCTGCTGTTATTGCTTTCCTTTTACTAAACCGTCAAAAGAAACCAAAAAATAGTTCATTCAACTGTTCTAAGTGTAAAAAAAATGAACGATTTGGTTCGAGAAGTATTACCGCGTGGAATAGAGGCTTAACTCGTTTATATTGTAATACTTGTCATGTTCAATGGTTAAGAAGTAGACCTAGTAATAACCAAGCAGAAGTTTACTCTTCAAGTAAAAGAGGTGGTTGCTTAGGTGTATTTACGCTCATTGCCACCACAGCGACTTTGGGCGGGTATTCAGTAGTTGATTGGTTGGTGCAATCGGTAACTTAACAAATAAGGATAGGCCGCGCGCAGCCGCGTCCTTATCCCAAGTGTTGAACAAGCCCGAGATTGCAGGACAAAAATACATAGACAGCCATTGTTAATGGCACAACTGATCACCTCCAACTAAGCTTTGCAAGAGCATTTAACAAGGAGGTTGTATGCCCCGTCCAAGACGAACGCTAATTAGTATCGAAGACACGCCTTACTATCATTGCTGTAGCCGTGTAGTACGGCGTGCCTTTTTGTGTGGTGATGATAAATACACGGGTAAAAACTATGACCACCGTCGAGGCTGGGTTGAAACGCAAATATTGAAGCTTACCGAGGTGTTTGCTATTGATGTGGCGGCTTATGCCGTGATGAGTAATCATTTGCATGTTGTGCTTTATATTGACCTAGAAACCGTGAATAACTGGTCAGATAGAGAGGTTGTTGAGCAATGGCATAAGCTTTTTAACGGTACCGCATTGACTCAAAAGTTTGCTAAAGGTGAAGTGATTGATGAACACCTAGTTGCTCAGTTAAAGCATCAAATAGCGATTTACCGCTCACGACTCAGTGATATCTCATGGTTCATGAGATGCTTGAATGAACCAATAGCCAGACAAGCCAATCTTGAAGATAATTGCACTGGGCATTTTTGAGAAGGGCGATTCAAATCCCAAGCTTTGTTAGATGAAGCAGCCGTATTGGCCTGTATGGCCTATGTTGAGCACTTTTTGCCAATAGATAGGCCAATCCGTGCGAAGATGGCGCAAACGCCAGAGCAATCAGACTTCACCAGTTTAAAACTCAGAGTCACCGCAGCGCTTAAAGGTCAACAACCGAGCAAGCTATTAGCCTTTATTGGCAACGAGCGAGAGCACCAACCAAAAGGTATTGCTTTCTCGCTGAAAGACTACCTTGAACTGGTTGATGAAACAGGCAGGGGTATCCGTAACGATAAGCGTGGCGCGATATCTTCGAGTGCAGAAAGGATTTTGAGCCGATTAAATATCCCAGCGGCTAATTGGGTACAAATAATCACCGAGTTTGGGCAACTGTTTTACGGCCCCGTCGGGACGTTGCAAGAGCTAAGCAGCTACTGTGAACACTTAGATATGCGACGACGGCACTTTTCAAATAGTTGTCAGTATATGCAAGTAGACTAGCCTAAAGACCGTAACTTCAAGAGCACTTTCCTCTGTTAATGCACAGGGTTAACAATTCACGCCTTAAAACTCACTAATCTCTGTAAATTCACTTCTCTTCTGGCATTTATTCGCGCCACTCTGTTGAAAATGGTTCAAGTACTTCTTTGATAGACGTCAATCGTTGATATTGGGTTGAAAGCTAGTTATGTTATTGATTAACAATGGCTGGCTGGTATAAGCCTTACGCTTAAGCGGGCGTTATGTGTACTTAATCATTTACTATATGAAGTGAGATAAACGTGAGAATTGTTGTAAGTAATGACGCAGAGTCAATAAAAATATCACAGGAAATCCGCAATGAAGTATTTGTTAAAGAGCAAGGAATACCGTTATATTTAGATCTCGATGGGTTGGACGCTAATTCATACCATTCGTTAGTTTATATTGATGGTATAGCAATTGGTGTTGCAAGATTGGCTTTAGTCGAAAATAACAATGCAGTTATGGCTAGAGTCGCTATCAAAAAAAATTATAGAGGCAAGGGGATTTCAACAAAACTTGTGGATTCATTAATAACTAAGGCTAGGGAATTAGGCATCAACAGCATTGAAATTCATGCTCATGAATACCTAAAAGAATATTACGAAACGTTTGGATTTCATTACATTAAACAAGTTGAAAAAGTTGGTGAGCATCAATTAATTCAAATGTGTTTAAATCAAACTAACACATAACAAGCACTTTAAACGTAACAAAAACAGTTGGCTACGTCCCGCTTCGCTCAACAATTTTAACCAACTAAATTTTGTCTATTAACGAGGGCGTTACCGCATATCCGATTGCCACACTTTCCCTAATGGTAATCGTAGATTTCAGAGCTTAACCATTAACTAATTTTTGTCCATAAACGTGCTGAAAGTGAGCAGGCTATAGGGTCACGGGCTCAATTTCTTTAAGGTGCCAGTCTTTGTCGCATCGATCAAAACTTAAGATGAGTTCAGTTCCTTTATCTGAAAACGTATAGATAAATGATCAAACTTTATTGAGTGCCGACAACGGACTCGCAGCATGGATGTTTCGCTTAAGCGTTCATAGATGACTTAACATTTTTTGGTGGAATATTGAATAGCACGAGCTGTTGGTAAATGTAAAGGGGAGCATAGAGTGGAGGGATTGACTGAAAGGAAAAAGCCCACTCCGAGGAGTGGGCTTTTAAGCTGGCTTTAACTTTTGCAGGGAAAAAGCGAACACTTTAATTATATCGTAACTGTAGCAATTTGTATCATTAAAATCGATCGAAAACCACTTGAAATCGCCTATCTATAGGCTTTTTTACTGATTTTGAGATATTTGTATATCTGGAAATCTTCTCAAAGCACATCTCATAAAGAACTCGGCGTTAAGTTAAGTAGATTTTTTACTCAAGCTTTATAATCTGCTTTAAATTAAGCAGTAGATTGAAACGGCAATGAAAGATAACAAGCTCTGCCAAGGGAGTGTTGACAAGCTTGCTACCGCTTCACCTTTTACTTAACCAATACTCAGTTCAAGCCTAACGCTATAAAGCGTTAGTAAAGATCTGACAGATCTCTTCATGGGTTGCTTGTTTAGGGTTGGTGAATCCACAGGCATCTTTCAATGCATTGTCTGCTAGCGTTGGAATATCTTCAGCTTTTACACCAAGCTTTGTTAGGTTTTCTGGGATTTTGACAGCAACAGATAGCGCTTTAATTGCTTCTAATGCAGCAGCAGCTCCCTCTTCATCGCTCATTGCAATGACATCGACACCCATCGCTTTAGCAACGTCTTTTAAGCGTTCAGGTACCACTTGTGCGTTGTAGGCTTGTACATGCGGTAATAACAATGCGTTACATACGCCGTGTGGCAGGTCATAGAATCCGCCTAACTGGTGCGCCATTGCATGCACATAACCTAAACTCGCGTTGTTAAATGCCATGCCTGCTAAGAACTGTGCATAAGCCATTTGCTCACGTGCTTGAATGCTTTGACCATTTTCAACCGCTTCGACAAGGTTACCTTGGATAAGCTCAATGGCTTTAATCGCACAGGCATCTGTGATTGGGTTTGCAGCAATTGAAACATAAGCTTCGATTGCGTGAGTGAGTGCATCCATACCTGTTGCAGCTGTTAAGCCAGCAGGTTTGAGCAGCATCAATTCAGGATCATTAACGGATAAAAGTGGCGTTGTATTTTTGTCGACGATGGCCATTTTAATGTGGCGACTTTCATCAGTGATGATACAAAAACGCGTCATTTCACTTGCTGTGCCAGCTGTAGTGTTAATCGCGACAAGTGGTAGTTGTGGCTTAGTAGACACATCCAGACCTTCATAGTCTTTAATGCTGCCACCGTTAGTTGCCACTAATGCGATGCCTTTAGCGCAATCATGAGGAGAACCACCACCCAGAGAGATGACAAAGTCACAATCATTTGCTTTGAGCAGCTCAAGGCCAGCTTCAACGTTACCAATAGTCGGGTTTGGTTGTACACCATCGAATACTACCGCTGCAATACCATTGCTTGCGAGCTTATCCGTGACTTGAGCAACCAGTCCGATATTAACTAAAGGCTTGTCTGTCACAATTAGAGCATTCTTAAAGCCAAGATCTTTGATATCTGCAATAGCTTCGGTAACCGCGTCTTTGCCTAAGATATTGACAGATGGGATAAAAAATTTAGCAGCCATAAAATTCACCTATACGCTTAATGTTAAAAGTTGTTATATCTTCTGGTAATTAAAGTACCAATACTGATGCGATAAAGGTGTGATCTGGCTCTTAATTAGCCCTTAAACTAGTGGAAATGACTCCAAAATTCGATCTAGGTAGCTAATTCTGTAATTTTATGACGTTGACAGCTGCTAATTTCATCATTAAACCCCCTTTATGTGGCCCAAGTGCTCTTTATTGAAGCACTGTTGCGTTTTTTTTGTGCAAAAAGTCAATCACCCTAAGTCTAATTATCATTTTATAACTGAGGAGGCAACGAGCTCTTGCTGGTTTAAGTTATTGATTTTCATTAGCAGAGAATTGTCACCTCATTGAAATAAAACTGTCTTTAAGCTGTTACTTGTTGTTGGCATGGTTACTGCTCCATCTAGAGAGTGGGTCACTAAATTCAAGGAAGACAAGTATGGGGCTAGAGAAGTTACTGTATTTGCAAGGTGTCGGTGCCGAGTTTGTCAGTTGTAGTGGCGAGAATATCTATACTCCAGAACAAGATCGCATCGGGATTTTACGCTGCATGTTGGATGCTGGTATTACTGACAACCAACAACGCCTTAGCGATGATATGGTTGCGAGCAAAACCTTCGAGCTCGATGCACTGCCATGGACCCAACTATTGCCGAGTTTTCAGCACTGCAGTATCAATGCGCCTTTGCTCAGCCTTTATTTGCCAGAAAATACCAATGACTTGCTGAATATTCGTCTACAACTTGAAAGTGGTGACGTTTATCAATTCTCCCTTTATGCCGCTAAGCTGCACTGTCACATTGGCGGTTTGGTCAATGTAGTGGGTAATTATCAAATGGGTGCAGTGGCATACCTGCATTACCAATTGTCGATGACTCAAGCGCTGTTGCTGTCTGCTCTTGTGCGCACTGAGCCAATGTCCGGCGCAGAACTTCCTTATATTGGACTCGGTTATCATCGAGTAAGTATTGAGTTGGAAAACTCCACCATTAAAGGCGAGGCCGTTTCTGGTACTTGGTTAGTTGCGCCCGCAACGACCTATCAAGGCAGTCCTAGTCGCACAACGTTAAACGATAGATTGTGGGGCCTTAGCATTCAGTTGTTTAGCCTACGCAGTGATACCCAGTGGGGTATTGGTGATTTTGCTGATCTGTTATCTCTCATTGCCGTCGTCGCCAAAGAGGGCGCGAGTTTCATCCTACTTAACCCTTTGCATGCGCTTGATATTGCAAGCCCGCAAACTTGTAGTCCCTACAGTCCATCTGATCGACGCCGGTTAAACCCGCTCTACATTAATATTGAGATGGTGCCTGAATTTGAGTTGTTATTGCGACAAAAGGCTAAAGGGACAATTGACTCGGGTGATGTTGAATTTGAATCCGAGTTATTGGCAACTAAGGCGCTGGTTAACGCGACAGATTGGCTCGATTATCGTTTGGTCAGTAGCCACAAATACCGTATTTTTACTCAGTTATATCGGTTGTTTGTATCAGGTCATGTTGAGCCTATGAGTGCGCGGGCACGACGCTTTAACGCTTTTATCGCCGAAAAAGGCGAGGCGTTAATGCAGTTCTGTGATCAGCAGGTGGCTGACACACAAAGTTTAAGCGAGTTTGAAGGCCTAGATAACCGCTTTTTTGCCTATCTACAGTTTGTTGCTGAGCAGCAATTATCCCAATGCCAAGGACACGCTAAACAGCTTGGAATGTCGATTGGCTTAGTACGCGATCTCGCTGTTGGCGCCGCGGCAAACAGTGTTGAAGTCCAAGCGGGTAATAATCCCTTTTGCCAACAAGCCAGTATCGGCGCGCCGCCAGATCCATTTGCACCCCAAGGTCAAAACTGGGGGCTGACTCCGCTCGATCCTATTGCTCTTAAACACAGTGGCTATCAACATTTTATCTATCTGCTGCGCGCCAATATGCAGGCTTGTGGTGCGCTGCGGATCGATCATGTGATGTCGCTGTTGCGCCTATGGTGGTGGCCCGCATCTGCGGCACAGGGTAATGGCGCCTACGTTTATTATCCACTGGATGCGTTACTGGCCATTTTGTGCATTGAAAGTCAGCGAGCACGCTGCCGCGTCATTGGTGAAGATTTAGGGCTTATTCCGCCTGAGATAGTCAGCAAACTCTTTGATGCGGGTGTGCTGTCAAATGATCTGTTCTATTTCAGTAAGCAAGATGATGCTTTTACCTTGCCCGAAAACTATAAACCGCAAAGCTTGATGATGCTGGCTAATCACGATGTGCCGCCGTTATTGGCTTGGTGGCAAGCCGATGATCTTCATCTTAGACACAAGATTGGCCTTATCGACACTGACACTGACACTGATAAAGACAGTCATCTTCAACATGCGCTGTCACATCGTCAGCATGAAAAGCAGCAATTACTCACGCTGCTGTGTAATGCAGGCGCATTGAGCCATAGCGATATCAACGCCACCGACTATTCAACATTATTGCCGGCTTGGATCTCCGTTTGCGCTGCGGGTACTGCCGCATTGTTTAGTGTGCAGTTGAGCGATCTAGTGCAAGACAATCAACCGGTAAATATCCCTGGTACTTGGCTTGAATACCCCAATTGGCAGCGACGTATGCCAGTTACGCTTGAAGTCTTAGCCGCTGCGACGAGTGTTAAGGCGCTGTTTAAACACCTTAGGCTGGCGCGAGCATCCGCGAGTGTAACCGATGCTCAAACTCCACCTTGCCCGACAACATTGTCACCACAATCTAATGGATTAAACCGCTATGACTAACAACGCTCCCGAATTTCAACATGGTTCCGCTGTCGCCTTGCTAAACGGTGAGTTTGTCGATGTGTTTTCGCTATTAGGGATGCATGCAAGTGACAACAGTAAATCACTTACGGTGCGTTGTTTTTTACGTGGCGCGGTGAGTGTTGAGGTGATTTGCATTAAAACGTCTCGCAAAGTGGCCAGTTTAACTAAAGAGAATGATGAAGGCCTGTTTAGCGGCAAAATGGGCCGCAGAGTTAAGCCATTTCTCTACAAATTGCGAGTTCAATATCCTTTATCTGAGGTCGATATTGTCGACCCTTATCAATTTGACAGTTTACTCGCTGCTGATGACCTCTATCTTTTTGGCGCAGGAGCTCAGCAACAAGCTTATCGATTTATAGGGGCTAATTGGCGTGAATGCCAAGGCGTTGCTGGTGTGCTGTTTTGTGTTTGGGCACCTAACGCTAAACGGGTTTCTTTAATCGGTGATTTCAACCATTGGGACGGCGCTGTTAATGTGATGCGCCAGCATCTTGCTAACGGTGTTTGGGAGATTTTTGTGCCCAATGTGGCGGCTGGTGCTTACTACAAATTTGAGATCATCGATGCCAATGGCGCTTGCATCGAAAGAGCCGACCCATATGCCAAAGCGATGCAACCCGCCCCGGGTAATGCCTCGGTGGTGAGCAGTGCAAAGGCTCATGTTTGGCAAGATGAACAATGGCTTGCTGAGCGTAGCCAAAAGGTGTGGCATCAAGCGCCCATGTCCATCTATGAAGTGCACTTAGCCTCTTGGCGCAGGCAAGGTGATGATGGTGCTAAGTATCTTGATTATGCAGCACTAACGCTGCAGCTGATCCCCTACCTACTTGAGATGGGCTTTACGCATCTGCAGTTAATGCCAATCAGCGAGTATCCGTTCGACGGTTCTTGGGGCTATCAGCCCGTGGGGCTGTATGCGCCGACTTACCGTTTCGGAGATATGAATGGCTTAAAAGGCTTTATTGATGCTTGTCATCAAGCAGATATTGCGGTGCTGCTTGACTGGGTTCCGGCGCACTTTCCAAAAGATCCCCATGGATTATGTCAGTTTGATGGCACGAGCTTGTATGAGCATGCCGACCCGCGCCAAGGTGAACATCCTGATTGGGATACATTGATCTACAACTATGAACGCGGTGAGGTACAAAGTTATCTGTTGAGTAACGCTTGCTACTGGCTGGAAGAGTTTCACTTTGATGGGCTAAGGCTCGATGCCGTGTCTTCAATGCTGTATTTAGATTACAGCCGAGAAGCGGGGCAGTGGTTACCCAATGCTAATGGCGGGCGAGAAAATCTAGCGGCTATTAGCTTTCTACAAAATTTGAATCAACGCGTTTATAGCAGCTTTCCAGGGGTTTGCATGATAGCCGAGGAGTCGACAGCTTGGCCTGGGGTAAGCCATATTATCGACCAGCCGTTAGCAGAGTCGCCGTCGATAGATAGCAACGCGCAACATAATTTGGGCTTTGGCTTTAAGTGGAATATGGGCTGGATGAATGACAGCTTGGGTTATTTACAACGCGACCCTATCCATCGACAGCACCACCATCACGAGTTTAGCTTTAGCCTTGTGTACCAATATACCGAGCAGTTTATCTTAGCGTTAAGCCATGATGAAGTCGTCCATGGTAAAGGCTCATTACTGCATAAAATACCGGGAGATGATTGGCAGAAATTTGCCACGTTAAAGGCTTATTACGGTTTTATGTGGGGTCACCCGGGCAAGAAGTTGTTGTTTATGGGGGATGAGTTTGCTCAACGAGATGAGTGGAACCACGATGTGAGTTTGGATTGGCACTTACTGCAGTACGCGCCTCATTCGGGAATGCAATCTTGGGTCAAAGATTTAAATCAGCTCTATAAAGCATCCTCTGCACTGTGGTTAAAAGATTGCGACCCCAGCGGTTTTAGCTGGTTAGATTGTGATAATGCTGAGTCGAGTATTTTCAGTTTTATCCGCTATGGGGCTGATGACACTGATCAAAGTGAGGGGAGTCATAATAGCCCACTGGTATTTATCGTTAATATGACGCCAGAGGTGCATTACGGATTTAGAATTGGGCTTGCTGACAATAGCGATGTTGTTGAGAGGCTTAACAGTGATAGCGCATTTTATGGTGGCAGTGACGTTGGTAATCAAGGTGTTATTAGCGCAGACGCTAGCCCTTACCAAGGGATGCCTTATAGCGCACTGGTGACGGTTCCGCCGCTGTCGTGCTTAGTCATAGGGAAGGCGTAAGTGATGCAAACCACAGTAGGGCGGCCTTACCCACTGGGTGCCACGGTAGATGAGCATGGCGTTAACTTTGCCCTGTTCTCGGCCCACGCCACAGCGGTAACCCTGTGTGTGTTTGATAGCGCAGGCGAGAATGAACTTGCACGTTATCCGTTGACGCAAAAAAGCCAGCAAGTGTGGCACCTGCATATTGAATGTTCGGACAAGGCGTTGGTTTATGGTTATCGAGTCGATGGTCCTTATGAACCTCATTCTGGTCATCGCTTTAATGCCAATAAATTACTGCTCGACCCATACGCCAAACAATGGCTGGGTCAATTTATTGAACATCAAAGTCACTATGGCTATTGCGCTGATCATGCCTTAGAAGATCTCTCTTTTGACGAGTGTGATAACGCGGCTTATATGCCTAAATGCAAAGTGGTTGATACCTCCTTGCTATCTGCTATCTCTCCTTTACGCGCGTCAGCAACGCCTATTACTAATGATCTCAACGGCCACATTATTTACGAGCTACATGTTAAGGGCTTTACCCAGCTTTGCGGTGAGATAGAGGAGTCAATTCGAGGCACATATTTGGGGTTGGCGGAGCCTAATGTGCTGCGTTACTTAACGGAATTAGGGGTTACCTGTGTTGAGCTATTGCCGGTACACAGTTTTATAAGTGAAGCATTTCTACAAGATAAACAACTGACTAACTATTGGGGCTATAACAGCTTAAGTTTTTTTGTGCCTCAGCATCAATATCAAAGTGACTCTCCCACAGCCCCAACACCTATTGAACAGTTCAGAAACATGGTGAGTGCACTGCATAGCGCTGGTATCGAAGTGATTTTAGATGTGGTTTATAACCACACCGCCGAGGGCAACCGTCTTGGACCTACCTTGTGTTTTAAAGGTATCGATAATCTGAGTTATTACGGGCTCCTCCCGAGTGATAAACGGTTTTATATCAACGATACCGGCTGTGGTAATACGCTCAACATTAGTCACCCCAAAGTCTTGCAGTTGGTGATGGACTCGCTGCGTTACTGGGTCGAGATTATGGGTGTTGATGGGTTTAGGTTTGATTTAGCCAGTTGCCTAGGTCGAGAAAGCCATGGTTTTGATAAAGGCGCCGGATTTTTCGATGCGATAGCGCAAGATCCTGTACTGAATAAAGTCAAACTGATCGCCGAGCCTTGGGACATTGGGCCTGGAGGCTATCAGTTAGGGGGGTATCCGCAGGGCTGGAGTGAATGGAACGATCGTTATCGCGATACCGTGCGCCGCTTTTGGCGCGGTGACTTTGGCATGCTACCTGAATTGGCTCGCAGGCTACACGGTTCGAGCGACTTGTTTGAACATGCTGATAGAGGGGCAAGTTCGAGTATCAACTTTATCACCAGTCATGACGGTTTTAGTCTGCACGATCTGGTGAGTTACTGCCAAAGGCATAATGATCCTAATGGTGAACAAAGCCGCGACGGACATCAAGAAAATCACAGCCATAATTATGGTGAAGAGGGAGAAAGTAACAGCGCTGATGTTAACGCACAGCGCCAGCGCCAGGTGAGAAACATGCTCACCACATTAGTCTTGTCGCAGGGCGTGCCGATGCTGCTAGCGGGAGATGAAATAGGCCACAGTTTAAACGGTAACAACAATGCTTATTGCCAAGATAACTCGACCAATTGGCGTGACTGGTCAAATACTGCCGAGCAGCGCAGTTTACTGCATTTTGTAAAACGTCTGATTGCGATTAGAAAGCGTTTCTGTGGTTTATACCCTCAGCATTTTATTCACCAAAACGTATCGACAGACGGCGGTGGGCTAGGTTGGTTCTGTCGGCAAGGCGAACCGATGAATAAGCTGCAGTGGGGCGATGCTCACACGCGCAGCTTAAGCTTGGTACTTTGCGGTGAGGTTGCCGCTGAACATTCAATAGCGCCAGAGCAGCAGGCGTTACTGTTAATGCTTAATGCTGATGATCAAAGCTTGGTATTTAATGCCCCGAGTATTGAAGGTTACAGCGAGTGGCACTGCTTATTACACACCCAAACCGATGATGACATCACGTCGAGTACCGTCGCCATGGAGGGGACTGCTCCCTTTGTGCACCAGGTCTTTTCTCAGCCAGAGCTGGGCTTAACCAACACTGAATCAAAAATAGACACTTCACCTTCAGCTTTCACTCAGAGCTATCAGCTCAAAGAGCGAAGTGTGATGTTGTTTTATGCCCAACTTAAAGGAGCAACCGCATGACTGCACCTGTAAAGACGACTACCACTAAAGCCAAATCAACAGCAAAACTCACAAAAGCCAACAAGACGAAGGTCACTTTGGTGAATGATAAGCCGACTGAAAATAGCCCATGTGAGCCTTGCGATGCATTTCATCTGGTGATGGCGCGGCATATTAATAATGGTTTAACGCGTGATGAGTATGAAAAACAGGACCTGTTTCAAGCGCTGGCGACCACGGTAAAAGAGCAGATGTTAGCCCCTTGGCGACAAACTCGAATTGATGATGTTGCGCAACAACGTAAGCAGGTGGCTTATTTGTCACTGGAGTTTTTGATGGGGCGCGCGCTGGGCAATGCGTTGCTTAATCTCGATATTGAGCAAACCACTCGTGACGCATTAAAGGATTACGCAGTAACGCTTGAAGAGGTTGAGCAACAAGAGCATGACGCTGGGCTAGGTAATGGTGGTTTAGGGCGCTTAGCGGCCTGCTTTTTGGATAGCTGCGCCAGTATGAACTTGGCGGTGACAGGCTATGGCATTCGTTATGAATATGGCATGTTTGCCCAAAAGCTGGTGGACGGTTTTCAAGTAGAGCGTCCGGATGGCTGGCTTAGAGAGGGGAATCCTTGGGAAGTCAGAGCCGCACAACATAATGTTAAAGTGCCTTTTTTTGGCCGAACCAGCAGTTATATCGACCCCAATGGACGCTGTAATGTCACTTGGGTTGATAGGCAAGATGTGCTTGCTGTGGCTTTCGATATGCCTGTACCGGGTTATCAAAATGGTCGTATTAATACCTTAAGATTGTGGAAAGCGGAAGCGACCGATGATTTCGACCTCACTGAGTTTAACCAAGGCGATTACAGTGAAGCCGTGGCACGCAAAAACATGGCTGAGCAGATCACCATGGTGCTCTATCCAAATGATGCCAGTGAAAACGGCAAGGAGTTAAGGCTACGGCAGCAATATTTCCTGTCGTCTGCCAGCTTACAAGACATTCTTAACACTTGGGTTAGTCTGCATGGCAATGACTTTAGTGACTTTGCCACGTTCAATGTGATGCAACTTAATGATACGCATCCTGCTATTGCCATACCTGAGTTGATGCGTTTACTGGTTGATGAGTACTTCCTTGAATGGGATGACGCATGGCAGGTTACAACGCAGACCATGGCCTATACCAACCATACATTGTTACCTGAGGCGCTGGAGCGCTGGCCAGTAAAAATGATGCAGCATATGTTACCGCGGATCATGGAGATCATTTTTGAGATAAACGCGCGCTACTTAGAGGTTGTCGCTCATCAGTGGCCTGGCGATCCGGTAAAACTGGCTGATATGTCAATTATTGAAGAGGGCGATGAGCCGCATGTACGCATGGCGTATTTAGCCATTGTGGCCAGCTTCTCTATTAACGGTGTTGCAGGTTTACATACTCAGCTGCTGACCTCTGGTTTGTTCAGCAATTTTTATCAGCTTTGGCCTGAAAAGTTCAACAATCGAACCAATGGTGTGACCCCAAGGCGCTGGCTTGCACAGTGTAATCCTAAGTTAAGTGCATTGATCTGTAAGCGCTTAGGGGATGAATGGGTGACTGATTTAAGTCACCTAAATGCGCTTAACGCCTTTACCGATGATGTGGCGTTTATCAAAGAGTGGGCGGATGTTAAGCAAGCCAATAAAGTGGTGTTGCAACAGTTGATCCGCACCGAGTGCAATGTTGAATTTGATCCGGAGATGATGTTCGACGTACAGGTTAAGCGTATTCATGAATATAAACGCCAACTGCTTAATATCTTGCACGTTATCCATCTCTATCAACAGATTAGGCTGGGTAATACTGACAACTTAGTGCCGCGTTGTGTGCTTATTGGGGGCAAAGCCGCGCCAGGTTATGCGATGGCTAAACTGCTGATTAAATTGGCCAACAACGTTGCACACATGGTTAATTCTGATGCGGTTGTTAGCCCATATCTGCGATTTGCCTTTTTGCCTAATTATAACGTCAGTGCAATGGAAAAAATTTGTCCGGCAACGGATCTGTCTGAACAGATCTCAACCGCAGGTAAGGAAGCTTCAGGTACTGGCAATATGAAATTTATGATGAACGGTGCGCTGACCATCGGCACCTTAGATGGCGCCAACGTTGAGATGTTGGAGGAGGTGGGCCATGACAACTTTTTCCTATTTGGGCTTGATGCCAGTGAAGTCACGCAATTGCGACAGGACGATCAATATCAACCACAGTCGTTTATCACCGCTTCTAGCGCCTTATCAGGGGTGATGGAGTTATTAGAAAGTGGTCACTTTAACCTGCAAGAACCCGACATTTTTGCCTCTATTATCAATAGTATTAAAAACCCTGATGATCCCTGGATGACTGCGGCTGATTTTGAATCTTACCGTCTAGCGCAAGTCGAGGCGGCTAATAGCTATAAAGATCAATTGAGTTGGACACAAATGAGTATTAGAAATACCGCGGCCAGTGGTCGCTTCTCAAGTGATATGACTATCGCTGGATACCGCGATGAAATTTGGAGAGCGTGATGAGCATTCAATTAATAAAGAATATCAATAATGTACGTTCAAGGAGTGAACCAGTATGAGCAATGATCCACGCTACATTAGTAATTTAACGCGCGATACCTATGCCATTATTCTTGCGGGTGGCAGGGGCTCTAGGCTACATGAACTCACCGAATGGCGTGCTAAGCCGTCACTGTATTTTGGAGGTAAGTTTAGGATCATTGATTTTCCATTATCGAACTGCGTTAACTCCGGGATCCGCCGTATTGGGGTGGTGACGCAATATAAGTCACACTCGCTTATCCGTCATGTTATGCGGGGCTGGGGTCATTTTAAGAAAGAGTTGGGCGAATCGGTTGAGATTTTACCGGCCTCACAGCGCTACTCTGAAAACTGGTATCAAGGCACTGCCGATGCTGTGTTTCAAAACATTGATATTATTCGCCACGAACTACCGAAATACGTGATGATTTTGTCGGGAGACCATGTTTACCGCATGGACTACGCGGGACTTTTAGCCACGCATGCTGAGTCGGGGGCAGATATGACCGTCTCTTGCCTAGAAGTGCCCACGCCTGAAGCGGCTGGTGCATTCGGTGTTGTTGAGGTCGATGAGTCTGGACGGATCTTAGGATTTGAAGAGAAGCCTGAATTACCAAAACACCTACCTGAAGACCCTGAAAAGTGTTTAGCGTCCATGGGCAACTATGTATTTAACACCGAATTTTTATTCGAGCAGCTTAAACGTGATGCGCAAAATGAGAACTCTGAGCGCGACTTTGGTAAAGATATTATTCCGTCGATTATTGAAGATCACAAGGTCTTTGCCCATCGATTTAGAAGCGCATTTCCAAATGAAGAGGCTTATTGGCGCGATGTCGGTACGCTCGATTCATTCTGGTTGTCGAATATGGAGCTATTGTCGCCCACGCCAGCGTTAAACTTATACGATGCTAAATGGCCTATTTGGACCTATCAAGAGCAGCTACCGCCAGCAAAATTTGTCTTTGATGATGACGACAGACGTGGCATGGCACTCGACTCGATTATTTCGGGTGGCTGCATTATCTCTGGCGCAACGGTGCGGCGCAGCGTGCTGTTTAATGAGGTGAGGGTTTGCTCATACTCATTGGTTGAAGACTCCGTGATCCTGCCTGACGTGGTGGTGCTTCGAAACTGCAAGATTAAAAATGCCATTATCGATCGCGGCTGCATCATTCCAGAAGGCAGTGTGATTGGTTATAACCTTGACCATGATCGCGCCAAAGGTTTTAGAGTTTCCGAGAAAGGTGTGGTGCTGGTCACGCGAGACATGTTGGGTCTGCCAGTGGGGTACGAGTAAACGATGGCAAATGAACAACCAGCAGTTAATGTTGCAAGCCATATCACTGGCAACAAAACACATCATCAATCTGAGCATAAGATCATGCCCAGAATATTGATGTTAGCGGCTGAAAACGCTGCTATCGAAGGCGGTAAAGTGGGCGGCATGGCGGACGTTATCAGGGATCTGCCACTCGTGTTAGCAAAGCTCAACGTTGCCGTTGATGTGGCTATGCCCAGTTATGGTTTTTTGGACCGTGCTGCTAATGCGCAGTGGCTTGCAGAGATCAAGGTTAATTTCTCTGGACGAGAAGAGCAGGTTACTGTCTATAAAGCGGTTCATCCGAGTCTGGATAATCGCTATTTCTATCTGTTCTCACATCCATTGTTTAACACTAATGGCGAGATCTATTCCCAAGGCGATGCAGCGCGTCCTTTTGCAGATGATGCGACTAAGTTCGCCCTGTTTAGTTTATCTGTCGCCAAGGCATTGAGTGATGATTTGTTAGCCATTGCAGCGGATGAGCCAAGTCAGGTGATATCGCCAGCGCCCGATGTGATTCATCTGCATGATTGGCACTGTGGTATTTTTGCACTGTTGCGGGCATTTGATAGCCATTTTCATTCACTTAAAACGCTACCTTGTGTGTTTACAATTCACAATTTGGCACTGCAAGGTATTCGACCACTTAGCAATGATAGCTCTTCACTTTCGACTTGGTTGCCGACGCTAACGGATAGGCTAAGCGAGCAACAGTTTGCAGCGATTACCGACCCAAGGTATCCCAATTGTGTTAACCCACTACGAGCCGCGATTGTCTTGAGCGATAAGGTGCATTTGGTGTCACCCAGTTATGCCGCAGAGGTGTTACAGCCTTCAGCACATAGCCGAGGTTTTTTTGGGGGGGAAGGGCTGGAAGCTGACTTGCAAGCAAAGCTTGACCAGCAAAGCCTTATTGGTATTTTGAATGGTTGCATGTACCCCGCACTGCCGTTAAGTAAAGTCACAGACATGGGGGGCAACCTGTCTGCTCCGCGTGTATTCCCGCTTAACGATTGGCAAGCATTGTTAGCTCAAGCTGAATCAGCATTGCTGCGTTGGCAAATGGGGAGAGAGCATGTCAGCAGTCAGGATTTTATTGCGCTGTCTCGGTTGCATCAATGGCAGCAAGATTCAGCATTAACCAGTGAAGCTGATTTTCTAATGACCTCTGTTGGTCGACTCACCGACCAAAAAGTGATGATTTTACGCTATCGTTTTGCTGATGAGGTGGTTGAAGCGTGCTGGCGTGGCAAAACGGTGCTGCAAGTTTTACTTGAGCGCATGGCGTTGCTAGCGCCTGACGGCAAGTTTGTATTGCTGGGCAGCGGCGATCCTCAAATCGCACGTGAGTTTGCAGATGTTGCTGCTCGCAATGCTAATTTTATCTTTCTTGATGGTTATGATGAAGGGGTGTCTACGGCGCTTTACCAACACGGTTCACTGTTTCTGATGCCGAGCTCCTTTGAGCCTTGTGGCATTAGTCAAATGTTAGCCATGCGAGAAGGGCAGCTTTGTTTAGTCAATCACGTGGGTGGACTTAAAGATACGGTGCATCATTTAGAAACGGGATTTGTATTTGAAGGAAGCAATGTGTTTGAACAAGGCGCTGCGCTTGTCTCTACTTTTGAAGGTGCTATGGCGCTATATCAGAGTGACAAATGGCATTCGATGGAGCGATTAGCGAAACAGCAACGTTTTGATTGGCAAAGCCAAGCGCCTAAATATGTAGAACAGCTTTATCGAGTTTAAGAGGGGTTGCTCGGAATAGCCTTTAATGAAACCGTTAAAGGCTTTTTGCAGGTTTAGGTTTGCAGTAACGATGAAGCAGCATTGCGAGCGATATTCAACATCGGCTGTTCGCTACACTTTAGTCAGCTAACAAGGTCGCAATTTAGAGTAACAAGCTATCATCAATTTCGTGGTATTGACCTGTAGAGTCGATCAAGGATTTTGCCGTTAAACCTGGGACGCCATACACTTGGGTTTCAACGCCATATTTTTGGTAGATTTTTAGCATCAACAGGTCGAAGTCGCCATCTCCTGACAGTAGAATCACACAATCAACGTCACTTGCGGCTTCCATAATGTCGATGGTGATCCCCACATCCCAGTCACCCTTAGCCGAACCGTCACTGCGTTGTATAAAAGGCTTGAGCTTGACCTCAAAACCTATGTGTTTCAGCGCATCTTGGAATTTTAACTGACCGTCATCGCCACGATGAATAGCGTAAGCTGTGGCATTGGTTATCTCGCCTTCATAGCCAAGGTGTTGCCAAAGTTTACGGTAATTGAATTGACGACCGTAGGCTTGTCGGCAGGTGTAGTAGATATTTTGTACATCAACAAACAGAGCAATTTTTTTCACGGGATGACCATTTTTAGAAAGTAGCGATCAAGACAATACATTAGGCTGGTAAAGGAGTGAAGCGTCGCGAGAGATTAAAAGCAGATAGTTAACGTTAGTGACAGCTGAGCATAAGCAGAGCTTATTCCCATCGCACCCAATATAGGGTTATTCGGTGGCAATACAAAGTGCAGTAAGTAAGTTGATATTAGACCCAAATGTCGATATTGGTGTATCTATGACTGCTATTTTTGCGTCTACGCTCATAGGCTTCGACTTGAGTATTGTCAGTCGTTTGCTCGCTGGATACAGCACGTCGGTCAGCAAAATACTTGCCATTAATATTAATAGTTTCAATTACTCGAGGGGGCATTTTAGACTTAATCATAAGCTTAACCGTCTTATCTGAGGTTAAAGACCACTTACTTTCAACCAGTTGAATATACTTTTAATTGTAGTAGGGTTTTACAAAACTGTGTATTAGAGGGGCTAAATTGTCCAACATTTGGTTTAGCTTTATGGGTAAGTTAATTTGTTCTATGGAGCGAAGGCATTTATTACAGCGTCTTCTAACATTACTCCATTTGTCCTAGCTTGAGATAGGCAGATTCAGCACCAGGTGACTGACACAATAAAAGGGCTTGCGCTAGCAAGCCCTTTTAAGCGATGTAACTTTGATATTTATTGTAGTTTTAGCTCCTGCTCAGCAATGGCTTTATCGAGCTGAGCCTCTACATACCCTGGTGACTTAGTCGCCCCCGAGATCAATCGATACATGGCGGGGATCACCAGTAGTGTGACTAATGTGGCGAATGCCATGCCGAAGAACACGACTGTACCTACGGCAATACGACTTTCTGAGCCTGCACCCGTTGACATAATCAAAGGTATCGCACCAATCAGTGTGGTAAAAGCGGTCATTAGAATAGGGCGCAAACGCCTTGCCGATGCGTCAATAATTGCTTGCTCTATCTCCAAGCCTTTATCTCTAAGCTGGTTGGCAAATTCAACAATCAAAATGCCGTTTTTGGTCACCATACCGATAAGCATGATCATGCCAATTTGGCTATAAATGTTCAGCCCTTGACCCGTCAAATATAACCCTAAGAAGCCACCGAATATGCCCATAGGCACGGTAAACATCACCACTAACGGGTTGATAAAGCTTTCGAATTGCGCTGCAAGCACTAAATAGGCGACCAGTAGTGCTAAACCAAATACGATAAATATGCTGCTCTGGTTCTCTTTGAAGTCTTTTGACTCACCGGTATAAGCCACTGAAATATCGCTCGGCAGCATCTCAATCGCTTTTTGATCTAAAAAGTCTAACGCTTCACCTAAAGTGTAACCTTCGCCTAAGTTGGCTTTAAGGGTTATCGACTTCTGTTTATTATTGTGGCTTAGCTTTTGCGCTGAAGCGACCTCTTCAATATGGGTGATAGTGTCTAACGTAATGAGCTCTCCTTTTGCGGATCGCATATAAATCTGGCTGAGATCGGCAACGCTGTTAAAGCTATTTTCATCACCACGAAGATAGACGTCATACTCTTCACCACGCTCGACAAAGGTGGTTTCACTGCGGCCACCTAACATGACCTCTAGAGTTTCAGACACTTCTGCCACGCTAACGCCCAGTTCAGCTGCGCGTTCACGATCAACCGTGACCACCAGTTCCGGTGTGGTCTCTTTATAGTCAATTTCAGGACTTTCTAGGATTGGACTGTACAGAGCTTCCTCTTCCAGCGCGGACGCCCATTTAAATAATTCTTGGTAATCTGAGCCCCCTAAAACGAATTGTACTGGTTCGCTCGAACCGCCCCTAAAGCCAGGCAACATTGGGCGCACCATTACATCGGGGATCCCTTTTAAGGCTTTGGCAATGACGCCTAGCGCTTGTTGGGCATTGATGTCACGTTCGTTCCAATCTTCTAGCTGAATAATCACAAAGCCAGTTTGATCACCAGCACGACCACCAAAAGCGGGAGCTTGAATGCTAAAGGACTTGACCACACCTTGGCCTAATAGCGGCATGAGTTTCTTTTCGGCTATCTCCATATTGGCGGCCATACGGTTGTAACTGGTACCTTCTGCACCCTTGATAAAGGCGAATATTACTCCTCTATCTTCCTGTGGGGAAAGCTGAGCGGGCACTTGATTCATCAAAAACCAACTGCCTAAAATACAAGCGATAATCACCAGTGGTGCCGCTAATCTTAATGACACCGCTTTGCTAACCATGCGTCGGTAGAACCGTTCTAGGCGCGCGAACATGGACTCTATCCAAATATTGAATCGATTCGGCTTAACATTTGCTTTTAGCAGTTTACTGGCCAGTACTGGCGTTAAAGTTAATGCGACAATCGAGGAAAAAATAACGGATACTGCCAACATCACCGAAAATTCGGTAAATAGCAGGCCAACCATGCCTTCCATAAATGAAATGGGTAGAAACACCATCACCAGTACAGCAGTGGTGGCGACAACCGCAAAACCAACCTCACGCGTGCCTTTGTAAGCAGCAAGGAGAGGGGGCTCCCCTTTTTCAATATGGTGGAAGATATTTTCAACCACCACAATGGCGTCATCGACCACTAAGCCAATGGATAAAATTAGCGCCATCAAGGTCAATAGGTTAATCGAAAAACCCAGAGTGTTAGCGGCAATAAAGGCTGAGATCAAAGACACTGGCACGGTAACGGCAGGAATAAGCGTTGCGCGTGCTTGGCCAATAAAAATGTACAGCACCAATATCACCAGTAAAGCCGTTACCGCTAAGGTATTAAACACTTCATCAATAGAGCGATCGATAAACACGGTGGAGTCATAGTCGACGATTAACTTTGTTCCTTCAGGAAGAAACTGCTGAATGCGGTCGACTTCTTTATGCACATCTTGAGCAACTTCAAGCGGGTTTGCATCGGATTGCGGTACCACGCCTAAACTGATATTGACGACGCCATCACTTTTAAACGTCGAGTTTTCGTTCTCTGCACCAATAAAGACATTAGCGACATCCTTTAAATAAACCGGTGTGCCATCACTCGATCTGCGCAGTACTAGGTAGTCAAAATCTTCAGGTTTTTGATATAGCCTTGCCGTTCTTACGGCCATCACAGTGGTGTCATTTCTGACTTCACCGCCTGGGGTTTCTACGTTTTCTTGATTGAGAACCTTAATAATGTCGCTGGCAGTCACTTGCCTGCCAGCCATGAGTTCTGGTTGGAGTTGAACGTACATGACTTTGTATAAGCCGCCAGAGATGTCGACACTACTCACGCCGCTGATGAGGCTGAATCGGTCTTCAAGTACGCGCTGGGCGTAGTCGGTAAGTTGAGTTCTATCCATTATTGAGGAACTCAAGTTAACGTATACCGAGGGCTCACCGGTGCCGTTATCTTTTGAAACGATAGGATCTTTTGCTTCATCTGGCAGCCGGCGTTGAGCGCGGGCGACAGCATCACGTACATCGCTGACCCCTTCAGTTAGGTTCCATCCTAAAAAGAAGGTCACTGTTATCCGACTCATGCCGTTACGGGTCACCGACTCAATTTGGTCTACGCCGCTAATACCGGTAAGTTCATCTTCTAATGCGGTGGTGATTTGACTCTCCATAATGGTCGCCGAGGCACCATCATAGGTGGTCATCACTGTGACGACTGGACTTTCAACGTCAGGCATTTCACGCACAGAGAGCTTACTAAACGAGACTGCGCCAAATACACACAGCAGTAAGCTTAAAACAATCGCCACCACAGGACGTTTGACGGATACATCTGATAACCACATTTAAATGCTACCTCGAGCTTGTTCTGTAAGCTGTTCAGCTTCTTTGGCGATCACTGAGGGAGTTGTTAAATCTTCGACACGTAAACCATCGCGCATATTGACCAGCCCTTGTACGACGACCTTATCGCCAATGGTTAAGCCATTAGTGATCAATACTTCATTATCGATGCGGGCACCCAAGGTCACTTTAGTGCGCTTAGCGATATTGTCTTCTCCAATGACATAAACAAATCGATTGGTACCGGAATACTCCAATGCTTGCACGGGAATAACCGGCTCAGAGACTGTCGGAAAAACCAGGGTGGCAGACATCATCATGCCAGGCTTTAGGTGATGATTAGGATTGGTGAATTGGACCCTAACGCGCAAATTCAAGGTGTCTTGGTTGACGCGAGAATCGATTGCAATGACTTCACCGGTAAAGTGGGTATCTGGCCAAGCACGGCTAGTAGCGACCACTGTCATTCCGGGACTTAGCAAGGCTAAGTAATGCTCTGGGACTTGAAGATCTAAGCGCATACTCGACAGGTCGTCGAGGGTGATGAGCTCCGTTCCGGCCGTCACCATCTTTCCTTGGCTAAAGTCGACTAAACCTGCAGTTCCCGAGAAGGGAGCGATTAAATAGTGATAATCCAAGTCGGCTTGGGCTGCTGCGAGTCTGGCTGTTGCCATATCAACATTGGCTTTTTGTGCATCAATTTCAGTCTGGGTAATGGCATTGCGGCTAATCAGTTTTGAAAACTCTTTGAGTTTGCGCTTTTCATCCGCGAGGTATGAAGCGGTTTCTGCTAGTGCTGCTTGCGCTTTTGCATCATCAAGTTGAATGAGTAGTTGGCCTTCGCTTATCTCTTGGTCTGAGCTGATATTAATCGCACGTATTTTCCCCGCGATTTGCGGTGCAATAAACACTGACTGTTCAGCATCAAGTTTACCAACGAGTGATAGCGATTGTGCTAAATCATGTTGCTCAACAGTCCCGGTTATCACGGGGACTGTACGAACTGCTCGCTCTTTTGAAACCGGTTTTTTAGCCTCAGATAAACGGCTATACGTCAGCGTACCGGCCAGTATCAGCAAGATAGGAATGAGAAAATATGAGGTTTTCATGAGTGATTACTTAAGACAGCCGAAGTTGGGTGTATTTTAAGAAAAAAACAGCCTCAGTAGGGTAAAGCAATGTAAAGTAGAGAAAATTAGCGTTTAGTTATTTACAGTCTCGGTACAAAAAAACGGCTGAGTTAACATCTAGGTATCATCTCTTGAGTTTGTGTATCACTTGTCGCGCTGTAGGTGGGGTTTATTGAGTAATGAAGCGCAGATAAGCGTGTTGACTGACAGAGTGTGCTAAATGAATAATGGTTAGAGGGTCAACCAAAATGAATTAGGTGGCTGTCACTTATTGACCGCCACCATACTGCTTTGCTTACTATCTAGCTTAGAGGACTTTTTATTGATTACGGCTATTTGCCTGCAGTGTTTCACGTGTTCCGTCATATAACCCGCGTATAAGCTGGTTATTTTCCAGTAATAGCAGTTCACCTGATTTACCGACTTTTATGCTGCTATCAACGGCAATCACCTTGTTGTGAAATAGACCTAAGACCCGTTCTTGGGAGGTGTGTCCGACCACGATATGACTAACATTAAAGTGTTGCAAAATGGCATCCAGTTCAGCTTCGGTAAATGTTTCTGAAAAGTAGCCTCGATACCAAGTTGGCCCGTTTCCAAAAAAAAGGAAATTGAGTAAGTCATCTGCCTTTAGTGATTTTTTCGACGCATCCACATTAGCTCGATACAGGGCATTCGCTTTGGCTAAGGTTAGCTCTCGACTGATCCATTCACTGCTGATCCCACCATGCATATACAGCACATCGTTGATCTTGATAATGGTGTTTTTACTTCTTAACCACTGACCTATTTCAGTATCTGCGCCGTAGAGCTTGTTATAGGGGCGATTAATGAGGGTTGCGGCTATATCATAACGCTGGTGTACATAGCGCAAGTCACCGCCGAGTACCATCTGTTCATGATTGCCCATTAATAGATGTACCATGCCGCCAGCATCTCTAGCTTGTTGGTCGAGCTGATACATAAACCACAGCACTTCATTGACTTGATGGCCGCGGTCAAAAATATCCCCCGTCATCACCATATGCCCCTCGCCGAAGGCCCAATTTCCCTCACTATCAATAATCTTTTGCTTTTTAAGCAGAGTCATCAGCACGTCATACTGGCCGTGTACATCACTTAACGCGACCACCTTTTTAATACCTACGTAAGTGTCAGGCATGAGCTGCTTAATCTCGCTTGAGATCTTAGCCTCGGGTAAATCCCCGCAATGCTCTGGTCGATTCACTTGCAGCTTGTCTATCGAGGTCGTTTTGAGTTTATTGTCACAGATCCAGTAAGCCGTGCTTTGGCCAGATATCGGGGTTATCACGTAAGGGCCATCAAACTCAGTTGCTGCATCGGCGCGTGCTAGTGGGCCCTGCAATGTCAGCCCCAGTAATGCAAGGCAATAAATTTTATTCATTTTATACTTCTTATTATTTTGTACAAATGACTACCAACCAATAAGGTATCGGCTGCGTTTACTTAATAATTTTTTGATTAACACGGCGATCATATACGAGATGGCGACCACTATGAGCGTGACAATTAACGTAGTGAAGATGTTGCCTTTACCTGCGAGGCCGAATAAATCTGGGCTATCGTAGATCATCCACCAAGGCGTAGTAAGCCACGGGTGGATAAAGTAAATGGCAAAACTCACCTCCGCTAACTTTTGCAGTGGCGCGATTGAAATATGTTCAAACTTGTTCAAAATGGCCAAGATCACCAATGTCAGTAACAGTTTTTGCGGTAGCATCAGGTCTGGCACAGTCATTTCAAATGGCGCTTTATTAAGCACGCCAGCACCAAAAAATTGTGCTTGAATCAATGCCAATGCAATGGCTGAAATAAACATAGGGATCCAGTACTTATCAATAAACGGGAACAGCTTATCGCGATGTGCTGAGCCCCACACCCCCAGTAAATACACCGGGAGAAAGTAAACCAAGGATTGAATAGCATTAAGGTTGGAAATTGGCCGATGCACCATCACGGCAATAGCAAGCAGCGCAACAGCCCAATACATGACGTGTTGTTTTTTAATTAAGTACATTACCCACGGTGACAGGGCAAAAAGCATCATACCCATTGGAATATACCAGTAGGCGGTTAATGTACGGCCGGTGATGACATACCAACTGGCAGCCTCTGCAGGCGCTGTTATATCGGCATAAAGAACATGTAATGCAGGCTCGGTTCCAACGGTGAGATGCCAGACAATCCAAGGTAGCGACAGCAGTAAATAGGGCAGAAAAACAAACTTAGTTTTGCTCTTCATGTATTTTTTGTAATCCCAGCGGTTATAAAATACATGGTGAAACAGAAAGCCTGAAATAAACACAAAAAAGACCGTGCCATTCATCATTAAATTAAACCAAGCTTTGTCGGCAAAAGTTTCAATTTGCCACCCGGCAGGGCGGTAGCAGTGCGCCATAACAATAAAGATGATAGCGATGCCACGAAAATGATTAATGCTGTTTAAAAATTTCTTTGGTTTTATATCTTTAGGTGCACTAACAGTTTGAGGAGGCGTATTGTCTTGTGGCTGAGTAATTTTTTCATCCATGGTATTTACACTTATTGTTATTCCACTGATTTACAAACTAGCATCTCATAATTTGAGCTTATTTTGTTGTGAAATTGAAAATAAGCTGTGATGAGTTTTTGTTGTTGTTATTCAGCCTACTCGAACAGTGAGTGAGCTAAAGGCAAATGCGGTATTTGTATCGAGAAACTCTATGCCTTGCTTTTGGGATTAGAAGTTAGAAGATACACCAATGAAAAGTTGATAACTTTTACCTGCTTTCATATTTGAATAGCATCCGATGTCACCAGTATTTTTTGCGGCATTGAGGTGTATGCCTCTGAGATGTGGCAGAAAAATACGGAGTAGGTTTAGATTGTAGAAATAAAAACAGAGACCTAAGTCTCTGTTTAACAGTGGATAATTGAAGTGTTACTTACTCATTCGTTTGTATTTTAAGCGATGAGGCTCAACAACGTCAGTGCCCATTTCTTCTTTTAACCAGGTTGAATACTCGGTGTAGTTACCTTCATAGAAGTTCACTTTACCTTCATCACGATAATCGAGAATATGCGTCGCGATACGGTCAAGGAACCAACGGTCATGCGAAATCACCATGGCGCAACCAGGAAACTCTAGTAGCGCTTCTTCAAGTGCTCGTAGTGTTTCAATATCGAGGTCGTTGGTAGGTTCATCGAGCAGTAGCACGTTGCCACCGGCTTGTAACAGTTTGGCTAAATGCACACGGTTACGTTCACCACCCGATAAGGTGCCAATGATCTTTTGCTGATCGCCACCACGGAAATTAAAGCGGCCAACATAGGCTCTGCTTGATATTTCAGAATTGTTAATTCGCATAATATCTTGGCCGCCAGAGATCTCCTGCCAGACG
Source organism: Shewanella sp. GutCb (assembly GCF_002836135.1). Taxonomy (NCBI): domain Bacteria; kingdom Pseudomonadati; phylum Pseudomonadota; class Gammaproteobacteria; order Alteromonadales; family Shewanellaceae; genus Shewanella; species Shewanella sp. GutCb. The sequence goes on along the minus strand of NZ_PJBL01000002.1, from coordinate 145,550 downwards.
GTGTTCTTGTCATTCATCGAATCACGGAACTGATCTACTGAAGCAATTTGTACCGACTCACCGACTTCAACGCTGCCGCTGTCTGGCTGTTCTTCGCCAGAGATCATTTTGAACAGTGTTGATTTACCTGCACCGTTGGCACCGATAATACCGACAATCGCCCCTTTAGGGACGGCAAAACTCAAGTCATCAATTAACACCCGGTCGCCGTAGGATTTTGTCAGGCGATTAATTTCAATCACCTTGTCACCTAAGCGTGGTCCTGGTGGAATAAACAGTTCGTTGGTCTCGTTACGCTTTTGATAGTCATTGGTATTAAGCTCTTCAAAGCGAGCCATACGTGCTTTGCCTTTTGATTGACGTCCTTTAGCACCTTGGCGTACCCACTCCAATTCTTTAGCGATGGTCTTTTGACGAGCGCTTTGAGTTGCAGATTCTTGCTGTAAACGAGCATCCTTTTGCTCTAACCATGAAGAGTAGTTACCTTCCCATGGGATCCCTTCACCACGGTCGAGCTCTAAAATCCAACCCGCCGCATTGTCGAGGAAATATCTATCGTGGGTAATTGCCACGACAGTCCCCACATAGTCTTGCAGAAAACGCTCTAACCAAGCGACTGATTCAGCATCTAAGTGGTTGGTGGGTTCATCAAGCAGTAGCATGTCTGGTTTTTCAAGCAGCAGACGGCAAATAGCCACTCGGCGTCTTTCACCACCCGATAGCACTGCAATTTTTTCATCCCAATCAGGCAAGCGCAGTGCATTAGCAGCGCGCTCTAAAACGACATCAAGATTATGAGCATCTTGTGATTGGATGATGGCTTCGAGTTGGCCTTGCTCTTTAGCGAGTGCATCAAAGTCAGCATCTGGCTCTGCATAAAGCGCGTAAACCTCATCGAGTCTTACGAGGGCATTTTTGGCATCGGAAACCGCTTCTTCAACAGCTTCACGAACCGTCTGATTTAGATCAAGTTTTGGTTCTTGCGGTAAGTAACCAATCTTTAGGTCTTGCATTGGTCTTGCTTCGCCCTCAATTTCGGTATCGAGACCGGCCATGATGCGTAGCAGAGTTGATTTACCTGAACCATTGAGCCCTAACACACCAATTTTGGCACCAGGGAAAAAGCTTAAGGAGATATCTTTTAGAATTTGCTTTTTAGGCGGAACAATCTTGCCCACTCTAAGCATGCTGTATACAAACTGAGCCATTTTATTTCTCTTTGACTGGGAATGGCAGCAATTCTACTCGAATCACCGCCTAACTTAAATCTGATCTTTATCTTAGGCGCAGCTTAGTTAAATAAAAGTACTGTTCTACATTTGGGGATTGGCTAATATCTCCAAAAATAACCGTTACTGAGGGGCATACTAGATTGTATTTTATATATTGATACTGGACGGAGGAGTAATGAATAACAGAAAGACATCGCGTATCGGTGTTATTGCCATTATGGGCCATTAAATGATGTCAGGGCTGGAGTGTTTGCAGAACAGAGTTTTCTAGATTTACACCACAAAGTAATGAATCAATAGATTAAAGGCGTTTTTTCTATGTAATACAATCGTTGAGCAAGTTTACGGCGTCTATTTGCTATTGTTGAAATATCGCTCATGGGAAATTGCAAGTAATTTCATGTTTCTAATGCTGGGATTGTGATCAATTGCGCTGTATCATACCGCGCAACCCTACTATAAGAATTTACAGCTGGAGTAAATAATGCTGAAAAAAGACATGAATATCGCGGATTACGATCCACAATTGTTTGCAGCGATTGAAGATGAAACTCGCCGTCAAGAAGAGCACATCGAACTTATTGCTTCAGAAAACTATACGAGCCCACGCGTTTTTGAAGCTCAAGGTTCTCAGCTTACTAACAAGTATGCCGAAGGTTACCCTGGTAAGCGTTACTATGGTGGCTGTGAGCATGTTGATATTGTTGAAGAACTCGCAATATCTCGTGCTAAAGAGTTGTTCGGTGCAACGTATGCTAACGTTCAGCCGCATTCTGGTTCACAAGCTAACGCAGCCGTATTTATGGCCCTTCTTCAAGGTGGTGACACGGTTCTAGGTATGAGTCTTGCTCACGGTGGTCATTTGACTCACGGCTCACATGTCAGCTTCTCTGGTAAGCTCTATAATGCGGTTCAGTACGGCATTGACGAGTCAACGGGCAAGATTGATTACGCTGAAGTTGAGCGTCTAGCGGTTGAACATAATCCTAAGATGATTATTGCGGGTTTCAGTGCATACTCTGGCATTGTTGATTGGGGCAAGTTCCGCGAAATCGCCGATAAAGTAGGTGCTTACCTATTTGTTGATATGGCGCACGTTGCAGGTCTTGTTGCTGCGGGTATCTATCCAAACCCACTTCCACACGCACATGTTGTGACAACGACAACGCATAAGACATTAGCGGGCCCTCGTGGTGGTTTGATCCTTTCTGCCATCGATGATGAAGCTATTTATAAAAAGCTAAACTCAGCGGTCTTCCCTGGTGGTCAAGGCGGTCCTTTGATGCATGTTATCGCTGCTAAAGCAGTTGCATTCAAAGAAGCGCTCGAGCCAGAGTTCACGACATACCAAGAGCAAGTGGTGGTAAACGCAAAAGCAATGGCTCGCACGTTTATTGAACGTGGCTATGATGTTGTTTCTGGTGGTACTGATAACCACCTGTTCTTGCTTGATTTGATCAGCAAAGATATTACCGGTAAAGAAGCTGATGCAGCGCTCGGTAATGCCAACATTACTGTCAACAAAAACTCAGTACCTAATGACCCGCGCTCACCATTTGTGACATCTGGTCTGCGTATTGGCTCACCTGCGATTACTCGACGTGGTTTTGGTGAAGAAGAGTCTGTGCAGCTGACTCACTGGATGTGTGATGTACTTGATGATATTACAGATCTTGCTGTTAGCGAGCGTGTAAAAGCACAGGTTCTTGAATTGTGCGCTAAGTTCCCTGTTTACGGTTAACCTTAAGCGTTAAATCAGGTAAACTTTAATGGCCGCATTTATGCGGCCATTTTTGTTGGTAATTGATAATGATTTTTTATTAAATCGTTTATATAAGTCGTTTTAATACCTGACCGGAGGCTAGATGCATTGTCCATTTTGCAGCGCAACAGACACTAAAGTGATTGATTCGCGACTTGTCGCAGATGGCCATCAGGTACGTCGTCGTCGAGAGTGTGTGCAATGCCATGAGCGCTATACTACATTTGAAGGTGCTGAACTGGTGATGCCTCGTGTGGTTAAACAAGACGGTAGTCGTCAACCTTTCGATGAAGATAAACTGCGTGGTGGCATGCTTCGAGCGGTAGAGAAAAGACCGGTATCGATGGACCAAATCGAGCAGTCCTTAACTAAAATTAAGTCGATGCTGCGAGCGACAGGTGAGCGTGAAGTTAAATCAGAGATGATAGGTAACTTGATGATGGACCAATTGGTCAACTTAGACAAAGTGGCTTATATACGCTTTGCATCCGTTTACCGCGCGTTTGAAGACGTGTCGGAGTTCGGCGACGCTATCGCGAACTTACAGAAGTAGTTATACCCCCTTATTACCCAATTGATTAATCGGAACTCATTTCACTATGTGGTCAACTGAAGACAATCAAATGATGAGTCTTGCTATTGAATTAGCGCAAAAAGGACTCTATACCACCCGACCAAATCCTTGCGTTGGTAGTGTATTAGTTAAAGACGGCGTGATTGTGGGAGAAGGTTACCATATCCGTGCTGGTGGCCCCCATGCCGAAGTCTACGCACTTAACATGGCCGGTGATGATGCCATTGGTGCGACCGCGTACGTCACATTAGAACCGTGCAGCCATTATGGTCGAACTCCACCTTGTGCCAAGGCCTTGATCGAAAGCAAGGTTAGCCGCGTTGTTATTGCCGTTACGGACCCCAACCCACAAGTCTCTGGTCGTGGTATTACCATGCTCCGTGATGCAGGCATACAGGTTGACGTTGGTTTATTAACCGATGCTGCTAAACAGGTTAACCTCGGTTTTTTGAAGAGAATGGAGCAAGGATTACCTTGGGTGACGGTAAAGCTTGCGGCGAGTCTTGATGGTAAAACGGCACTATCAAACGGTGAGTCTAAATGGATCACAGGGCCAGAAGCTCGCAGAGATGTGCAGCGGGTACGTGCAAGACATTGTGCACTCATTACTGGCGTTGAAACGGTTTTGGCCGATAACCCGAGTCTAAATGTACGACATAGTGAACTGGGTTCTTTATCAAATGAGATCGCGCCAGCAGAACTACATCAACCGATGCGTGTAGTATTAGACAGCCAAGCACGGCTAGGTACTGACCTTAAGATGTTTAGTATCAACAGCCCGATTTTACTTATTAGCACTTGTGACTACCCTGATAAGGTGAAGTCGGCATGGCCGGCCCATGTTAGTCACCAAATATTACCCGCCAAAGATAAGCGGGTAGACCTTAGTGCCTTGCTGGTATTTCTCGGTAAAAGCTGTAACTCGGTGTTAGTTGAGGCCGGTGCAACACTCGCTGGTGCATTTGTTAGCGCGCTATTAGCGGATGAAATTATTTTATACCAAGCAATGAAAATACTCGGTGCTCAGGGGCGAGACTTACTTGCTTTGCCTCCATTTGAGGCGATGTCCCAAATACCCAGTATTAATGTAATAGATGAACGAAAAGTGGGTAAAGATACTCGCTTGACGTTAAGAATGAGTAATTAACTTTATGTTTACCGGAATTATTGAATCTGTAGGTCATTTACGAAAAGTTGAACGTCGTGGCGATGATATTAGATTAACAGTTGCAAGCGCTAAGCTTGATTTGTCGGACGTTAAGCTCGGTGACAGCATTGCCACCAATGGTGTGTGCCTTACTGTTGTAGAGCGGCTAGCAGATGGTTATGTTGCGGACATTTCAGCCGAGACAGTCAGCCTTACCGGGTTTGCACATTACGCTGTCGGCACCTCGGTTAACTTAGAGAAAGCCGTGACGCCAACAACACGCTTGGGTGGCCATATGGTCAGTGGTCATGTAGATGGCATGGCGCGTATTGATGACCGTCAAGTTCGCGGTCAGGCAATTGAATTTTGGTTATCACCTCCCGTAGAGCTGGGTCGCTATATCGCCCATAAAGGGTCTATTACTATTGATGGTGTGAGTTTAACGGTTAATGAAGTGCAAGGGCATCGATTTAGACTGACCATAGTGCCGCATACAGCAGGTGAGACTACCTTAATAAATTTGAAGGCTGGCGATAGCGTTAATATTGAAGTTGACCTCATTGCTCGCCACTTAGAAAGATTGATGAACTATTCATCAGAGCATGAAAAACAGCAACCTAAGTCCGAAGTTACTATGGAACTGTTAGCTCGCTCAGGTTTTTTACGTTAAATACTGGCTTAAGGCTATTTTAAAGATAGAATTTATCTTTAGAAGCTCCAAAAAAATAATCATATAAATTTATATACTGTTTTGCCACGATAGGCATAAAGGTTAGCAACCTCACTTAATGCAGTAATACAAAATAAAGGTCTGAACATGTCGCTACATAGTATAGAAGAGATCATCGAAGATATTCGTCTAGGCAAGATGGTTATCTTGATGGATGATGAAGATAGAGAAAATGAAGGCGACCTTATTATGGCTGCTGACATGGTGACGCCTGAGGCGGTTAACTTTATGGCGATGTTCGGTCGCGGTCTTATTTGTCAAACCTTGACTAAAGAACGCTGCGAACAGCTAAACCTGCCTTTAATGGTCACCAACAATAATGCCCAGTTCTCAACCAACTTTACAATGTCTATTGAAGCGGCTGAAGGTGTCACAACGGGTATTTCAGCGCAAGATCGTGCCGTCACGGTAAAAGCTGCAGTTGCCAAAGATGCTAAGCCTAGTGATATTGTGCAACCTGGCCACATATTCCCATTGATGGCAAAAGAGGGTGGCGTGCTCATCCGTGCCGGTCATACTGAAGCGGGCTGTGACTTAGCAAGATTAGCAGGTTTTGAAGCTTCATCAGTCATCGTTGAAATTTTAAAGGACGATGGCACCATGGCGCGTCGTCCAGATCTTGAAATTTTTGCTGAAAAGCACGGATTAAAGATGGGCACTATTGCTGACCTAATTGAATATCGCAACACTAAAGAAACCAGTGTTGTACGTGAAGCGCAATGTAAGCTACCAACCCGTTTTGGTGAGTTTGATATGCTGACTTTCCGTGACACTATCGATAATCAATTACACTATGTATTAGTCAAAGGTCCGGTTACAGAGAACATACTTGTACGTGTTCACCTACAAAATACCTTTAACGACCTTTTACATTCCGAGCGCGATCAGCAACGCAGTTGGCCACTAGAAAAAGCAATGCAGCGCATTAGCGAAGACGGTGGCGTACTAGTACTGCTCGGTCATCAAGAGCATAGCAGTGATATTTTAGCCAAAGTTAAAGCATTTGAAGCTGAAGATAACGGCAGTGCACCTATTACAGCTAAGTGGCAAGGAACCTCACGTCAAGTGGGTGTTGGCTCGCAAATCCTAGCAAATGTAGGCGTGACATCAATGCGGTTGCTTAGCTCACCAAAGCGTTATCATTCACTATCAGGCTTTGGTTTAGAAGTAACTGATTATATAGCAGAATAAAATACTATCTTGGGTTGGAAAATCATCCAAGGGGTAATTTAACACTTTTCTTATAAATTGCATGGGGATCAGCGTTAACGGCTGTGGTATCATACCGCCTCTTCCGCCCCCATGCTGGGTAATTAGCTAATTTTAGGTAAGATAAATGCACATAGTTCAAGGTAATATCGAATCGAAAAACGCAAAAATTGCGATCGTAGTTTCACGTTTTAATAGCTTTGTTGTAGATAGTTTACTTAGTGGTGCGGTAGACACTCTTAAGCGTTTTGGCCAAGTTTCAGATGATAATATCACTGTAATTAAAGTGCCTGGCGCTGTTGAACTGCCACTTGCTGCACGTCGTGTTGCGGCAAGCGGAAAATTTGACGGAATAATCTCACTTGGTGCGGTTATCCGTGGCGGTACACCTCATTTTGATTTTGTTGCAGGCGAATGTAATAAAGGTCTAGCTCAAGTTGCACTTGAATTTGATATTCCTGTTTCATTCGGCGTTTTAACCACTGATACTATTGAACAAGCAATTGAACGTTCAGGTACTAAAGCAGGCAACAAAGGCGGCGAAGCTGCTTTGGGTCTGCTAGAGATGGTTAACGTGCTGCAAGCACTTGAAGAACACCTGTAATCTAGGACAATTTAATGAAGCCTTCAGAGCGCCGAAAGGCACGTCGTTTAGCGGTTCAGGCCATTTACTCTTGGCAGCTAAGTGGCAACAATATTGCTGATGTTGAGCATGAGTTTCTAACTGAACAAAATGTTGATGGTGTCGATATAACTTACTTTCGTGAGTTATTAGCGGGCGTAGCAACTAAGAAAAGCCAATTGGATGAGCTAATCATTCCATTTTTGACTCGTCCTTTGAATGAAGTTGACCCTGTCGAAAAGGCGATTGTTCGTTTAGCAACTTATGAGCTGACTTTCCGCAAGGATGTTCCTTATAAAGTAGCAATTAACGAAGCTATCGAGCTTGCCAAAGCATTCGGCGCTGAAGATGGACATAAGTTCGTTAACGGTATTCTGGATAAGCTAGTCGCAAGAACGAAATAGTAAAAACGGCATCTTCGGATGCCGTTTTTGTATGCCTAAAAAGAGAATAACAGTTGCATGATCCGTGGCTGGCATTTAATAGCAGAACACATCTAACGTAACTAAAATCATAGCTAAGATCCTCTTACTATTAGCTCCTCTTTTTTCCTCAAACCACTTCTTAATTTGTGATTGGTATTGTGAAAGAATTTCAATTAATCGAAAGCTTTTTTACTGGGCGTGCCCAGTCTCGAAAAGACGTTGCACTTGGCATTGGTGATGATTGCGCCATTGTTGAACCCGCTGCAAATAAATCTGTTGTGATATCTTGTGACACCTTAGTGGAAAACGTGCATTTCTTTGCTGATATGCCTGCAAAAGATCTGGGGTATAAGTCGCTAGCGGTGAATTTATCCGATCTGGCTGCTATGGGCGCGGAGCCTGCATGGATGACATTGGCGCTAACCTTGCCAGAAGTCGACGAAAATTGGTTGGCAGATTATAGTGAAGGCTTGTTTGAAATTGCCGAATACTATGGCGTAGCACTTATTGGCGGTGATACTACTCGTGGTCCCCGCTCAATCACCATTACCATTAATGGCCAAGTGCCTAAGCATGCGGGTCTGACTCGTAGCGGCGCAAGAAATGGAGATTGGATCTACGCTACCGGCACATTAGGTGATTCAGCTTTAGGGCTAGATCTACTGCGTGGAAAAGCGGATTGTAATGAAGACGATAGAAACTATCTTATTAATCGTCATTACCGGCCAACTCCAAGGGTATTAGCGGGGCAAGCACTGCGCACGCTGGCATCGAGTGCCATTGATATTTCAGATGGTTTAGTCTCTGATATCCAACATGTACTGAAAGCCTCGAATATTGGCGCCACAATCAATGTCGATAAGCTGCCTTTATCTCCCCAGCTCAAAGCCAATGTCTCAGCTGAGATGGCGCTAAGCTATGCATTAACGGGTGGTGAGGATTATGAACTACTCTTTACTGTCTCTGAAGCCCAAAAAGGCGCACTAGAGATCGCATTGGCTGAGACGGGTGTGAAGTTTACTAAGATTGGTCAAATTTGCACGGGTGGCAAGTTGAAATTGTTGTTAGATAAACAGCCATTTGAGCCCATTAACCTCGGATTTGAGCACTTTAATTGATGAATTTACTTTCAAAAGATAAGGCACTAACCAAGCTGTCTCTTAAAAATCCTATTCATTTTTTGGCATTAGGATTTGGCTCAGGTTTAGCCGCAAAGGCGCCAGGTACGTTTGGTACGCTTGCCGCCATACCGCTCTACTTATTAATGGCACCATTGAGCTTACCTTGGTATATCGGCTTGACGCTTTTTACCGTCTTAATCGGCTTTTATATATGTGATAAAGCCGCTAAAGATATGGGCGTGCATGATCACGGTGCTATTGTTTGGGATGAGATTGCCGGTTTACTTATCACCATGATAGCGGCGCCAGCGGGTTGGCAATGGTTACTGGCCGGTTTTGTGTTGTTTCGCTTTTTTGATATTTTGAAACCATGGCCGATTCGTTGGCTGGATGCAAAAGTGCAAGGTGGTTTTGGGATTATGATTGATGATGTACTTGCAGGGATATTTTCCTTGATTTGCTTACACACCGCAGCTCACTACTTGATTTAGGTCGTGAGTGTGGCATTAAAAAAGGAGCTATTGTTAGCTCCTTTTTTAATGGTTGTTTTACGCAAGTTCATTTAACTAAACAGCAGCTCTTTAGCATTGGCAATCGTATTACTGGTAATGGTGTCACCTCCCAGTAAGCGAGCTAACTCCTCAATTCGCTGGTCTTTATCTAGGGCGACCATGGATGTTTCTGTTTTACCAGATTTACTGGTCTTATTAACAAACATATGTTGATGGCCATTACCGGCAACTTGCGGTAAGTGGGTCACGCAAAATACTTGAGTCGATTCCCCTAAACTCCGCAGCATCCGGCCGACGACAGCCGCCGTTGGACCTGATATCCCCACATCTACTTCATCAAAAATGAGTGTTGGAGTCGCGACTTTTTTAGCGGTAATAACTTGTATGCCAAGGCCTATTCGAGAGAGTTCTCCGCCTGAGGCCACTTTAGCAATGGGCTGCAAAGGTTGACCTGGATTGGTGGTCACGAGAAACTCAATAGCATCGGAGCCTTGAGGGCTAATGACGGCTTGATTAAAGTTGACTGCGATACTGAATTTACCTTTAGGCATGCTCAGCTCATGAATCGATTGAGTCACTTTTTTATCGAGTTCTTTAGCGTAGCGGCCACGACTAAGGCTTAGTTTTCGTGCGTGATTCGAATATGCCTGTTGACTATTTTGCAGTTGATTGCGGATCTCTTCAAGTTTGTCCCCGTCCGATCCAAGCTCATTGAGTTCATTCAACAGACCTTGATGGTGAGCAAACAATTCACTGGCATTGACATGGTGTTTGCGCGCCAGTTGCAGTGCTTTAGAGATCCGAAGCTCTAATTGTTCAAAGTATTCAGGGTCGAGTTCTAAACCTTCTAAATACCGTTCAAGCTCGCTACTACTCTCTTGTACATGAATAAGTGCATCATTAAGCATGGCGACAACGCTGCCAAGTTCGGCATCATAACTTTCTAAATCTTGCCCCTGACTTATAGAGGTATTTAATAATGACTCAACACTCGCTTGATCATTGTCCTGCAAAATATTTAATTGGCTACGGCATAGCTCGATTAATGCAGTGCTGTTGGCGAGTTTTTTATGTTCAGCCTCTATGGTTTCAAACTCGCCTTTAGCAATGGCAAACTCATTGAGTTCTTCAACCTGGTATTGCAGTAACTGTTTACGAGCAAGCCTTTCATGCTGCGCTAACTCTAATTGATGTAACTGTTTTTCAACCGTTTTACATCTCTGATAACTCGCCGCTACAGTGTCGAGTAGCATCTTATGGTTGGCGTAACTATCGAGTAAAGTAAGCTGGTGCTCACTTTTTAGCATCGCATGGTGAGCGTGTTGGCCATGAATGCCAATCAGCAGTTGTCCGAGGCATTTTATCTGTGCAAGTGGGACTGGATTACCATTGATATATGCGCGTGAGCGGCCATCATTATTGATGGTTCGTCTTAAGATACACTCATTATCTAGTTCGAGATCATTATCTTCTAACCAGCGCTTTGCGAGTGGAATATCAGATAATGAAAAGCGTGCACTTACCTCCGCTTTGGTGGCGCCAGGCCGAATGGCATTAGCGTCGGCTCGATTACCTAGGCACAAGCCTAATGCATCTATAGCAATAGATTTACCCGCGCCGGTTTCACCAGTGATACTGGTCATGCCGGCTTTAAAATCGAGTTCCAAAAAACGCACAATAGCAAAATTATTAATGCTGAGTTGGCAAAGCATAGTGATGTCCTATCCCAATACACTGTATTAATGAACAGTATATACTGTTTTTTTATACAGTAAACTATCAGTTGGAAAATTAATCGATATCGGCAACTTTTTTCATCTCTAATTACCGCACCCTATAAGCTAAAATGTAATTAATACAGTTAGATGGAAGATGTTTATTGGCGGAGTAATAAATTTAGCTAGTGCACTCTCTCACTATGCAGAAGTAAAAGTTGCTAGAACCAAGGTTTAGCAAGGCGGGCTTTTAAATTAAGCATCGAATGTTAACCCAATAGATAAGCTTCTAATAACGGTAAAGTAATAAAGGTGACAAGGGTACCCAATAGTATTCCCTGAGCACTGGTGATGACTTGAGTTTGGTACCGTTGTGCAAGTAGGTAGACACTGGCAGCAGTCGGCAGCGCCGCGAGTATGACGCCCATAGCAATCAATTGTGGATCAACATCTAGGCTAAACATGATCAAGTAAGTGACTAGAGGCTGAAAAATCAGTTTAATGGCATTGATAGCACTAATCTCTGTGAGCTGTTTCAGGCTAATAATATGTGTTGAAGTTTGGTGTTGAGCTGATTTAGCGAGCACCATACCGATGGCAAACAGTGCACAAGGGCTCGAGGTCATACCCAGTTGACGAATGATGAGGGCGATACTATCAGGCAAAGTAATTGTCATTGCGGATAGGACTATCCCAACCATACTACCCACTACAATAGGGTTGTGCATTAAGGCGAGGCTAATGATTTTTGCCGCTGAGCTGCTTTGCTTGCGGCCAATCATTTCCAATGACACGAGCGCGATGGCAAAAATTAACACCGATAATAGACTGGCAATAGCGGCTGCGGCGAGTGCCGTTTGATTATTGGGAAACAACATCGCCATTAAGGGAATACCGATAAAAGCAGTATTGCCAAAGGTGGCGTTGAGCGCTCGCATAGACGCGACTGCGTTTTGAGATGGATTGGTCCAACGCGAGACGAGAAAGGTGATCGCGTAGCTGGTTAGCATGGCGCCACTAAACCCAGCGATATAACCCCAGTGCAGTATGTCGTTGATCGGGGTTTGTGCCAATGTGATCAGCATAATGGCCGGAAACGCAATATAGTACACATATTGGTTTAAAACTTGATCGGTCTCAGCAGGCAGCAGTTTTGATTTTTGCACCAAAGTGCCAATCAACATGATGCCAAATACAGCGAGTAGTGGCGTTATAACAGCTGACATATTTTCTCTATTAACTTGTCTACAATATACGTAAAACACGCATAAAATTGAGTTAGAACATTATCATATTTACGTTTTGTTATACTATTAATCTTAGGTCGTAGCCGATCCCCTTTTTATGTTTTAAACGCTTGGGTTTATATTGATGAATAGTAATTTTGGTTTGGAATTACAGCTGATCTACCAATTTGTTCATTTAGTTAATGCAGGGAGCTTTTCCCAAGCCGCTAAAGAGCTGGAGATGCCAATTGCAACGGTGAGCCGTAAGTTGACTAAATTGGAAACACAGCTCGATAAGCAGTTGTTGATGAGGAACACTCGCAAGCTGCGTCTAACAGAGGAGGGCATAGCGCTGTTTCAGCAATATCAGGCCATAGTATCTCAGTTTGACAGTATCAGAGGCGCTGCGGTGGATAAGCCTGAAGGTACCCTTAGAATAGCGGCTCCGGTGTCAATTATTTCGATGATTTTCATCCATGCCATTAACGAGTTTTGTGAAAAATTCCCAGATATACAGCTGCATATAGTACAAAATAATAACGTAATCGATCTTATAGATGAGGGGGTTGATGTTGCTATTGTCGGTGGCACCCAACCAGATTCTTCTTGGGTGTCGAGCTCTCTTGGCGTGCTTAATTATGGTTTGTTTGCCTCGTCGCAGTATATGGATAAGGCACCTAGCTTGTGCCATCCAAGCGATTTAGAACAACACGCGTTGATTAAAGTATGGCCTTTGTTTAACTGGACTTTAAAGCACCCATCGGGAGAGAACTTTTATTATGATGGACCTGCAAAACTGACGTTAAGTGAGTTAAATGGCGCAGTGCAGGCCGCTGTAGATCATGGTGGGGTTTTATATGGCCCAGCACTTTTTGTGAAAAACCAGCTTAAGAGCGGCCAGTTGACAACGCTATTACCTGAATGGATTGGTGAGAAAAGGCGGATTTCAATCTTGTATCATCAACGCAGTCATCAACCTTTGAAGGTTAAGCTCTTTATCGAGTTTATGCAGTCCAAAGCGGAGCAATTGTTCTCGATGGACAGTTAAGGGAACAACTATCACCTTGAATTAAGCGTATTCTATACCCACGTGATCCTGATGTTACAAATGGCATGAGTATAAGAGTCGCTTTAATAAAGCGACTCTTTTGCGGTATTACTCTGCTGCGCTGACGCCAATATTTGATATGCCGACGGTGACAATTTCTCGGCGTAACTCTTTGATGAAATCGGCTTTGAGATGTGGGTTCTTTTCGATGGTTTGCAGAAGATCTTCTTGCATCTCTTTTTCTTCAACCATGACTTCATGGTTAAAAATATAATCATCTAATTCTGATTCTTTATCAAAATCTTGCTCGCAGGTTGCTTCAATATAGTTGGCAACCGTGGCTGACGAGAGCTTACTGATATTAGTGATATCTTCTTCAACTTTACTTTCTAGTGCGCTTAGCAAAGAGGTTAAGGCTACCGCTGCATCTAGGGCTGGATATACGCCGTAGACGTCAAAATCAGCAGGCTCTGGCGTATTTTCTTCTATACGTTCCATTTGTAGCTCTAAATTTAGTTTCAGTTTATTGTCGTACATTGACTGCCAAAGCAGGTTGAGCAGTGTATCGAGCACCTTCGGGTTGCCAAATTCACACACTTCAGAAAAAAGCTGATAATTGGGTAGCATGCGCTGGCATAATGCAATAGCAAAAAGTTTCTTTTGTGCTAGTGTTAGCCCTTTTAAGCGTTGAAAAAAGCCCGGTTTATTTGTCATCTTTTATTTCCACTGATAGCTGGGTGATCACTTGATTAGCGGCTGATTCTACCTTAGTTAACTCATCAAGTAACTCAAGGATTTCAGGTTCTACATCTTCTACAGTAACACCACGCTTTAACCCTGACTCTATCTCCTGACAAAGTTGTTGGGTGGTCGGCACGCCACAATAACAGCTTGCACCGTGTAATTTATGAATACAGGTAAGCATGTTTTGCTGATCAAAATTCGTGAGTGCACTATTGATATGCTCCACCGTCTCTGGCAGTGACTTTAACAACATCTTCAACATATCAATTGCTAAGTTTGGCTTGTTATTTGCCTGCGTCAAACACAGTTCCCAATTTAAGGTGCGCTGATCAAAGTGGGTGAACTTGGGTTTGTTTTTCCATTTGCGGATCACTTCCTTCAGTGCTGCCTCATCGATAGGTTTGGGTAAGTAGCCATCCATACCACTCGATGATATACGCTCTCGCTCTTCAGCTATAGCGTGGGCGGTCACTGCTATAATGGGCGTATTGCGATTCGCTGAATTTTGTCTTATCAGTTTAGTGGCGCTAATGCCGTCAGTGCCTGGCATTTGAATATCCATAAAGATAAGGTCAAAACTGCGTTGTCTTGCAATTTCTACCGCGGCATCACCATTATCGACAATGAGCACTTGGGTCACTAGCTCTTTTAGTAATGTATCAATAAGCTTTAAATTAGCAGGGTTGTCGTCAACTGCCAGTACGGTTAAGTTTTCTCTCACCTCGGGGGCCGACATTATTGCAGGCATTGGCAATACTTCGGCTTCAAGTGTAGATTGTTGATCGATCAAGCTACTGGACAGTCGCTTCTCACCGATAGGCATCGTGAGTTGCTTGTCGATATAGGGACGAATTTGAGTGAAGATATCCTCACTTTCGACGCAATTGTTTATCAGCATTAAGTAACTTATTTTAGGTTTAGCCACTTTGAGCAGCTCAACACCGTTGCCGCCAGTCGCGAGCGGTTTACAACTAAAGAGCCCATAATCAAACAAGTGATTTGACTGAGTCACAATAAATTCGAGCTGTTTACTGCTGGTCACCTTAGTGACTTTAAGACCCCAGCGTAGCAGCATACGTTCAATGGCATGCTGTGATAACGGATTAGGTTCGAATAGTAAAATGCTTTTATTCTTAAGCGTACCAATTGGTAAGGTATCGCTGATGGGGAATTGGCTTAAGTTAAGAGGTAAGGAAAACCAGAAGGTTGAGCCTTGTTGTAGCTCTGAATTACAGCCTATTTGGCCACCCATTCGATTAACCAAACGCTTGGTGATCACCAGTCCAAGACCTGTACCACCAAAGCGCCTTGAGATAGAAGAATCTGCTTGGCCAAAAGCTTGGAATAATGCAGCCAGTTTTTCGGCATCAATACCGATACCTGTATCAATTATCTCAATACGGACACGCGCTTTACCGTCCGCAATCTCTTCAAGTTGCATCTTAAGCTGCACACTCCCCCTGTCGGTAAACTTAATTGCGTTGCCGACTAAATTCGTCAGGATTTGGCTAAAACGCATCGCATCGCCAGTAACATCCTCTGGAATACGTGGGTCAACATCGATCACCAACTCAATCTGTTTTTCTCGTGCACTGCTAGACAACATAGTGACGGTTTCTTCGACTATTTCACGCAAAGAAAATGGCATGTTTTCCAATACCATTTTACCGGCTTCTAGCTTAGAAAAATCCAAAATATCGTTGATGATACTGAGTAGGCTCGTGGCGCTGCGCTCAATGGTACGAATATAGTCTTGCTGACTGGAGTGTAATGGGGTCTTTAATAACTGTTTTGCAAAACCAATGACGCCATTAAGTGGGGTGCGTAACTCATGGGACATGTTGGCTAAAAATTCAGACTTAATCCGGCTGGCTTCTAGCGCCCGCTTTTTGGCCATATCAAGCTCAACGTTTTGGATCTCAATTTGTTCGAGTGTCTCTCGTAAATCAGATGTGGCTTGGTCAATATTTTGCTGCATCTCATCATGGTATTCCGACAAGGAGCCTGCCATGGCATTAATACCGCGTTTAAGCAGATCCAGCTCACCAATGAGGTTTCCGGTTAAACGGGTGTCGAGTTTACCTTCTCGAATTTTGGCAACCACTCGTACCATTTCGGTAATGGGTTGGGTTACGTTTTTAACCAGTCGGAAAGTAAAAAATAGATTCAGCTGCACCCCAATCAATACAATAATAAACGCCGCCACAGCGGCGCGATGTTGCTCAAGCAGCGCATTCTCTTTATTGATCAATATCGATATGTAGCCGAGTTTAACGGCCTCTATTGAGATCCTATTGTCATTCTCATCGAAGGTATCGACAGGTCGCACTGCACTGTTTTTGAAAATCGGGCTGCGTAAAATCATACTGTCACCGACTTGCTCAAGTTCAGTTCTTAGCATCGAACTTAGCGGTTTGTCGTAACGCATGACTTCATGATTTTTATAATGATGCGAGGTGACGACGACACGGTTGTCGACATCAAAAATAGCAATAAACTGTACTAAAGAGGCTTTGTTGAGCTGAGCGGCGGTGATTAAGCGCTTTGTGGTTTCAAAATCTTTACTGTCTAAACCGACCTCTGCCGCAATGGCTAAAGGCTCGATGATACTACTCGCTTGATCTATGAGCGTTTCTTCAAGTTCATAAAATCTATTTATGGTAAAATAGCTTCCCAATAAAATACCCACTAAAATAGTTGGAGCTAACGCCAATACCAGAACCCATGAACGCAGGCTGTACTTGGTCATATTGTTGGCTTCATTCATGAGACGATTGGGTTACCGATAAATATAGTGAGAGTATTCGATAGACTGCCAGTAACAGCCTGTGTTGGCCAGTTTTTTTTATCTATTTAGAGAGTAACATGGCACAATTTTTTAAAGCAAAACCAAATAGATCTAAACAATTATCCTCAAAGTTATCTTTGGCTGTAACCCAGCTGGATCATCTCGGTGCAGGCATTGCTCATGATCAAGGGAAGATTGTGTTTATAAGCGGTGCACTTCCTGGCGAAACGGTTCAAGTCCAGTTGACTGAGCAGAAAAAGAAGTTTTCTAGAGCAAAACTGTTAAAGGTTGAAAAACCATCAAGCGAGCGTGTCGAGCCTGCGTGCCCGCATTATGCTAGCTGTGGCGGTTGTGATTTACAGCATCTAGATATCGAGGCTCAACGAGCACACAAAGCTCGAGCATTGCAGGAATTGGTCGCTAAATTTGCTCAAACTCAGGCAAGTGAAGTCTGTGATACATTGAGTGATTCGCCTTGGCACTATCGTCGAAGAGCGCGCTTAGCGACTTGGTTTGATCGAAACACCAAACATATTAGTTTAGGGTTTCGGGCCAGTAGTAGCAGCGACGTCGTAGAGATCCAATCCTGTGCTGTAATGACAAAACCACTATCGGGGTTGATCCCTGATCTGGCTTACTTATTAAATCAGCTCAGCGGCAAAAAAGCGTTAGGGCATGTAGAATTGACCCAGGCTGACAACGGCATTTTTGTAGTATTACGTATTACCAAGGCGTTATCGGATAAAGACAGAGAACGTTTGGCTGCATTTGGTGAGAGCAAGGTGCTCAATCTGGTGTTGCAAGACGATAATGCCGAGACTGAACATCTTAGCGGCAATGGTGAACAACCATTCTATTGTTTGGGTGACAGCGATACTGAACTTAAGTTTTCAGCGGGTAACTTCATTCAAGTTAACGCAGCGGTTAACCAAGCAATGGTCAAGCAAGCGGTAGACTGGCTTAACCCTCAAGCAGATGAGCGGGTGCTTGATCTGTTTTGTGGTATCGGTAATTTTAGTTTGCCATTAGCTAAAAGTGGCGCTGAAGTTATTGGTGTTGAAGGGGTGCCAGCCATGGTGGCTCAGGCAGCGCTTAACGCGCAGCATAGTGGTTTAGATAAAGTGTCCTTTTTTCATGCCGATTTAAGTGCGGATTTGTCACAAGAACCATGGTTAGGCAAAGTGGATAAGATGCTGATTGATCCTGCAAGAGCGGGGGCTTATGAAAGCATGTTATCGCTAAAGAAGCTTAAACCTAAGGCATTGGTTTATGTCTCTTGTAATCCTGCAAGCTTAGCGCGTGATAGCGAAGTGATATTAAAGCAAGGTTATGCACTTAAAAAGATAGCCTTGGTGGATATGTTTCCACAAACACACCATTTAGAATCAATGGCATTATTTGAACTCGATAAATAGACAACTTTAGTTACGATTGTCAGCGTTTGTTTATTGACAATATACGCTCAATGCTGAAGATAGAAGGTCTGAATTTTAATGGTTTGGACTGATGTTTTTGGTTTAATCCACTTCGAGACGTAAAGGAATAATAGACGATGGTATCAGTTCGCGAAGCACATTTTAACGACCCTCACTTTCAACTAGAAGAGTGGGTAAAACGTTATATTAGTGATTCCAACGAAGCCAAAACTCTTTTGGAGTTGATAGAGCAGGTTGAGTTATTAGTGGGCCAAAATAAAGAGGCCAACCTTCCTGTACTGCAACGTGCTCGAGAGATGATTGAAATCCTTGCACCTTTGAATATGGATATTGAAACGCTGCAAGCTGCCATTTTGTTTGTTGTTTTTGATGCAGACTTAATCACTCAAGAAGACATTCAAGAGCGCTTTGGCCCAAAACTTGAAGTTTTGGTCTCCAGTGTGGAAACCATGAATGCCATTGGTGCGCTAAAAGTTAACAATCAAACCCGCCATGGTGAGCCGCAAATAGACAACATTCGTAAAATGTTGCTGGCGATGGTTGAAGATGTGCGTGCCGTGGTGATTAAGCTTGCTGAGCGTATTTGTTTGCTGCGGGAAATTAAGAATGCCGACGAAGACGTAAAGGTACTTATTGCGAGAGAGATTGCTGATGTGTATGCACCGTTGGCAAATCGTCTTGGTATTGGGCAGTTGAAATGGGAGCTTGAAGATATCTCTTTTCGCTACCTGCATCCGCAAACTTATAAAGATATCGCCAAGCAACTTGATGGTAAACGCCTCGATAGAGAAACCTTTATCGACGACTTTGTGAGCCAGCTGCAAGCGCGTTTAGATCAGGACGAGATCCGAGCCAAAGTGTATGGCCGTCCAAAACATATCTACAGCATCTGGAAAAAGATGAATGGCAAGCAACTCAAATTTGATGAGTTGTTTGATGTTCGAGCGGTAAGAATTGTTACCGACAGACTACAAGATTGCTATGGAGCATTGGGTGTTGTACATACTCTTTGGCATCATATTCCGCGTGAATTTGACGATTACGTCGCTAACCCTAAGCCGAATGGTTATCAGTCGATTCACACTATTGTTGTGGGGCCTGAAGGAAAAACAGTCGAGATTCAAATCCGTACTGAACAGATGCACGAAGATGCTGAATTAGGTGTCGCCGCCCACTGGAAATATAAAGAGGGCAGTGCAAGTAGCAGTGGCAAGCAAAGCGGCTATGAAGAAAAGATTAACTGGTTACGTAAAATCCTACAGTGGCAAGAAGATGTCGCTGAAAGCGGTAACCTCGTTGAAGAGGTACGTAGCCAAGTTTTTGAAGACCGTGTCTATGTATTTACCCCTAGTGGCGAAGTTGTTGATCTTCCGCTAGGTTCGACGGTGCTGGATTTTGCTTACTATATTCATTCGCATGTCGGACATAAGTGCATTGGCGCCAAGGTTGACGGCCGTATCGTCCAGTTTACTTACCAAGTTGAAACAGGGCAGCGGATTGAAATCATTACTTCTAAAAATCCAAATCCGAAAAGAGATTGGCTTAATCCTAATCTAGGCTATATCAAAACGTCACGGGCACGCTCTAAGATCCAACATTGGTTTAAGCAACAAGATAGAGACAAAAACATTGTTGCAGGCCGTGAAATGCTTGAAAACGAACTGGCGCGCACTAACTTAAAACTCAAAGACGCTCAATCCGCCGTGGAACGATTTAACATGGTCAGCATGGACGATCTCCTTGCCGGGATCGGTGGTGGTGATGTTCGTCTTAATCAAGTTGTTAACCATGTTCAAAGCAAGTTGCGTACTCACGAGCAGTCTGACGAAGAGGTACTAGAAGATCTTGTTAAAAAGAGTCACAGCAAACCGGCCAGAAAAGGCCAAGGACAGGTAGAGGTTAACGGCGTAGGCAATTTAATGAGCCACATTGCTAAATGTTGTCAGCCGGTCCCCGGTGATGAGATTTTCGGTTTCATTACTAAAGGCCGTGGTATCTCGGTGCATCGCGCCGATTGCGATCAAGTAAAAGAGCTTATTCGCGCCCAACCAGAACGTTCTGTTGATGTTGTCTGGGGAGAGAACTACTCCGGCGGCTACAAAATTCGTTTACGAGTGATTGCAAGTGATCGTTCGGGATTGCTTAGAGATCTGACATCTGTACTTGCTGCGGAAAAGTCTAATGTTCTTGCAATGAGCTCATCGTCAGATGTGAAAACGCAAACAGCAGCCATTGAACTTGAGCTTGAACTGTACAATTTGGATGGTTTATCTCGTGTGATGGCCAAGTTGTCACAAGTCGATGGCGTCAGCGAAGCTCGTAGAGTATAAGCCAACATAAAGTAGGAAAGCTTAATGACTAAGCCAGTGGGAAACATGCAGCCTTTGCTGACGATTATGCAAAAGCTGCGAGATCCTCAATCGGGTTGTGCTTGGGATAAAGCCCAAACGTTTCAATCAATCGTGCCTTTTACTTTAGAGGAAGCCTATGAAGTCGCCGATACCATCGAGCGAATTGCACTTGATGAACTGCCAGACGAGTTAGGTGACCTATTGTTTCAGGTGGTGTTCTACTGCCAGTTGGGCAAAGAGCAGGGCATGTTTGATTTTGACACTGTCATTAATCGCATTTGCGATAAGTTGACTCGGCGTCACCCGCATGTATTTACCGACCTCAAAAGCAGTAGTACCGATCAGATAAAACAAAACTGGGAAAAAATTAAGGCATCTGAACGCGCAAAGCGTGAACAACATTCAGTACTAGATGATATTCCTCTTAACCTACCAGCACTTTCTCGTTCGATGAAAATTCAAAAAAGAGTCTCTCGTGTCGGTTTTGATTGGCCTGAATTGCCTCCAGTGGTTGCAAAAATCCACGAGGAGATTGATGAAGTACTGCATGAGGTCAATCAAGACGATATTGATCCTGCTAGAGTTAAAGATGAAATGGGTGATCTGCTATTTGCGGTGGTCAATCTAGCTCGGCACTTGGGAGTTGAGCCTGAAGCTGCATTAAGGCAAGCAAATCAAAAGTTTGAAAGGCGCTTTAGAGGGGTTGAAACTAGTGCCGAAGCTAACGGTAAGCCGATGAGTGAACACACATTAGCAGAATTGGATAGCTATTGGGATCAAGTGAAACGAGCTGAGTCGGACAAATAAACTGAATTTTAGGTTAATTCTAGTTTGTCGAATCCACTATGCTTTGGTATAATATTTCCCCGTCCTCGTGCTTTCTTACAAGCACATATTTCCAACTCATTTTTCTCAGGTTCAGAATGACTACAAGGTATATCTTCGTTACTGGTGGCGTTGTTTCATCACTAGGTAAAGGCATTGCAGCAGCATCTTTGGCTGCAATTTTAGAGGCCCGTGGCCTAAACGTAACCATTATGAAGCTGGATCCATACATTAACGTTGATCCAGGTACCATGAGTCCAACACAGCACGGTGAAGTGTTTGTGACTGAAGACGGCGCGGAAACAGATCTCGATTTAGGTCACTATGAGCGTTTCATTCGTACCAAGATGAATCGCCGTAATAACTTTACTACCGGTCGAATTTACGAAGAAGTATTGCGTAAAGAACGTCGTGGCGATTATTTGGGAGCCACTATTCAGGTTATCCCACATATCACCAATGCAATTAAAGAAAAGGTACTCGCTGGTGGCGAAGGCCACGATGTTGCCATCGTTGAGATTGGCGGCACGGTAGGTGATATTGAATCACTGCCTTTCCTTGAGTCTATTCGTCAACTGGGTGTTGAACTCGGTCGCGAAAGAACACTCTTTATGCACCTTACGTTAGTGCCGTTCTTAGGCGCTGCAGGCGAAGTTAAAACCAAGCCTACCCAGCATTCAGTTAAAGAGCTCCGTTCAATCGGTATCGCTCCTGATGTGTTGGTTTGTCGTGGTGACCGTCCTGTACCTGCAAATGAGAAAGCGAAAATTTCGCTATTTTGTAATGTAGAAGAACGTGCCGTTATTTCACTTAAAGATGTTGATAGTATCTATAAGATCCCTGCTTTGCTTAAAGCGCAGAATCTTGATCAACTGGTCACTAAGCGTTTTGGCATTGATTGTCCTGAAGCTGATTTGCACGAGTGGGAACACGTTATCTACCAAGAAGCGAACCCAACGGGCGAAATCGTTATTGGTATGGTCGGTAAGTATATTGAACTACCTGATGCCTATAAATCAGTTAACGAAGCGTTGAAGCACGCGGGTCTATTTAATCGTGTATCTGTGCATATTAAGTACATTGATTCACAAAACGTTGAAGCTAAAGGCGACGAAGTCCTTAAAGGTCTTGACGGTATCTTGGTTCCTGGCGGATTCGGTGAACGTGGTATCGAAGGTAAGATCATGGCGGCTAAATACGCTCGTGAGAATAACTTACCTTACTTTGGTATCTGTTTAGGTATGCAAGTTGCGCTGATTGAGTTTGCACGTAACGTTGCGGGCCTTGAGGGTGCGCATTCAACTGAATTCAATAAAGAGACACCACATCCTGTAGTTGGCTTGATCACTGAGTGGACTAACGAAGAAGGTCAGGTTGAAGAGCGTCATGAAACATCAGATCTAGGCGGTACTATGCGCTTAGGTGCGCAGTTATGCCATCTAGAAGAAGGCACAAAAGCGGCTGGAGCCTATAAAGAACTCAGTTGTGTTGAGCGTCATCGTCATCGTTATGAAGTGAACAACAACTACAAAGATCGTCTTGAAAATGCAGGCATGATTTTTAGTGGCCTTTCTTCAGATCGTCAATTGGTTGAAATGATTGAGCTACCAAATCACCCATGGTTTGTAGCGAGTCAATTCCACCCTGAATTTACATCGACACCTCGTGATGGTCAGCCATTATTTGAAGGGTTTATTGCAGCAGCTGCCGCGTATCAGAAACGCGATTTAGGCTAAACCAAAATATCAACCGCTTCCATGTAATGGGAGCGGTTTTTTTGTTTTTGGTGATGTGAGTTTAGATATTACAAATTCGTTTTACTTTTTACTTTAAATTTATCTTTCAAACTTAAATCGAGGGCATTATGGCTAAGATTATTAACATTATCGGTCGCGAAATCATGGATTCTCGCGGTAACCCAACTGTTGAAGCTGAAGTTCATTTAGAAGGCGGATTCATGGGTATGGCTGCAGCACCATCTGGCGCATCTACGGGTAGCCGTGAAGCACTAGAACTTCGTGATGGCGACAAGTCTCGCTACATGGGTAAAGGTGTATTAAAGGCAGTGGCAAACATTAACGGTCTTATTAAAGACGCGTTACTGGGCCAAGATGCAACGGCACAAGCGACAATCGATCAGATTATGATTGATGTTGACGGCACTGAGAACAAAGATAAGTTAGGCGCTAACGCGATCCTTGCTGTTTCTTTGGCTGCTGCAAAAGCGGCTGCTGCATTTAAAGGTATGCCTTTATATGCGCACATTGCTGAGCTGAACGGTACTCCAGGTCAGTACTCAATGCCTGTTCCTATGATGAACATCTTGAACGGTGGTGAGCACGCTGATAACAACGTTGATATCCAAGAGTTCATGGTTCAACCTGTTGGTGCTAAGAGCTTCCGTGAAGCATTACGTATGGGCGCAGAAATTTTCCATAGTCTAAAGAGCGTACTTAAGTCTAAAGGCTTAAACACTGCTGTTGGTGATGAAGGTGGTTTTGCTCCAAACCTTGCTTCTAACGCAGACGCACTTGCTATGATCAAGATTGCTGTTGAAAAAGCGGGTTACAAGCTAGGCACTGATGTCACGCTTGCACTTGACTGTGCTGCTTCTGAGTTCTACAAAGATGGTCAGTATAATCTTGCTGGCGAAGGCAAAGTTTTCACTGCAAACGGTTTCTCTGACTTCCTTAAGTCATTAACTGAGCAGTATCCAATTGCATCAATCGAAGATGGCTTAGATGAGTCTGATTGGGATGGTTGGGCTTACCAAACTCAAATCATGGGCGACAAGATTCAATTAGTGGGTGACGATTTATTCGTGACTAACACTAAAATCTTAAAGCGTGGTATCGACAACAATATCGCTAACTCAATTCTTATTAAGTTCAACCAAATTGGTTCACTTACTGAGACATTAGCTGCAATTCGCATGGCGAAAGAAGCGGGTTACACTGTTGTTATTTCACACCGTAGCGGCGAAACAGAAGATTCAACTATTGCTGATCTTGCTGTTGCGACTTCTGCTGGCCAAATTAAGACAGGTTCTCTATGTCGTAGTGACCGTGTTGCTAAATACAACCAATTACTGCGTATCGAAGAGCAACTTGGCGAAAAAGCACCTTATAACGGCTTAAGCGAGATTAAAGGCCAAGCATAATTTGCTATAAATTTTGAAAAGGCCACCACTCGGTGGCCTTTTTTGTTGTACTATCTGTTTACTATTCCCAGACTCTTTCTATTTAGCATCATGAAACGCCTTCTTCTTGCCTTAATAGTGTTACTTATCTTGCTGCAATATCGCCTTTGGTTAGGGGATAAAAGCCTTGCGGACTCTATTCACCTGCAAGAGCAGATTAAACTACAGCAAGAGAGCAATGCACAATTGGTGGCTAGAAACCAAGTATTAAGAGAAGAAATCAATGATCTACGTAGCGGAACTGAAGCGATTGAAGAGCGAGCCCGTAACGAATTAGGCATGGTTAAAGAGGGAGAGACATTCTTTCGAGTTGTTGGTGGTGACCGCCTCTCAAAACAGAATGATTGATGCTAGATATCAGCTGCTAAGTGGAATTCTTTAATGAGCCAATCAACTAAACAAATCATCGCTGTCGTACCAGCCGCAGGGATAGGCAGTCGCATGGGTGCTGAGGTGCCAAAACAGTATTTAGCCCTTAACGAGCAAACGATCCTCGGACACACTTTGGATTGCTTGTTGAGTCATGCTGGCATCTCAACGGTGATCATTGCGCTCCATCCACAAGATAAGTATTTTTCAACGCTGCCTCAGGCGACACATCCTAAATTATTAGCCGTAATTGGCGGAAATGAGCGAGCTGACTCAGTGCTTGCGGCTCTGCAACATGCTGATGAACACAGTTGGGTGTTAGTACATGATGCGGCGCGCCCCTGTTTAAGTCATGCCGATATCGATAAACTCATAGCTTCAAGCTCGGTCTTTCCACAAGGGGCGATATTAGGCGCTCCAGTGCGTGACACCATGAAGCGCAGCAAGGATAATGGCGAGATATGTAATACTGTTTGCCGTGACAAACTTTGGCATGCCTTAACACCGCAGTATTTTCCTGTTAAGCCGTTAAGGGATAATCTAAAAGCTGCATTGGCTGCAGGAGCACTTATCACTGACGAAGCGTCAGCTATGGAGTGGGCAGGCATTATGCCGGGTATTATTAGCGGTCGCGCTGACAACATCAAAGTGACCCATCCTGATGATCTGCAGCTGGCTTCGCTATTTCTTAAAAATCTAAGCAGCATAGGCTAACGTTTAAACGCTGGTTAGTGTCATCACTAGGAATTGAAATGAAAATTAGAATTGGCCATGGGTTCGATGTGCATAAATTTGGCGGCGAACCACCATTGATCTTAGGCGGCGTTGTTGTCCCTTTCGATGTTGGTCTTATTGCGCACTCAGATGGTGATGTGGTGTTACATGCCATTTCTGATGCAATACTCGGTGCAATGGCATTGGGTGATATAGGTAAGCACTTTCCGGATACTGATGCCCAGTTTAAAGGCGCTGACAGCCGGGTCTTGCTGAGGCACTGTTATAAATTGGTGCTGGATTTAGGCTTTTCGTTATCAAATTTGGATGTGACCATTATTGCGCAAGCCCCAAAGATGGCACCACATATAGAAAGTATTCGTTGTTTGTTAGCTGCGGATCTGCAGTCTGATATTGGCGATATTAATGTTAAAGCGACAACGACAGAGAAGCTTGGTTTCACAGGCAGAAAAGAAGGTATTGCAGTTGAAGCTGTAGTGCTGCTGGCAAAGATATAAAGAGATTATAGAGATATGAGCGAACTTCATTATTTACACGGTAAGCCCGCAGCTACTGCTGATCTAAGAACACATAATAGTGATTTCTTAGTACAAGAAATTCTGCCTTTTGTGCCAACAGGCGAGGGCGAGCACCACCTGCTACACATTCGCAAAGATGGCCTTAATACACTCGAAGTCGCAAAAATGCTCTCAAGTTTTGCTCATGTTCATCCAAAAGAGGTGACTTACGCAGGGCAAAAAGATAAACATGCAGTGACCGAACAATGGTTTGGTGTTCGTATCCCAGGTAAAGAAACACCTAAATGGCAAGCACTTAACAGTGACAAAATCACAGTGATGACCGCTTCTCGTCATGGCAAAAAATTACGGATAGGGGCTTTGGCGGGAAACCGTTTCACCTTAGTATTGAGAAACGTCACTGAGATTGACGATGTTGTCGCTCGGCTGGAAAAGATAACTCAAATAGGTGTCCCCAATTATTTTGGTGAGCAACGTTTTGGTCATGAAGGCAAGAACCTTGTATTTGGTCGGCAGATGTTTGGCGGTCGCAATGTTAAAGACCGCAATAAACGCAGTATGTATCTTTCTGCTGTTCGCTCGAATGTGTTTAATGTGGCTACATCCGCGAGATTAGCCTCACATGGCATTGCGACGCTAAGCGGTGATTGTGTCATGCTGGCGGGTAGCAAGAGCTATTTCATTGCCGAGCAATGGGATGAAACCTTAACCGCACGTTTGGCCAAAAAAGATATCCAACTCTCGGCTCCTATGTGGGGGCGTGGTTTGCCATTAGCTCAAGCTGACGCCGCTGAAGTGGAAGCAAACGCGCTTGAAGACTTAGCGATTGATCGTGATGGATTAGAACATGCGGGGCTAAGTCAAGAGCGTCGTGCTCTGCTACTTGAACCACAGCATTTACAGTATCAAATTGAAGAAGATACCATTACGCTTAAATTTGCTTTACCATCAGGCTCTTATGCTACTTCTGTCTTACGAGAACTGTTTGAGTATCAAGATGTGCAAGAGGTGGCTAGAAAACAAATGCTAGCGGCACAACAGGAACTCGTTGCAACAGAATGAAAATTTTAATTAGTAACGATGATGGTGTAAATGCCGAAGGTATCGTTGCTTTGACAAACGCGTTAAAGCAGATAGCAGAAACCTTAACTGTTGGCCCAGATCGTAACTGCTCTGGTGCGAGTAACTCGCTGACCTTGACCAATCCACTGCGGCTGAATAAGTTAGACAATGGTTATATCTCGGTGAGCGGCACTCCAACTGATTGTGTACACCTTGCGATAAGAGAGTTGTATCAAGATGAACCAGACATGGTAGTGTCGGGGATCAACGCTGGTGCAAATATGGGCGATGATACTCTCTATTCTGGCACTGTTGCGGCAGCAATGGAGGGCCGCTTCTTAGGCTTTCCAGCGATAGCTATTTCGCTTGTGGGCTCTGAGTTAAAACATTATGAAACAGCAGCTTATTTTGCGTTGAAAATTGTTAAAGGCTTACAGAAACAACCTATTGCGCAAGATAAGATTTTGAATATCAATGTGCCTGACCTGCCTCTTACTGATGTTAAAGGCATCAAGATCACTCGATTGGGTGCAAGGCATCGAGCTGAAGGGATGATCAGGACACAAGATCCCGCAGGCAAAGAGATATTTTGGTTAGGCCCGCCAGGTGATCAACAAGACGCAAGTGAAGGTACTGACTTTTATGCTGTTGCCAACGGCTATGTTTCTATAACGCCATTGACTGTCGACTTAACCGCCTTTGAGCAGTTAGCGGCAATGACGACTTGGTTAGCAACCGTAGAGTTGTAGACAAATAATTTTAATACTATTGGAACCGTTATTTATGAACCGGCTCGCGTCAACGTCAGCTTTGAATCTAGCAAAAAGTCTGTATGAAGCTGGCATCCGTCAAGAGTCAGTTTTAAAAGCGGTGGCTAATACGCCAAGAGAGCGTTTTTTAGATGCTGCGCTAGGGCATAAAGCCTATGAAAATACGGCACTGCCAATTGGTCAAGGACAGACCATATCGCAACCTTATATTGTTGCCAGGATGACCGAGATTTTATTGCAAAGTAAACCGAAAAAGGTGCTAGAAATAGGCACTGGTTCAGGTTATCAAGCGGCAATATTAGCTCAGTTAGTACCACAGCTATGTACTGTTGAACGGATTAAGAGCCTACAAATTCAAGCAAGACAACGTTTAAAAAAGCTTGATCTACATAATATTGCTTTTAAATATGGCGACGGTTGGCAAGGCTGGCCGAGTAAAGGGCCTTATGATGCGATTATGGTCACCGCTGCTGCTGCGAGTGTGCCTAGCGCGTTAATAGAACAGCTAGCAGAGGGTGGTGTGCTTGTTATCCCTGTAGGAGAAGCATCTCAGCAATTACTGAAAGTCACTCGTGTGGGTGATAAATGTGTGTCAGAGGCAATAGAGGTTGTGCGATTTGTGCCATTAGTGAGTGGTGAACTTGCTTAACTTTATTGTTACTCTTGTTGTAGTCCTTGTCCTAAATTTTAAGTCATGGTCGCAGATTTGCGATTTGGGGTAGCCGAGTCATATGAAGTTTATTGCGTACTTCTGTATCATTTTTACTTTTGCATTATCAGGTTGCAGCTTCCAAGCTGAGCGCCCCGCACCCGTGGAATCCTTGAACTCCCCGATAAAGCCGTCTTATGACAGAGGTTCGATTACCAGTAGCCGATATAAAGTTAAACAGGGCGATACCTTGTACTCTATCTCTTGGGGGGCAAATAAAGATTTTGCTGATGTTGCTAAGGTCAATAACCTGCGAAAGCCTTATACCATCTACCCTGGACAGGTATTGAGTTTTCGCTCTAAAAAATCTGTTACAAATACTAATACTGCCAAAAAAACGTCAAAAACAGCTGTTAAATCGACTGCAAAGAACACTAAAGTTATTAGTAAACAAAGTGTTAAGCCTAATTCTGTTGATAAAAAAACGACTAAAACAGCGTCAAAAAAACAGCTTGATCAAGTTGCAAAGCCTGCGTACTCTGTAACAAGCAGTCAACAAGTTGTTAACCCTGTTATCCACAAGCGAGAGTCAACCTTACCTAAAAAGGTAAGTCGGTGGTTCTGGCCTGTGAAAGGTAAGGTGATTGGAACTTTCTCAGCCAAAGAGCAGGGAAATAAAGGAATAAAGATCGCGGGTAATCGTGGTGATGCAATTAAAGCTGCTGCTAGTGGTAGAGTGGTTTATGCAGGAAGTGCACTACGAGGTTATGGTAATTTAGTTATTATAAAGCATAGTGACGATTATCTAAGTGCATATGCACATGCTGATAAGATCTTAGTAAAAGAAAAGCAACTTGTTAATGTTGGACAGACAGTTGCTGAAATGGGTAATACCGGCACTAATCGGGTCATGCTACATTTTGAGATCCGTTATCATGGGAAGTCAGTAAACCCACTTAAATATTTGCCTAAGCAATAGTTGATTAGGCTGCCAGTTTGGCAAATCGGAGGACAGTATAGTGCAGTAGTTAAATATGAAATTTGGGAGATATATTATGGGCAGAACAAATAATGCCGTAGTGGCAGAAAAACCTACGAATACTTCTGTAAAAGGATTAACATCAGACGTCAATAAAAAGGAAGTTAAAGAAGCAGAGTTGGAGCAACAAGTACAAGACGATTTACAAAAAAACCTCGATGCGACACAACTGTATCTAGGTGAAATAGGATTTTCCCCCCTTCTCAGCGCAGAAGAAGAGGTGTTTTTTTCACGCAAGTCACTTAAAGGCTGTGAAAAATCCCGCAACCGCATGATCGAAAGTAACCTCAGATTAGTCGTAAAAATTGCACGTCGATATAATAATCGTGGCTTAGCGCTGCTCGATCTTATTGAAGAAGGTAATTTGGGCTTAATCCGTGCCGTAGAGAAGTTCGATCCTGAACGTGGTTTCAGATTCTCAACTTATGCGACGTGGTGGATCAGACAAACAATCGAACGAGCAATTATGAATCAGACTCGTACGATTCGATTACCCATCCATGTCGTAAAAGAGCTTAATGTTTACCTGCGTACTGCACGAGAGCTAGCTCAAAAATTAGACCATGAGCCTACCGCAGAAGAAATTGCAGATAAACTCGATCTATCAAGCAGCGATGTCAGTCGTATGCTCAAGTTAAACGAACGCATCACCTCAGTCGATACCCCGTTGGGTGGCGAAAGTGATAAGGCGTTACTGGATGTATTAGCTGATGACGACAATGTTGGACCTGATTATAAGGTTCAAGATGAAGATATGTCGAAATCAGTAGTGAAGTGGTTAGATGAACTTAATACCAAGCAAAGAGAAGTGCTAGCGCGCCGATTTGGTTTATTAGGCTATGAGCCATCAACACTTGAAAACGTCGGTAAAGAGATTGGCTTAACCCGTGAGCGTGTACGCCAAATTCAAGTTGAAGCATTAAAGCGCTTAAAAGATTTGTTAGGCGCCCAAGGTCTATCTGTTGAGGCTATTTTTAGAATTTAGCAACCGGTAGATAAAGAAAAGGCGCCGCTGGCGCCTTTTTTGTTTCTATTGCTTAAAGCAAAGAGACTTATATTATTACAGTGATAACTTTTTTAAGTGATAAAGATAATCGAGCGCTTGCCTTGGTGTCAGTTCATCGGGATTGAGCTTTTCAAGTGCCTCAATCACAGCTGATGATGCTTGTGTTGGCAAACTGATGGCTTGTTGAGCCAAAATCTGACCATTTTGCGACTGCTCCATTGCCTGATCGCGGCTTTCTAAATGGTGAAGCTTTTGTTTGGCAGCACTTATGACGCTGTTTGGCACACCTGCAAGTGCGGCAACCTGCAATCCGTAACTTCGACTGGCTGGGCCCTCTTGCACCGCATGCATAAACACGATTGAATCACCATGTTCAACGGCATCCAGATGCACATTTTCGACGTTATCCATCAGCTCCGGAAGCTGGGTTAACTCAAAGTAATGCGTTGCAAATAGCGTCATTGCGTTAAGGTTTTTGGCTAAATACTCTGCAGCCGACCATGCCAATGATAAGCCATCGTAGGTAGATGTACCGCGGCCAATCTCATCCATTAAGACCAGACTGTTTGGCGTTGCATTATGAAGGATATTCGCCGTTTCGGTCATCTCGACCATAAAAGTCGATCGTCCAGAAGCGAGATCGTCTGACGCGCCAATACGGGTAAATATTCTATCGACAGGGCCAATTACGGCATGCTCCGCAGGAACGTAACAACCAATATGTGCCATCAAGGTGATTAAGGCTATCTGCCTCATATAGGTGGACTTACCCCCCATGTTTGGACCGGTAACAATCAGCATTTTACGTTGGTCATCTAGCGTTACTGGGTT
The DNA here is from genome assembly GCF_002836135.1 of Shewanella sp. GutCb. NCBI lineage: Bacteria > Pseudomonadati > Pseudomonadota > Gammaproteobacteria > Alteromonadales > Shewanellaceae > Shewanella > Shewanella sp. GutCb. The sequence continues at coordinate 113,905 of NZ_PJBL01000002.1, read as the reverse complement.
CGCTATAAAGGGACTTTGACTTACTTGCTCGACAACAGGATGGCGACCTGCTTCTATATGTATTCCTGAAGCTTCTGATAGTTCTGGGCAGGCGTAGTTAAGTGTTTCAGCGCGTTCAGCAAAGTTACACAAGACATCCAATTCAGCCGCGGCTTTGGCAAACTCTTGCAGCTCATGTATTTTCGGCAATAGGAGGTCAAATAACTGTTCCCATAACTGTTTTTCTAATGCGAGTGCTTTACCTTGGCTTGAAAGGACTTTTTCTTCGTGTTCTTTCAGTTCCGCAATGATATAACGCTCTGTGTTTTTTAGCGTTTGACGGCGTTGATAACTCAAGGGCACCAGATCTGATTCGCGGCGGCTGACTTCAATGTAGTATCCATGTACTCGGTTGTAGCCGACTTTTAGGGTAGATATCCCTGTTTGTTCTTTCTCTCGAGCTTCCAACTGGGCAAGGTAATCGGTAGCACCGGCGCTTAGTACACGCCATTCATCAAGCTCTGCATCATAACCGTCACGTATTACACCACCATCACGAATAAGCATTGGTGGATTATCGACAATGGCATTTGACAGCAAGACTAGTTCTTCAGGGAACTCGCCAATGACTTGAGACAGGTATTGAAGGTGAGGAACTGTTGTCGACTTAAGCGTTTGCTGTAGTTGCGGTAACAAGCCTAATGCTTGACGTAAGCGCGCAAAATCTCTTGGACGGGCATTGCGCAGGGCGATACGAGCTGTTATTCGCTCAACGTCACCTAACGCTTTTAAGTCTTCAGCAAGGGTAAGGTAATGCTCACTGGTAATTAACTCGGCAATAGATGACTGTCGAGCATTTATGACTTGGTGATCACGCAGTGGCTGATGCAACCAGCGCTGTAGCATGCGGCTACCCATAGCTGTAACTGTATTATCTAATACAGAGGCTAAGGTGTTAGTTTGTCCGCCTTGCAGGTTTACTGTTAACTCCAAATTACGACGCGTCGCAGCATCAAGTATGATGCTGTCAGCTTGGTTAAAACGTATGATCGAGTTTATATGTGGTAATGCTGTACGCTGAGTATCTTTCACATACTGCATTAGGCAACCTGCAGCTTGCAGCGACAGTCTGGCATCTTCAATACCGAAACCTTTAAGGTCTTTAGTGCCAAATTGACTTAGCAGCAAACGGTGGCAAGTCTCAAAATCAAATTCCCACTCCGGTCGACGGCGAGTGCCATTCATGCCAGCAATAAGACTCATTTGTGAAAAGTCTTCGCTATAAAGCAATTCTGCCGGATTGGTTCTTTGCAATTCAGCTTCCAGAGCCTCGGTATCTTTCAGCTCTGTGACCACAAAACGGCCGGATGCGATATCAAGAGTCGCGTAACCATATCCCGCTTTGCCTTGATAGAGTGCGGCAAGTAAATTATCTTGCTTCTCTTGTAGCAAGGCTTCATCAGTCAAAGTCCCTGGGGTGACGAGACGGACAACTTTTCGATCAACTGGTCCCTTTGAAGTGGCTGGATCGCCTACTTGCTCGCAGATCGCGACAGACACACGAAGTTGCACTAGCTTCGCTAAATACCCTTCAACAGCGTGGTAGGGTAGGCCAGCCATAGGGATCGGGTCGCCACCACTTTTTCCGCGTGCTGTTAATGAGATACCAAGCAACTCAGAAGCGAGTTTGGCATCTTCGTAAAAAAGCTCGTAGAAGTCCCCCATGCGATAAAATAGCAACATATCTGGATTTTCCGCTTTTAGCGTCAAATATTGACGCATCATCGGGGTGTGTTTTTCTAAGTTTTGCGGATCAATAGCAGTCATCAATTTGCTTTGCCTGTACTTTACTGCGGCGCGTAGTGGCCATTAAACATTTATGGTTGCCAATCTTAACAATTTTTTACTCATCTTAGTGGGGATTATTATGATGAAATACTGTTAACTAAGGGCGTTTTTTACGTACGATTGCTTATCTGTATGATTTTGTTGGTTTAATAAAAAAATCTTGCACAGTACTTGATACTGTATGATTGTACAGTATACTAGTTTCATATTGAGGCCCTAAAGTAGATATTAGAGTCGTCATCAAAATGATAATACAGTGCTGAAACTGTGTTAGCACTGTGATTTTAAGGAAATAATAATGAAGATAGATCCAAATAAAGAGAAAGCGTTAAACGCCGTTTTAGGTCAAATTGAAAAGCAATTTGGTAAAGGTTCAATTATGAAGTTGGGCGAAAATCGTTCAATGGATGTTGAAACAATCTCTACTGGCTCTCTATCTTTGGATGTGGCGTTGGGTGCTGGTGGCCTGCCTATGGGGCGTATTTGCGAAATCTACGGTCCAGAATCATCAGGTAAAACAACACTAACGTTGGAAGTGATTGCTGCAGCACAGAGGCAGGGCAAGATTTGTGCATTTATCGATGCCGAGCATGCTTTGGACCCCATCTATGCAAAGAATCTAGGTGTTGATATTGATAATTTACTTTGCTCACAACCTGATACTGGTGAGCAAGCGTTAGAGATTTGTGATGCATTGAGTCGTTCTGGCGCAGTTGACGTTATTGTTGTTGACTCCGTGGCGGCATTAACGCCAAAAGCTGAAATTGAAGGCGAAATTGGTGACTCTCACATGGGCCTAGCGGCGCGTATGATGAGCCAAGCAATGCGTAAACTTGCAGGTAACCTTAAGCAATCAAACACTTTGCTTATCTTCATTAACCAAATTCGTATGAAAATTGGTGTCATGTTTGGTAACCCTGAAACCACGACTGGTGGTAACGCACTTAAGTTCTACGCTTCTGTTCGTTTAGATATTCGCCGTACTGGTGCGATCAAAGACCGCGATGAAGTTATTGGTAACGAAACGCGCGTTAAAGTGGTTAAGAACAAAATTGCTGCGCCGTTTAAGCAAGCTGAATTCCAAATCCTTTATGGCAAAGGTATTAACAGTACTGGCGAGCTAGTTGACTTAGGCGTTATTCATAAGTTAATTGAAAAGTCAGGTGCTTGGTATGCATACAAAGGCAGTAAAATTGGTCAAGGCCGTGCAAACGCTGGTAAGTATTTAATTGAAAACCCAGAAGTGTCTGACGAAATTGAGGCTACTTTGCGTTCAATGTTATTAGGCAAAGGCGAAAAAGTAACAGCGGAAACTACTGACACTGCAGGTGACAATGTTGATTTAGAAACAGGCGAAGTTTTTTAAGTCCCTTTTTTGAGTTAGCTTTTTAATACTTATGCCCCAATCAGCATTACACGTCACGGCGCGCTTATAGCGCGCCGTGATCATTCCCGTAAAAAATCCAAACCAAACTAAACTTTCTGAGTTTGACGTACTAAAAATTAAAATGGTGCTAATAGCCGTGCTCTTACAGTCTATTTAGACGACAGTCGTTATCTAATAGGGCAAAGTCTTCATTCGAACAAATATCTTATGCTCTTGAATGTGATCCTTACGATTAATTTGTCATTTGCTAGCAACCTCATTTTCACCACTCATATCTTAGAATGATCCCGCAATACCCATTTTTTTAGCTGTCTACGCAGTTTTGTCACTACAGGGCTGGTTGTTAGCCATGACACTGCTTATAATGCTTTCCATAAAAATTTATCATTAGGCTCTTTTTCGGGCTAGTTGCACAACCTAATTCAGGACGGTTTCATGTATCAAACTACTGCAGCACTGCGTAGTGCTTTCTTGGCATATTTCGGTACCAATGGTCATCAGGTCGTTGATAGTAGCTCTCTAGTGCCAACTAATGACCCTACGTTATTATTTACTAATGCGGGTATGAACCAGTTCAAAGACGTATTTCTTGGAGAAGACAAGCGCAATTATAGCCGTGCCACCTCATCTCAGCGATGTGTAAGAGCGGGCGGTAAGCATAATGATTTAGATAATGTTGGTTACACAGCGCGCCACCATACATTTTTTGAAATGCTCGGTAACTTTAGCTTTGGTGATTACTTCAAAGAAGAAGCGATAAACTTTGCTTGGAATTTTCTAACTAAAGAGCTAAAACTGCCCAAAGAGCGTTTATGCGTCACTATTTACGACACCGATAACGAAGCTTACGATATCTGGACGAAAAAAATCGGTATTGCACCTGAAAATGTTATTCGTATAGGCGATAACAAAGGCGCTGCTTATGCTTCCGATAATTTCTGGCAGATGGGCGACACAGGACCTTGTGGTCCTTGTTCTGAAATTTTCTATGATCACGGCGATCATATCTGGGGTGGCCGTCCCGGTACGCCAGAAGAAGACGGTGACAGATTTATTGAGATCTGGAACATCGTATTCATGCAGTATAACCGTCAATCAAATGGTGATATGAATCCGTTACCTCGACCTTCTGTTGATACAGGAATGGGGATTGAGCGAATTGCTGCGATTATGCAGGGCGTGCATTCAAACTATGAGATTGATATTTTCCAAGCGTTAATCAAAAAGACGGCTGAAATCCTCGGCGTTACTGATTTAGAAAATAAATCACTACGTGTTATCTCCGATCATATCCGCTCATGTGCATTTTTAATTGCTGACGGTGTGATGCCATCGAATGAAGGCCGCGGTTATGTATTACGTCGTATTATTCGCCGTGCCGTTCGTCACGGAAATAAATTAGGTGCTACTAGCAGCTTCTTTTATAAGCTGGTTCCGACTCTGATCGAAGTTATGGGTGATGCCGCTAAAGGTTTAGTGGCTACGCAACCAATAGTTGAAAAGTCACTTAAAGCTGAAGAAGAGCAGTTTGCTCGTACACTCGAGCGCGGTCTAGGTATTCTTGATAATGCGTTAACAAATCTTAAAGGTGATGTATTAGACGGTGAAACAGCCTTTAAATTGTATGACACATACGGATTCCCAGTTGATTTAACCGCAGATGTTTGTCGCGAGCGAGATATCACTGTCGATGAAGCTGGTTTTAAAACTGCCATGGCAGAGCAGCGAAGCCGTGCTCAAGCCGCTGGCCAGTTTGAAACTGATTACAATGATGGTCTAAAGATAGATGCACAAAGTGCTTTCGTTGGTTATGAGAGTCTTAATAACCAAGCGACGATTATTGCTATCTATAAAACGGGTGAATCGGTCAATGAGCTTGCTGCAGGTGACGAAGCGGTAATTGTACTGGATAACACACCATTTTACGGTGAATCTGGTGGCCAGTGTGGCGACAAAGGTGTGCTTATTGCTGATGGTGTTGAGTATAACGTTACTGATACCCAAAAATACGGCCAAGCAATTGGCCATATTGGCAAGTTAGCGAGCGGCTCAATTAAAGTTGGTCTGTCTGTTTCTACTGATGTCGACAAAGACCGTCGTCATAGAACAGAGCTAAACCACTCCGTTACGCATTTACTTCATGCAGCGTTGCGCCAAGTGTTAGGTACGCACGTAACTCAGAAAGGCTCGTTAGTTGACCCTGAACGTTTACGTTTCGACTTCTCTCATTTTGAAGGCGTTAAAGCCTCTGAGGTCAAAGAAGTAGAAGAGTTGGTTAATACTCAAATCCGCCATAACCACGCGTTAACTGCTGAAGTGATGGACATAGAGCAAGCCAAAGAGAAAGGCGCTATGGCGTTATTTGGCGAGAAGTATGACGATGAAGTTCGTGTTGTCTCTATGGGAGACTTCTCAATTGAGCTCTGTGGCGGAACACACGTAGGTCGTACTGGTGATATTGGCTTGTTTAAGATCACCTCTGAAGGTGGTATTGCCGCGGGTATACGTCGAATCGAAGCGGTAACAGGGGCAGCTGCAATGGCTTATATTGCTAAGCAGCAGGATCAGCTGGAAGAAGCTGCGTCGTTATTGAAAGGCGATAGTGCCTCTGTTGTGGTAAAGCTCAAGGCACAACTGGATAAGGCTAAGTTGCTTGAGAAAGAGCTTGCACAGTTAAAAGATAAACTTGCGGCAGCAACCAGTGCCGATCTCGTTGGTGAAGCTGTTGACGTCAATGGTATTAAAGTTTTAGTTAAGAAGCTTGATGGTGTCGATGCAGGTTCGCTTCGCAGTTTGCAAGATGAACTCAAGCAGAAGCTTAAGTCTGGTATTGTTGTATTGGGGATTGCTGGCGACGCCAAGGTGAACCTCATTGCGGGTGTCACTAAAGATCTCACTGGCAAAGTGAAAGCAGGTGAACTTATAGCTTCCATCGCTGTGCAAGTTGGTGGTAAAGGCGGTGGGCGTCCTGATATGGCACAAGCAGGTGGTAGCCAGCCTGAAAACCTTCAAAGTGCATTAGATAGCGTTATACCTTGGATTTCTGACAAGCTGGCTTAATCGAGATAGCTGTTGAATGAAAGTTTGAAAAACGCTCTTTATGAGCGTTTTTTGTTGTCTGGAGGCTAAAAGTTAGCATAAGTGCTAATGGTAGCGGCTATGTTTAGCAAACTAATTGCATAAATATCACTATTTACGAGAAAACTAGTAGATATAACAGTTAACTTTGGTATGGTGATTGTGACAATGTAATGTTGTTTGGCTAATGGATTTTAGAGGTGTTGCTGAAATGGTCTTCAAACTGTTTTCATGCCCGTTTAATCTCTATGTTTAATAATAGCCTTTTAGTGCAGAATTTTTTTAATATGGCTTGTAGGGTTTTGATGCTAGAACTGTATATAAAGGCAGTAAAGGTGCAATTAATTGGCGTATTTCAAATTGAATACTGTTAATTTGTACTAAGCTAACTCTATAATAAGTATATAGCGGAATAATGCCGTATAAAGCAAGTTTAGGAACTAAAGGAGCAACATAATGCTGATATTGACTCGTCGTGTTGGTGAAACACTGATGATTGGTGATGAAGTTACGGTCACTGTATTAGGCGTTAAAGGTAACCAAGTAAGAATTGGTGTTAATGCACCTAAAGAAATCTCTGTCCATCGTGAAGAGATATATCAACGCATTCAATCTGAAAAATCAGGGACTGCTCCAGAAGGCGGAAACTTCTGATTGTAGTTTGATGATTACTGAGAATTTTAGAAGCTAGTTTTTTAACTGGCTTTTTTATTTTTTAGGATATGAAAAGTATTATTATGGGCGTTCTTAGGCGGATATACAGTCAACATGCTTAAAAACAGTCCAAACGGAAATAGTTTCTTCGAAATGGTTTGACTTATTTTCGGCAAACAGTAATATGTGCGCCAAGAAACGGAGAGGTGGCCGAGTGGCCGAAGGCGCTCCCCTGCTAAGGGAGTATGGGCGTTAAATCCCATCGAGGGTTCGAATCCCTCCCTCTCCGCCATTTCTTACAGTAAACGACGATGCGGATGTAGCTCAGCTGGATAGAGTACCTGGCTACGAACCAGGCGGTCGGAGGTTCGACTCCTCCCATCCGCACCATAATTTACTGTTGTGTTTAAATGTTTTAGTGAGCGGATGTAGCTCAGCTGGATAGAGTACCTGGCTACGAACCAGGCGGTCGGAGGTTCGACTCCTCCCATCCGCACCATTAAATCATTTGAAAGTTTTTGCTTAATATTTGCGGATGTAGCTCAGCTGGATAGAGTACCTGGCTACGAACCAGGCGGTCGGAGGTTCGACTCCTCCCATCCGCACCATTAAGTTGTTTTAATTGCTTTACCTTTATATATGCGGATGTAGCTCAGCTGGATAGAGTACCTGGCTACGAACCAGGCGGTCGGAGGTTCGACTCCTCCCATCCGCACCATAAAGTTTTTAATTTTTTACCTTAATATATGCGGATGTAGCTCAGCTGGATAGAGTACCTGGCTACGAACCAGGCGGTCGGAGGTTCGACTCCTCCCATCCGCACCATTAAGTTTTTTAAATGTTTTATCTTTATATATGCGGATGTAGCTCAGCTGGATAGAGTACCTGGCTACGAACCAGGCGGTCGGAGGTTCGACTCCTCCCATCCGCACCATATAAGGCTTACAGATTTTGCGTTTTAGTTTTCATCGATAATGTCTTTGGAAACTAATTAAACGGATGGTGAATATAACTCCTTCCACGCGCACCATGTTTTGCGGAGAGGTGGCCGAGTGGCCGAAGGCGCTCCCCTGCTAAGGGAGTATGGGCGTTAAATCCCATCGAGGGTTCGAATCCCTCCCTCTCCGCCATTCTTAAAATACAAAAAAACCGCTTACTAAAGCGGTTTTTTTGTGCCTGAATTTTACCTATATGAATAGTGTCATTATTTTCATCAGTGTCAGTATCCATAATAATCTCCTTTCGTTTTATATTAATCAGTTACTTGCAACTTTCCTGATAGTTGCTTGCAGTATTAACAACAGATTGCATCAATAGTTTTAAATTCTAAGCAAAGCTTTGTTCATCTATTTACCTCACTAAAGATAGACTTTAGTTTTACGACCGCCACGAAATACTGCACCCCTACCTTACTTTTAGCCCATTAAGCTATAGCTGGAGTCAAATAATTGTAATTTTAGTTGATTACACTTTGGTAACGTGTGATTTTAAAGTTAGCAACTATATTTGTCGTAGTCATTCTGGAAGTCGCTTTGCGCAGAATGAGTTCAGGTTTGTATAAAAACAAGTTTGTATTAAAGAACGGAGATCTTTTATGACGCTACTTCGCAATAAGTTTACAAAAAAGTTAGCTCTACTATCGGTTACTGCTGGATTAATGTCCTTCGCGGCGACCGCAGCTGATAAACCTAATATTCTCGTTATCTGGGGAGATGATATTGGTCAATCTAATATCAGTGCCTATACCTTTGGCTTGATGGGTTACCAAACCCCGAATATTGATAGCATCGCCAAAGAGGGGATGATGTTCACTGATTACTACGGTGAGCAGTCTTGTACCGCAGGTCGCTCTACTTTTATTACGGGGCAAAGCGTGTTTCGTACTGGTTTGTCAAAAGTGGGAATGCCTGGAGCTGATGTCGGATTACAGGCCTCTGATGCAACCATAGCTGAAATCCTCAAACCGATGGGATATGCAACGGGGCAGTTCGGTAAAAATCATTTAGGCGATAAAGATGAGTTTTTACCAACAAACCATGGTTTTGATGAGTTTTTCGGTAACTTGTATCATCTTAATGCTGAAGAAGAACCTGAGAATATTGATTACCCTAAAAACCCTGAGTTCCGTAAAAAGTTTGGACCTCGTGGCGTTATTAAGTCTTCTGCCGATGGCAAAATCGAAGATACTGGACCGCTAACGAAAAAGCGTATGGAGACGGTGGACGATGAAACGGTCGCTGCGGCAATAGATTTTATGGAACGAAAGGTCAAAGCCAAGAAGCCATTCTTTGTTTGGTGGAGTGGTACTCGTATGCATTTTCGTACTCATGTTAAACCTGAGCTTCAAGGTTCAAGTGGTTTGAGTAATTATACCGACGGTATGATTGAACATGATAACCATGTAGGGCAATTACTCGATACCGTTGATAAGTTGGGCATAAAAGATAATACCATTGTTTTTTATTCAACCGACAATGGGCCACACATGAATACTTGGCCTGATGCGGGTACAACCCCATTTAGAGGTGAAAAGAATACAAACTGGGAAGGGGCTTACCGAGTTCCGGCCATGGTACGCTGGCCTGGAAAAATTGCAGCGGGTTCGGTTTCCAATGACATTATGCACCATATGGACTGGTTGCCGACTTTTGCCGCTGCCGCTGGCGATAGCAAGGTGAAAGAAAAGTTGTTAAAAGGCCATAAAGCGGGCAGTAAGAAGTTCAAGAACCATCTCGATGGTTATAACTTTTTGCCCTATTTAACCGGTAAAGATAAAACAGGTCCTCGTGAGGAGATTTTCTACTTTACTGATGATGGTGATTTAGCGGCGCTTCGCTTCAATAATTGGAAGCTGGTATTTATGGAGCAAAGAATGGCCGGTACATTAGCGTTATGGGCTGAGCCTTTTGTTGTTTTACGACTGCCAAAAATCTATAACTTAAGAACAGACCCGTATGAAAATGCAGATATCACTTCCAATACCTACTGGGATTGGATGTTAGACAGAGCGTTCATGTTAGTACCGGCGCAAGCTTATGTGGGTAAATTCCTAGAAACCTTTAAGGAATATCCACCTAGCCAAAAAGCAGCTAGCTTCAGTTTAGATCAAGTGATGGAGAAACTGCAGCAACCTGCGAGTAAATAGAAGTTGGTATCATTAAGGGCGCTTGCGCCCTTTTTCTATTTTTAAAGGGTACTGGTTTGGTGTCCTTTCAAAATGGGTAAAAAGGAAAAGCCATCATATGGAAAGCCAAGCGGTATATTCACAGCTGAGTGATTTACAAATAGCTTTAGAAAAGCAGGTTCTAGGCCAAGCACATGTAGTAAGAGGGTTGGTATTAGCGCTGTTGGCTGATGGGCATGTATTACTTGAGGGGCTTCCCGGTACCGCAAAAACCCGTTCGGTTAAAACGTTAGCTGATTTGCTGCATCTATCTCAAGGTCGAGTGCAATTTACCCCAGATTTGTTGCCATCGGACGTTATTGGTTATGAAGCGTTATCTTCCTCTGATAATAACCACATTGATTTTAATCCTGGCCCCATCTTTAATCATATTTTACTCGCGGATGAAATCAATAGAGCGCCGCCTAAAGTGCAGTCAGCTTTGCTTGAAGCAATGGAAGAGCGGCAGGTCACCATCGGTAATACTAGCCATCCGATGGAATCTGTTTTCTTGGTTCTAGCGACTCAGAACCCTATCGAACAAGAGGGAACTTACCCTTTACCCGAAGCGCAAATGGACCGGTTTTTATTTAAAATAGTGATTGATTACCCTGAGGATGAAACCGAACTAGCGATCATTCGTCTAACCAGAGGCCAAGAAGTTCGAACTGATAGTCCTCCAATAAAGATAGAAAATGCTGAAGTGTTAATTATGCAGGCACGTAGCTTAGTTCATGACGTATTTATGTCTGAGAGTATTGAGAAATATATCGTCGCTTTGGTGATGGGGACAAGAAAGCCGGAAAGATATCCTGATAGTGAGTTACAAAAATACATAAAAATTGGCGCCAGCCCAAGAGCTTCAATTGCACTCGATAAGGCGTCTCGCGCTCACGCAGTGCTAGAGGGGAGAGACTATGTTGATCCTGATGACGTGAGGGCGGTTGTAATGGCCGTACTTAGCCATAGGATCATGCTTTCGTATGCTGCAGTGGCAAACGGCAAGAGTGCTCAGGATGTGGTTAAAGAGCTTGTTAGTGTGACCCCCATCTTATGAAACAAGCTATGAGCAGTTTATGAGCAAGCAAGACTCGCGAATTTATACCAACTTAAGTGCATTATTAGCCCTTAGGGAAGATAGCCGTCATTTGTCATTGTCACCGCGTTTCCGGCCGGCTGGAATGCTCTCCGGTCGGCATGCGTCGCGTATAAAGGGTCGTGGGTTGAATTTTGAAGAGCTTAGGCAATATCAAGCGGGGGATAACATACGCCAAATAGACTCTAGAGTGTCAGCGCGCTTGGGCAAACCTTATGTGAGAGTCTATTCTGAAGAAACAGACAGACCAGTACATATTGTTGTTGATCAACGCTTACCGATGTTCTTTGGCAGTCAAGTCAATACCAAGTCGGTTACAGCAGCTCAGTTGGCGGCGCTGTTAGCATGGCAAGTCTTTGATGGAGGAGACCGCGTTGGCGGCGCGGTTATCGGTTGTCGAGGTACGGTGCAAATGTCGCCTAAACGCTCAAGCCACAATGTTATTCATCTGCTCGAAGCGATAGTGACGGCTAATAATCAATTGGATTTAGCATCACTTAAAAATGGTAAAGAATCCACAATCACCAGCTCGTTGCTGTCTCAAGTTAGACCATTAGTCACGACGTTAAACAGTCAAAGTGTGATGATATTGATCACTGATATTGAGGGGGTTGAAATTGAAGAATTAGCGGAGTTAGAAGTGTTGTCGCAAAAATCAAATGTATTGCTTTTTGTCATTCAAGATCCGCTAGAAGATGATTTAACTGCTGCCCATGGTTTGAGTGTTTCTCACGGGGAACAACAAATTAATATTCAAGCCAGTGCCCAAAATCAACAGAAATACGATGATCTTTATCAGCAACGCTTAGCGAGTTTGAAAAAGGCAACGCTAACAAGCGCATTGCCTGTGGGACTGGTTAATACATATGAGCCTGTTATCACCCAATTAAGTCGTTTATTAATGGGTGAGCCTGCATGAATCCGGTAACTCAACTCGTCGATATACCGCTACCGGAGTCAATCCCATGGTGGCCTCTAGCGCCGGGTTGGTACGGGGTAATACTTGCCATATTACTATTATTGATGCTACTTATTGTTCGAAAAAGGCAACGCTGGATGGCTAATGGCTATAGACGAACAGCACTGGCTCAGTTGCAATCAATGACGGTGCATGACGCGAGTGCCATGAACCAAGTCATACGGCGCACAGTCATGTTAGCCAAGCCCTGTGATGATAAATTAAGCCAAACAGGTGTGAGTTGGTATCGGGTCATCGTAAGCTGTAGCCCGCAAGCTATCTTTACCGAGGCGCAGTTAAAACAACTAGAAGCGTTAAATTATCAATCGGCTAAACACATTTCGCAGCACCTATCAGAAAGTGACTTCTCTAAGCTGAATCAATTATGTCAGCGTTGGGTAAAGGAGCATCGCTTTGAACATCAGTCTTGATTACCCATGGATGCTAGCGCTAATCATTTTACCGGTCTTTGTGTTTCGGATCTTTCCCGTCTATCTGCAGCCAGCAGCCTCTATCTATTTGCCCTTCTTTGCTCGATTAGTTGCTGCGACTGGACAAGCCCCCACGTCGGGTAGCCAAGTTAAACAGCGAAAACGTATTCAAGCAATGGCGTTACTGCTTAGTTGGTTAGCGATCATCATTTGTTTAGCACGACCTGTATTGTTGGGTGAGCCTGTTGTCACACAAAAGACGGGGCGAGACTTAATGATAGCGGTCGATCTTTCTCAATCCATGGAGCAAGAGGATTATCAGCTCAATGAGTACGGTAAAGTGTCTCGCTTAGTTGCACTTAAATCGTTACTTAATACGTTTTCAGAGCAGCGTAGCGGCGATAGACTAGGGCTGATTGTTTTTGGTTCTGGCGCATATTTGCAAGTGCCCTTTACGGAGGATATTGTGCTTTGGCAGACATTACTGCAGCAAATGGATACTCAAATGGCAGGCCCTGCTACCGCAATTGGTGATGCCATAGGCTTAAGTATTCGTGCTTTTGATGGCTCCAATACCACAGAGCGAATACTGTTGTTAGTGACCGATGGCAGTGATACTAGCTCTAGATTAGATCCGGTGGATGCCGCCCGCGTGGCTGCAGCCGATGGTATCGAAGTTTTTACGTTAGGCATGGGCTCAATTGATACCGAAGGGGAAGATAAAGTCGATTTTAATACGCTCAACAAAATTGCCAAGATCACTGGAGGCCAAGCATTCGAAGGCAATAGCACTGGTGCTATTGAGCAGATTTTGCAACAGGTGAATCAGATTGCACCGGCAAAGTATCAGCAACAAAGTTACCTACCTAAGTTAGACCTTTACCCTTGGCTTATCGGGCCTATGCTCGTTATCTATATTTGTGTGTGGTTGGCGCTAACTATCTCAACGGTGATGGTCAATAAGGGGCAGGCTGATGTTAAGTAGTTTTCAGTTTGCTGAGCCACTTTGGTTGTGGCTATTTTTGCCTATAGGTTTACTCATGTATGGTCTTTGGCGCAATCGAAAAATGGCGCAAGAACAAGCTGGAGAAGGCGTAATAGCAGCTCACCTAGCAAAAGTATTTTCAATGCAGAATAGTCACAGAGCGACAAAAGCACCTATAGGGTTAACGTTGCTCACCGCCAGCTTTATCATTTTTGCATTAGCGGGTCCAAGCTGGCTAAAGGCCAGTGACGATGATATTAAAGCGCCGCTGATTATAGCCCTAGACTTATCGCCTTCAATGTTGAAAAGCGAAGGCAGCATAAGCCACCTAGAGCGAGCTAAATTACTGGTATCAAAACTGCTAATGCAGGGGAGTTCTAGGCCTATTTCGCTGGTTGCATTTGCAGGCAGCAGTCACCAAGTATTACCGCCATCGGATCAATTTGCGCTGTTAACGCTATATTTGGGCTATATGTCGCCTCAAGTTATGCCCGTAGAAGGTGATGATATTGACAGTTTGATTGCCGTTATTGCCGCAATTCCCGACGCACAAGAGTTTGGTTTCGACTTACTTGTCTTATCGGATGGCTTTGCAGGCCAAGGCCAAGCATTGGCTAAGTTCACTCAAAAACAGCATGCACAAGTGTTATTCGCTGCATTAACGGCATCAGCCGAGTCTTCTGCGACGCAGCTTGGCTTTACGGTGATGACTGCGGATGGCCTTTTGTCTGGCAATGACAATTGGCTTGAGCAAGTATCAAAGCTAGAACAGGCTGCTCTCAGTCAATCGAGTCTGGTGGTTAATCAAGGCTACTGGTTACTCTATCCGGCTGCGTTGCTATTATTACTGTTTTTTCGTAGAGGCTTTAGTCTGTATTGGGCGACCTCTATTGTGCTCTGCGTCAGTTTGATGCCAGTACCAGTCCATGCACAGTGGCTAGACTTATTCTTTAGTGCCGATCAGCAAGGTCAATACTATTACGACAAAGGTGATTATCAAGAAGCCGCATTACGCTTTGAAGATCCTAGCTGGAAAGCCCGCGCCTATTATCAAGCAAAAGAGTACAGCAAGGCCGCTAAGATATATCGTCAGCAGGATGATTTACAAAGCCTGTTTAACCTGGCAATGACCTACACTCGTGGGCGCAACTACAGTAAAGCAAAGACGCTTTATCAATTGTTACTCGACATTGAACCTGATTTCCCCGGCGCTAGCAAGAACTTACAAATAGTGACTCAGCTGATAAAAGACATTAAGCAGCTTGGGGAGAGTCAACAAGAGGAAAACCCACCAGAGTCGATTAATCCTGACGATATGACCGATATGGATCTTGGTGCTGACAAACCGCAAATGGGCAAAATAGAAGTTGAACTGCAGCAGTTGTCAGTTGAAGAGTTATTAAACAGTGATACTAAAAAGCAACAGTGGTTAAGGGATATCAGTAAAGATCCGCAAAAGTTTTTAGCTGCAAAATTCCAAGCTCAGTACAATGAGTCCCAGCAAGAAGATAGATCTCTACCGCCAAAGGCGAATAGCAACACTGACGCTAAGGAGGAGGGGAATGATTAGCAAGACGTTCAATTTAACTCTTCATTCAATAACTCTGCAATGTAAGCGGGTCGCTTTATTTTTATTTTGTATGGTTTGTATCAACGCTAGTGCGGCAGCCACTAATACTAATGCTGTAAACACCGTGGCTCCTTCGAGCCAGATTTTGACTCAAGTATCTAATGTTCATCCTGTGGTCGGTGAACAAACTGTATTGCGTTTTGAGCTACTTGTTAACGGTTTTTTTAACGGCGGCACCGAGTTTGATTTACCTTCGATGTCCAGTGCTCGATTGTCTCAAGCATCTTCATTTGCCATTAATGGCAACAGAACAATCGCTGGGACAGCGCTCTCCTCTCAGATCTGGGAAGTGTATCTTTACCCCGAACATAAAGGCGTTATAGAGGTGCCGAGTGTTCGATTCAAGGTCAAGTATATGGACAACATTAGCGGAGAGTCTAAGACTGCAATATTGATATCGGATGCTGTAGTGCTTTATGCGCATATCCCAGCAAGCCTTATACATGCTGAACAATACATCGTATCAGGATCAGTATTGATTGAGGATCAATGGTCAGTGTCACAGCCAAGTTACAATGTTGGTGACGTGATTAAGCGTGAAATCAAGATTTCTGTGACTAACCTCCCTGCAATGAATATCCCTCGAATATTCATGACAGCACCTGATGGCGTTAGTGTTATGCCGCTTGAAGCTAAACTGACTGACAATAATAATCGTGGTGAAAACAGTGCAATATTGAGCCAAGAGTTTAACTACATTATCGCAGCTGGTGGAGAATTTGTAGTCGGAGGAGAAGAGGTACTTTGGTGGGAGCCTGACGTTGGTTTACATCGGTTAAATTTCTCTGAGATTAAACTTAACGTTACTGGGGCTAATATTGACCGTTATAGCGTATTGCTCAGTATCATCGTCTTGATGTTAGTTGTTTTGCTTATATTGGGGCTAAAAAAGCAAACGCTACCGATACGAGTAAAGCTGACCCAAGCATTGTTAGCAAAAGACTGGCGTGAATTTATCAACCTATTGTATCGGCGTGGTGATCTTATATCTGCACCAGCCACAATAAAACCTTCGTTATCGCTGCAAACGCCGCATGCTTCCACCAAGGTACTGCAAAAACACCAGCTTATATCGCAGCTATTTAGAGCATGCTTTAGCTCAACAGCTGAAAACGATGACCATGGGTTTAAGTTGAAAAAGGAGGAGAAGCTTTTCGTAAGAGAAGCCTTTAGGAACTTAATAAAATAATGGCTTTTGCAAAAGGGCTACCCAGTTAATTTGTACTCCTGAAAAAGCTAAGTTTAACGAGACCCATAGTTTGATTGATTAGTGCATAAGATCTCATTCTAGCTACTGGGTTACTCTTTGTTCTTATATCTGAAATTACTTTCCTTTAACTTAAGATTCAAATTA
Source organism: Shewanella sp. GutCb (assembly GCF_002836135.1). Taxonomy (NCBI): domain Bacteria; kingdom Pseudomonadati; phylum Pseudomonadota; class Gammaproteobacteria; order Alteromonadales; family Shewanellaceae; genus Shewanella; species Shewanella sp. GutCb. Next base: position 97,342 of record NZ_PJBL01000002.1, on the reverse strand, counting down.
TAAATATTTTGGATTGCCATGGCTTACGCTGATGATTCACTGGTTATTTCAATAATAAATTATAGAATCATCATCAGTGTAGTAATATTTTTATGCTTATTGGTATGACCAATTTACAAAGGCCTCGCTATTTTGTTATAGATTGGTTATTGTTTTTGCCGATGATAGCAGTCTTCTAGCTGCTTTAAGCTTAGGCATTATCGAAATGAATGCATAACATGTGAACTGTTAGTGAATAAATATTTGTTTTATTCCAGTATATTTACATAATCCGTAAAATGGGCCGACAAAACTAACATACACTGATTTGGTTGCACCGTTTTGTCTTAGTGTATATAGGGCTGGAGAGAGGAAGAGATGGAAACAATATCAGAACAGTTAACCGATGCGCTGGGGATCATGATCCTCGGCATGTCGTTGGTTTTTGTATTTTTAGGTATATTGATTTTGGGAATGAAGCTAGTTGCTAAAAAATATGCGCCTGCCCCCCAAGAGAAAATAACCGTTAATGCTCGCCAACCGGCGGTAACTAAACCCGCAGTGAGTCCTTTAATGGCAGCCGTTATCGCCTCTGCAATTCATCAGCACCGCCAAAAAGCATAAATAAGTAGGGAGTTACCATGAGCAAGCCACTGGCTTTAACCGACGTCGTCTTAAGAGATGCTCACCAATCCATTCTCGCTACTCGGCTGCGCACCGAAGATATGTTACCTATTGCGCCATTACTCGATAAAGTCGGCTTTTGGTCGCTAGAATCTTGGGGCGGAGCAACGTTTGACGCTTGCATCCGTTATCTTGGTGAGGATCCATGGGAACGTATTAGAGAGCTTAAAAAAGCCATGCCTAATACACCTCAACAAATGCTGCTAAGAGGACAAAATCTTTTAGGCTACCGTCACTATGCTGATGATTTAGTTAACCGTTTTGTTGAACGTGCTCACACTAACGGGGTTGATGTATTCCGAATTTTCGATGCAATGAATGATGTGCGTAACCTTGAAACCGCTGTTAAGTCTGTTGTTGACGTCGGCGCTCATGCGCAAGGTACTATCTCCTACACAACGAGCCCAGTGCACACGATGGACACTTGGATTGACATGGCTAAGCGTCTTGAAGATATGGGCTGTCATTCTTTATGTATCAAAGATATGGCCGGGCTATTAAAGCCGTTCGATGCCTTTGACATGATTAGCCAAATCAAATCTCAAACAGATTTGGTTGTTTCTATGCAGTGCCATGCAACAACAGGTCTTAGCACCGCCACCTACCAAAAAGCGATAGAAGCGGGCATTGATGTACTTGATACCGCCATTTCGTCAATGAGTCAGACTTATGGTCACAGCGCGACAGAAACTCTGGTTGCAATGGTTGAAGATACTGACAGAGCGACCGGTTATGACATGGCGTTATTGGAAGAGATAGCAGCTTACTTTAGAGTGGTACGCAAAAAATATGCAGCTTTCGAAGGTGAACTTAAAGGCATTGATTCGCGCATTCTTCGTGCACAAGTCCCTGGTGGCATGCTGACCAATATGGAAAGCCAGCTAAAAGAGCAAGGCGCTGCAGACAAGTTAGATTTAGTGTTAGAAGAGATCCCACGGGTTCGTGAAGACTTAGGTTTCATAGCCTTAGTCACGCCAACTTCTCAAATTGTCGGCACCCAAGCGGTGATTAACGTGCTGACGGGTGAGCGTTATAAATCGCTTACCAAAGAGACTGAAGGCGTACTCAAGGGCGAATATGGCGCCACGCCAGCACCCGTGAATAGCGAGCTGCAGCAACGCGTTTTAGCGGGCGCTGAAGCAATAACTTGTCGCCCAGCTGACTTACTCGAAGCTGAGCTCGACAGGTTACGTCTTGAGTTAGCTGAAAAGGCCAAAGCTGAAGCTATTACCCTATCAACAGAGGTGGATGATGATGTATTAACCTACGCATTATTTCCGCAAATTGGACTCAAATTCCTTAAAAATCGCAATAATCCAGACGCATTTGAACCCAAACCTGAAGTGGCTGCAAAAGCGCTCGAACAAATAAAAAAAGCAGAGCTAGCAGCTGCCAATAAGCAAGGGCCAGCAACTTACACTGTAACAGTGCAGGGTCAGCGATTTGTCGTTGAAGTGGCCGAAGGGGGGGATATCAGTGAAATAAGCTCTGCCGAAAATGTGATTCCTTTTGCTGCACCCGCGACAACTGCCGCCGTTGAGTCGTTGGTGGTCAAGTTAGAACAAAATGCACCGCTATCAGGTAATATTTTTAAAGTGCATGTGTCTCCTGGTGACACGGTTAAAGAGGGTGATGTTGTCATTATTTTAGAAGCGATGAAGATGGAAACGGAAATAAGAGCCGAGGCTGATGGAGTGATCTCTCAGGTTTGGGTTAAAGAGGGTGATTCGGTATCAGTTGGTAGTCAGCTGTTAGCGTTAGCATAGGAGTCATCATGGAAGGATTAATCGCCTTTTGGTCTGAGTCCGGCATTGCCAACTTTACGCCAGGTCAATTGTTAATGATGGGTGTCGGCTGCTTATTACTCTTTTTAGCTATCGCAAAAGGTTTTGAGCCGTTACTGCTTTTACCTATAGGCTTTGGCGCTATTTTAGCCAATATTCCTAATGGTGGATTTACCGACGAAGGTGGACTGCTCTATTTTGCTTATCATGTGGGTATTGAAACGGGAATTTTCCCGCTATTGATCTTTATGGGTGTGGGGGCATTAACCGATTTTGGGGCATTGATTGCTAACCCTAAAATGTTATTACTTGGCGCCGCAGCACAATTTGGTATTTTTGCCACCTTGCTCGGGGCGATTGGTTTGAATTTAGTCCCTGGGTTTGAGTTTTCAATGCAAGATGCTGCCGCTATTGCGATTATTGGCGGTGCAGATGGGCCAACGGCTATCTTTTTAGCGTCCAAACTCGCCCCAGACTTACTCGGTGCTATTGCGGTTGCTGCATACTCTTATATGGCGTTAGTGCCACTTATACAGCCGCCTATTATGAGACTGCTAACAACAGAATCTGAGCGTAAGATCAAGATGGAGCAGCTGCGAGAAGTGAGTAAGAAGGAAAAAATAATCTTCCCACTCATGGTATTAGGATTAACTATTTTGTTCCTTCCTGCAGCAACGCCGTTAGTGGGTATGTTTTGTTTAGGTAACTTGATGCGCGAGTCGGGTGTGGTCGATAGATTGTCTAACACCGCCCAGAATGAGCTGATTAATATCGTTACTATTTTTCTCGGACTCGCTGTGGGTTCTAAATTATCAGCAGAGCAGTTTTTGCAAATTGAAACCTTAGGTATTTTGGTGTTGGGGGCTGTTGCATTTGGTATAGGTACCGCGACTGGAGTGTTAATGGCCAAGCTCATGAGTAAATTATCTGGCGGTAAGATTAATCCATTGTTAGGTGCCGCTGGTGTGTCCGCGGTGCCCATGGCGGCGAGGGTCGTCAATAAAGTGGGCCTTGAAGCAAATAATCAGAACTTTCTATTAATGCATGCAATGGGCCCTAACGTGGCGGGTGTGCTGGGTAGTGCGGTTGCTGCAGGTGTGTTACTTGCGGTACTGGGATAAGCATATCTGTAAAATTTAGAATAGTATTTTCAATTAAACCAATCCCGTACTTTTAAAGTACGGGATTTTTTTGCCTGCAGAAAATGATAGCGTGCGCTTGGCTATACTAAGAACAACTTAATCACCTATGCACCAGCATTCTCCATATACAACTGTTTGGCCGTGTCATTGCAAGCTTTAGTTATCACAGCCTTATCGTAAAATCCTCGCTTGTGGTGCAAGCGTCATTAGAGGTTACTTGCAACAAAGTAGTTTTAAATTTGAAATAGAAGTTGAGCTTACGACAGCGCTGGAGGGCGATGTGGTGATCTGGAGTGATACAGGTATTGGCGCTAGGTCATTAAACGATGAAGCGTTAGTTTGATGCCGTTAGCGCCTGGTCTTCGAGCTAGGCGCGTAAGCGATATTGGGTTATTTGTGGGTTACCAACTACGAATGTTTTGGTTTGCGGTCAGCCAAAGTAGAAAGCCTAAGGACAAAATAATCGTTATGCTAATGCCGACAATATAGATAAACCCGGTTCTTCCCTTCTTTAGAGGCACACCGTTGTAATTAAGAAATAGCGCCCATGCGAGAGATAGTAGCAGTGGAATAAAAAACAGCTTAGCCATACTTAAACACCCTCAATATGAATCACTTAGCAATATGATTTTAAAGTATAAAATAAAAAGGCCACAATTGCGGCCTTTTTCTTTCACAGTAACCTTACTAACTTGTTACAGGTGCTGTTTTAGTGCTCTCATCGGCATAAAATTGCTCTTGATCAAGCTGTCCTTCAGATTTACCAATAACAACGGCTGTCATCATATCCCCGGTGACATTGGTTGCTGTGCGGATCATATCAATGATCCGGTCAATAGCGGCAATAAATGCAATCCCTTCTAGTGGTAGGCCAACAACACCTAAGGTTACCGTCAGCATCACCATGGCACTGCCTGGCACGCCAGCTGTCCCGACTGATGCAACTGTTGCCGTTACCGCAATCAGCATATAGTCAGTCATATCGAGTTGAATGCCATAAATTTGGGCAATAAAAATGGCGGCAATAGCGGGATAGATCCCACCGCAACCATCCATGTTCATGGTCGCGCCAAGGGGCAATACAAATGAGCTATAACGTTTTGATACACCCATTGATTCAGAACAACGCGTGCTTGCCGGCAATGTACCGAAACTTGATGCCGTCGTAAATGCCACAATTTGTGCTGGCATGGCTTTTCTGAAAAACTGTAAAGGGCTTAATTTTGCTGCGAATTTTACCAGTCCACCATAGACAAAAATAATGTGGATTAACGCAGCAAGGTAGATAGCACCGATGAACTTGGCAAGTGGTAATAACATGGATAAACCATACTCACCGACCACCCAGGCCATTAAACCAAACACGCCAATCGGAGTAAGTTGCAATACCATACGAGTCAGCTGGAACATCACTTCAGCCCCGGCCTCAAGGGTTCTTTTCAAGGGCGCAGCTTTTTCGCCAACCTTATTGATTGCGATACCAATTAATGCTGCAAATACGATTATTTGGAGAACATTCCCTTCTGCCAGAGAGGCAAATGGGTTAACAGGGATCATATTTAGCAGTACCTGTGCAAAACCAGGAACCTGACGTTCGCTCACTTCAGTAGCAACCAATTCCATTGAGCCGCCCATATCAATGAGCGAGCCAATGGTTAAGCCGATAAACGACGCTATAGTGCCGGTAAACATAAACATGCCTAACGTCTTAAAGCTCAACCGTTTTAGGTTAGCTTCTGAGCCTAAAGAGGTAATACTCACCACGATAGCGCAGAAAATAAGCGGTGCGACCAGCATTTTGATCGCGCTAATAAATAGATCACCTAAAGGCTTTAATACCGTTGCCGATTCACCAAAAATGACACCAACAGTAGCGCCAAGTACAAAGGCGGCTAATACCTTTTGCCAAAAAGGGATGTTTTTAATTACTTGCCACATTATCAATATTCCAAATATATTATTTTTATGTCATGCGTATAGGTGGCAGGGTTGCCACCTAATTTATTGCAATCATTTGCTAGGAGACTAACACTTCAATGCTGTGAAGGTTTACATTTAGTTACCCAATCGTTGGCATTCTATAGATAGAGCACCTTGCATCACAAACCGATTTAGTTATAACTTATTGTCATATAAAAGCTTGTTTTAATTATATTAACAGTTAACTTTCGCGCAACATCGTGATAGGGGTTGTAAAAACTATAGAAACCACAATAGATTCATGGGTGTAGGCTAGATGAGCTATGATTGCTGATTAAGGTGATGGAAATATTTTGTTAGCAGAAATCGCAAAACCTTTTTTACGTCGTAAGTGATTTAAACTGATTAACACCCACTGGTTGTTTCAAGCTGACTGGGTAATACTAGTGCCAAGCATAGCTTACTGATCAGATGATAAAACGATATCGCATTCTGGCGAAGGAGATAATAATTGAAAAAATGGATATTAGCCGCAGCAATTAGTGCTGCGTTATTTGGATGTGCCGGTCAACAACAGGCTGAAACGACTTTACCTGCAGGTGTGACTTTACTGGAGTCGGTAAGTTTTTCAGGACAGGATGTTGGTATTCCCTATCGTAAATATGAATTAGCCAATGGCTTGACCGTTATTTTACACGAAGATCACTCTGATCCGTTAGTCCATGTTGATGTCACTTATCATGTGGGTTCAGGACGTGAATTAGTCGGTCGTTCTGGCTTTGCACACTTGTTTGAACACATGATGTTCCAAGGGTCAGAGCATGTCGCTGATGAACAACATTTTAAAATGGTCACTGAAGCGGGTGGAAATCTTAACGGTACAACTAATACCGATAGAACCAATTATTTCGAAACGGTGCCCAATAATCAGTTAGAAAAAATGTTGTGGTTAGAATCTGACCGTATGGGCTTTTTCCTACCGGCTCTAACGGAAGAAAAGTTTGAAGTGCAACGTGAGACGGTCAAAAACGAACGTGCACAGCGTATTGATAACCGTCCTTATGGCCGTATGGGTGAGCGCTTTGATCAAGCCTTTTATCCGCAAGGTCATCCTTACTCATGGCCTGTTATCGGTTGGCCAGAAGATTTAGACCGAGCAGATGTTGAAGATGTTAAACACTTTTTTCAGCGCTGGTATGGTCCTAATAATGCCACATTGACTATTGGTGGCGATTTTGACGAGATGCAGGCCCTTGCATGGGTTAATCAGTATTTTGGTGAAATCCCTGCTGGTCCTGAAGTTAAGGCGCCCGTAAAAACGTTAGTGACACTGGATAAGACACTTTATCTGTCGATGGAAGATCGAGTGCATTTACCCTTGATTAAAATGGCAATGCCAACGGTATATGCTCGCCATGAAGATGAGCCCGCTTTGGATCTGTTGTCTAACATCTTAGGTGGTGGCAAGACATCAATCTTCTATAAAAATCTTGTTAAAGATGGCTATGCGGTCCAAGCAGGTGTGAGTCATCCATGTCAAGAATTGGCTTGCCAGTTTTCAATGTATGCATTAGCCAATCCAGCACAGGGTGGCACGTTAGCTGATTTAGAAAAAATCATGCGTGACTCGGTCACTGAATTTGAGCAACGCGGCGTGACGGATGACGACCTTGAAAAAGTTAAAGTCAACTTTGAAGCTGCCACCATTTTTGGTTTGCAAAGCGTACAGGTAAAAGTCTCAAGCCTTGCATTCAATGAAACGTTTTCTGGTAACCCTAATATGATTGGTACTGATTTGGCGCGTTATGCCAATGTCACCAAAGAAGACGTTATGCGGGTGTTTAACAAATATATTAAAGACAAGCCGATGGTGGTGATGAGCGTTGTGCCTCAAGGGCAAAAACAGCTTATTGCTAAAGCCGATAACTTTGTCGCGCCAACTGAAAAGATTGCAGCCGTTGCGGTTCAAGATCTTAATGCCGCGCCTCAAATTACTTCAGCGTTTGATCGCAACGTTGTGCCGCCAGTCGGTGCCGCACCCGTATTAAAAATACCTACGCTTTGGCAAGGTAAACTGGCCAATGATATTGAGGTTATTGGCACTGAAACCAACGAGACACCGACCGTTGAAGTGGTTGTTTACCTCAATGGTGGCCACCGCGTTATTGACATAGAACAAGCAGGCTTAGCGTCGATAACAGCATCAATGATGAATGAATCGAGCCTTAAGCGCAGTTCTGAAGAACTGACTCAAGCATTAGAGATGCTTGGCAGTAATGTCAGCTTTGGTGCCAGTGGCTATCAAAGTCGATTGCAGATTTCATCGTTAACAGAAAATCTTGATGCGACAATGAAAATTGTCCAAGAGAAGTTGTTTGAACCTGCATTCAATCAAGCTGATTTCGATCGTGTTAAACAACAGGTATTACAGAACCTACAACGGCAATTAACGGAGCCAAATTATTTGGCTTCAAGAGCATTTAGTACTCTGTTATACGGTGATAAGAGCCCGTTTGGTGTTAGTAGTGGTGGTTCAATTGCATCAGTAACAGCGATTAGCTTAGATGATGTTAAAGCTTTTTATAAACGTCAGTATACCGCGGGTAATGCGCAAATAGTGGCCGTTGGTAATCTAAACGAAGCGCAAATGCTATCCAAGCTTACAGGGTTAAACGGTTGGACTGGGGTTAAAACTTCCTTTCCTGAATTAGCGGTTCTTCCTGAATTTACTGGCGGGAAAATTTATATTGTTGATAAGCCAGAAGCGGCGCAGTCAGTGATAAAAATTGGTAAACGCGCGTTGCCTTATGATGCTACGGGAACGTTTTTCAAATCCTACTTGATGAACTACCCACTGGGCGGCGCTTTTAATAGCCGTATTAACCTCAATCTTCGTGAAGACAAAGGTTACACTTATGGTGCGAGAAGCTTTTTCTCGGGAGGACCTGAGCAAGGTTTCTATCAAGCGACTGCTAGTGTACGTAGTGATGTGACGACCGAAGCGTTAGTGGAATTTATTAAAGAGATTAATGGATTCCAAGCAACGGGGATGACTGAGGATGAGCTTAGCTTTATGCAGAACTCTATCTCACAATCTAAAGCACTTAACTACGAAACTCCGTACCAAAAAGCGGGTTTAATGCGTAATATTCAACGTTATAATTTGGATGATAATTACAGTGAACAGCAAACTGAAATCACTAATAACATAACACTTGATGAGTTGAATTCATTGGCTAAAAGCCAGTTGAAAATCGACGATATGCTTATTCTTGTTGTAGGTGATCGTGCCAAGATAGAGTCTGAATTATCAACACTTGGTTATCCAATTGAGGTTTTACAGTTGTAAAGTAAGTGGGGAGACCCTATATACAAGAGGTAATCCTAGTTAATGGGGTTACCTCATCTATAATCGTCATGACAGTGACGTAAAGACTATTTTGATATGACTTGAAAGTTTAGCCAGTTAAAGCAGGTCTGACTGTCATGAGCTTTAGGTTAAAGTCACGTACTAGAGAATAAGATTTTGAAATCATTCAATGAATTAGTAGGGGATCTGTCGGATCCGACAAGTCGTCAAGCACTAAAATCAATGCAGCGAGGCATTGAACGTGAAGCGCTTAGAATTGAAAAGACAGGTCACTTAGCAACGGATAGTCACCCTGAAGCATTAGGCTCTGCCTTAATGCATTCGCGGATCACTACCGATTATAGTGAGTCCTTGCTTGAGTTTATTACTCCCGTGTTTGAAAACATTGATGAACTCGTTGAAGATTTAACATACACGCATGCGTATAGCGTGCGTAACTTAAATGGCCAGCAACTGTGGCCGGTTAGTATGCCTTGCTATGTGGGTGATGTTGCTGACATTCCTATTGCTGATTATGGCAGTTCAAATAATGGCAAAATGAAACGTTTGTATCGTAAAGGATTAACTTATCGATATGGCGCACTCATGCAGATTATCTCTGGAGTGCATTTTAACTTTTCGGTGTCTGACGATCTTTGGACACGGCTTTATGAACTATCCAATAAAGCGTTGAGTAAAGAAGAGTTTATCTCTGATTCTTACTTTGGCCTTATTCGTAATTATCGCCGTTTGGTATGGGTGTTACCTTATTTATTTGGTGCATCACCCGCGCTATGCGGATCGTTTATTAAAGACCAAAAAACGACGCTACCGTTCGAAAAAATTGGCAAGGGCACGCTTTATTTACCTTACGCCACATCGCTGCGCATGAGTGATTTAGGCTATACCAATCAAGAACAAGATAGCCTCGACATTAGTTACAACAATCTATCTTCTTACCTTGATGGTATGAACGCCGCTATCAATATGCCATCGGCAAACTTTGCCCAAATTGGTGTCAAAGTCGCAGGCGAATATCGTCAACTTAATGCTAACGTTTTACAAATTGAAAATGAATTTTATTCTCCTATACGAGCCAAAAGAGTCGCTAAAGGAAATGAGAAACCTTCTGAGTCTTTAGCGCGTGCAGGCGTTGAGTATATTGAAGTCAGGGCGCTTGATGTTAACCCCTATAGCGCGGTTGGTATTGAAAAGTCACAAATTCGTTTTTTGGATATGTTTCTGCTTAATTGTTTATTACAGCCTTCGAGCAACAGCGACGAAACGGAAGAAGCTGAAATTTCAGCTAACTTACAAGCCGTTGTGTTAGAAGGGCGTAAACCAGGCTTAGTCTTGAGTCAGAATGGTGCAGACATTTCGTTGACACAGTGGCTCGAAACGTTATTTGATAACTTAGGCTCGATTGCAGAACTGCTTGATGACGGTGCTGAGGGTGAGTATCAAAAGGCTCTGGCGCACTGGCATAAAGCGGTCGTGAATCCTGATGAGACTTTATCGGGTCGGATCATGACTAAGCTTCAAAAGGAGCAAGTTGATCACGGTCATTGGGTGAAAGAGCTTGCACAGCAATACCATCAGCAACTTATAGACTTGCCTATTAGCGACTCTGTGTTGGCTCGGTATGAGCAAGATGCAAGATCGTCACTCGACAAGCAAGCGGCGAGTGAAGCGCTTGATGAAGTGAGTTTTGATCAATTTCTCGCTGATTACTTCGAGCAATAACGGTGAAACAGCTTAACGCCTCTATGTTGGTATTACTGCTATCTGGCTGCGCATCGCAACTTGATAGCAGTCATCAGTGTGGCACCGTCTCAAGCTTTTTGGCTCCTGAACCAGAGCTTGGGATCTATCGCGCAGTCGTTACCCACCTCGATGGAAAACCTGTGATTTCTCAGCCTAATTATCGCCTTAGCGTTGGCGAACACCGTTTTACGCTGGCGGAGCTGATTGATTCACCCACTTTAAAAGTATCGCTGGCATCTCGTACCCCAAAAGATTTGATCGTGGTAGTAGAAGCCAATACGCGCTATCACTTAGCCGCTAAGTTTAATAGCGACAAAGTCTATAGAGGTAAGGATAGTGGCTTTTGGCAACCAGAAGTATGGCAACAAGAGTCCTACAATTGTGAGCTTCCTGCGTCGAGATAATGGTCGCAATAATGTATTTCACGGTCTGATTTTTAACACAATTTAATTAAACCCCAATTGCATATTTAAGCTATCAATGTGACACTAGCACTTTGCTATTATTGTCCGTTGGTATCAATTTTTATGAAATGGCCTGCATTACTTGCGACTGTTATCTTGGCAACATTTTTAACTGGTTGCGCAACTCCTCCTCCCAAAGATCCCGAAAATCTATGTTCGATATTTCAAGAGAATCGTTCATGGTATAGCGCCGCCAAAAATACCAGAGAAAAGTGGGGCGTACCTGTGCACGTTCCACTGGCAATGATGTATCAAGAAAGCTCATTTAAACATAATGCCGCGCCGCCAATGGAGTATTTTTTAGGTTTCATACCGACAGGTAGAGCGAGTGACGCCTATGGTTATGCTCAGGCTAAAACCATGACTTGGGATGACTATGTGAGAGAGACGGGTAACTCTTGGTCAAGCCGCAGTGATTTTGATGATGCCATGGATTTCATGGGTTGGTTTATTTATAAGACCAATAAAATTAACGGGGTGTCTAAGTGGGACGCGCGTAATCAATATCTAAATTATCATGAAGGCTGGGGCGGCTATAAGCGTAAAACTTATAACCAAAAAGCCTGGTTAATTAAAGTCGCTAAAAAAGTCGACGATCGCTCTAAGCGTTATGCGGGTCAGTATAGACAATGCGAAGAGGATCTTGACTCATCTTGGTTGTGGCGATTGTTTTTTGGGTAGATAAACAGGTTCCAAATTAATTGATGTTGTCTAGTCCTAAAATTAGGTTGACACCCTTACCGGTAATATTAACGACAGTATTGAGGGACAACAAACTTCAACTTCGAGTATTAACGATCGAGCATGTGAAATGTCCAGACTTAGCCAAGATGTTCATAGCAGTTTAAAGACGATTACTGAGTAAGCAAGAGAGCAAGAAGCGACCTCAGCAACGTTAGAGACAATACTAAAACGGATTTGCGTGTCGCTATTTTTTGCCCCGTTTATTACGGTACATCGCCTCATCTGCGGCCTTTAAGGTTTTATTCCACTGGCCGTTATATTGCTCAACCCCATAACTAAACGAGACAGCGCCTTGTTCACTGAGGTCATCCTCTATTGCAATGATCTCGCTTTCTATACGTTCTAATGGACCATGGCAAAGGGCGATAAACTCATCTCCACCGTAACGGGCGACTAACTGCTTTTGGTGCCACTGAGCTTTCAGTACACGGCTTACTTTCTGCAGTGCGGCATCGCCGGCTTGATGTCCGTGGTGATCATTAATTGTCTTTAGATTATCGATATCGATTAATACTAAATAACTGCCAAAATGGGGCTTTAAGGTCCATTCTTTAGCGAGGGCTTCAAAGCGCTGACGATTATATAAACCGGTTAAACTATCAAAGTTAGCTAGCGTATTGATTTTGTGTGTTTTTTGGTAAAGAGATATCGCGTTCGCCGCCTCATGAGTCAATATAGCGACCAGATTTCGGTCATAATGACTAAAGGCTTTTACTTTACCGCTGTCTAAATTTAGCATTGCGTAAAGCTTACCATCGATATGAATTGGGCTTGATAGTGTTGAGCGTATTGGTATTGAGGGGGCCTCAAGCAAGACATCTTGATCTGAAGAGCTTAGCGAACTGTGAGCATTAATGGCTTCCATGTCGTCAATGACCACCACTCGGTCACATTTACCTTTTGTTATCCGATATTCGAAAGATTGTTCCAAATGGATATTGAGCTTTCTCAGCTTGTTAATATCAATGCCCACAGCAGACTCAAATGATAAGGAACCAGAATCAGGTTCAACCCGAATGATTGTTCCCATTTCGGCACCGTCAATACAGCTAACGGCCTTATTGAGTAACGCGTTCAGAAAGGCGGTTTCATCTTGATATTGGTTAGCAATATTAACTAACTCAAAGGTGGTCTCATTGACATGAACTACCTGCTGTAGGTGCTCCCATAGTCGACTGAGTCGTCCTTGATGGAAATAGTAATTCAGGCTGTAACCGAATAAATAGATAATACTTATCAGGAGTAAATTTGCGACAGAACTTTGATTTGCGCTAATACTAAAGAAAATAATCCAACAGATAAAAAGCAAGAGTAAAGGCACGCCGAGTAAAGCTAGATGTGTCTTAAAATCCAGCGCATCAATTTTCTTCTTTTTTAAACTATCCTTGATGGGCAACATGAATATCCTATTCTATTTGTTCAAACCATTTGTTTGTTGCATCCAAAACATGAAAAGACTCTAACCAAAGGCACTCAGATTAAAAATACTGTTACTAAAAGTTACTTTAGCTAAATCAATCATAACTAACTTAAATAATAGGCAAAAAAAACATCTCAAACAAGCGAATTTAGTGAAAGAAATGATCTTGCATAATAAAAATTGGTGGACAGCGTATTAAGTCAGTTTAACAAAACGGTTCGATTGAAGAACCGTCATATTTCGAGCGATTAGAGTCAATATATGCGTAAACCCTTGATTGACCTATTTGCCTCATCATGGCTTCGTCGCCTCTACAAAATGATACATTATCAGCCTGTTTGATGAGCTTGAGATGAATAAACCTAATTGTATAGCTCGTTGCAAGCGCATTAGCAGCGTAAAATTAACGGCTCTGTCGCTATCGTAATAATTTGTTATACATATGTACTAATAAGTTATTTGCAGTCCATTCAAAGCTTAGGGATAATTACGGCATTGGCTTTGGGGGAAGCCTGTTTACTCTTTGCACTTATTATCATTATAATGCGCGCAAATATAATAATGTACCGCCCTACGGAAGGATTAAAAATGAGCAAACCATTTGTTGCAGTATTAATGGGGTCTGATTCTGACCTGCCTACAATGCAATCGACTTTAGATGTACTAAAGACTTTTAACATTACGTTTGAAGCTAAAGTGACCTCGGCGCATCGTACACCTGCGGCGACTCATGCTTACGTGACTGACGCTGAAGCGCGTGGATGTAAAGTATTTATTTGTGCAGCAGGCCTTGCAGCACATCTAGCGGGTGCCGTTGCTGGTATCACTACTCGCCCTGTGATTGGTGTTCCAATTGATTGTGGTCCACTACAAGGCCATGATGCACTTTTATCAACAGTGATGATGCCTGGTGGCGTGCCAGTGGCAACAGTTGCTATTGGCAGCGCTGGCGCTAAAAATGCGGGTTATCTTGCAGCGCAAATGTTAGCCGTCGCCGATGATGCACTTGCTGTCGCAGTGAAAGAAGAGCGTGCTAAGTCAGCTGAAGCGGTTCAAGCTAAAGATGCAGCGCTACAAGCAAAGCTTGCTTAAACAACGCTAATCACATCAAACCGCAGTCATGTTACTGCGGTTTTTTTATGTATGTAACACCCGCTGTAAACCTCCTCAATTAATCTGACTCTATCTTTTATGCGCGTTTATCATTTACTGCATTGGCAGTATTGTCCCGTCATTTGCCAGAGAGCAACACTGACCTTGCTTGGGCAATATATTTCCGTATGTGTGCTATAGACAAATAACCTGCGCCGATGCAGACTTACTGTATAAGATATTTGGTAAGGACCTTGGTGTGTTACAGCCCACTCACACAGTAGAACAACCTTTAGATGCTGATCCTGATCAAGCGTTAATGTTGCAATATGCAGACGGTAATACTCGCGCTTTCGAATTGCTATATAACAAACATAAAGCGCCGTTATATCGCTATTTTGTACGACAGATTTACGACAACCAACTTGCGGAAGACCTGTACCAAGAAACGTGGAGTCGGGTAATTAAAGCCGCCTCTGCCTATGAGGCTAAAGCAAAGTTTACGACCTGGTTATACCGTATTGCCCATAACCTAATTATTGATCATGTCAGAGCTAAAAAGCCTGAGAGTAGTTTCAGTGATGTTTATGATACTGAACAAGATCCTGATGCAATGCTAGCCAGTGCCATTGACACGCCAGAGCAACAATTACAGCAGCAGAAGAAGGCTCAGCTGCTCAAAAATTGTGTTAAAGATCTGCCCCATGTTCAAAAAGAAGCGTTTCTACTCAATATTGAAATGGGCTTTACCGCAGCCACGATTGCCGATATTGCCGGCGCGACACTTGAAGCAACTAAGAGTCGTCTCCGTTATGCCCAAAAAGGCCTTAAGGCCTGTGTCGACTTAAAGTGGCAAGAGGTGGAATATGATTAACGATAATGATGACAACATTCGCAAAGAGGTGCATGCGCTTTATCAAAAGATAGCGCAAGAACAGCCGCCGAAAGAACTTGATCAAGCTATTTTAAATTTGTCTGTTACCAATGTAAAACCTAAGTTAAACAGCCAATCGTTTTGGCGTCAGCATCGCTGGTCTCTATCATCTGCAGCTTCAGTGCTTATGGTCGTCACTCTATTTGTGATTAATCCACCCATACCGACGGGTGATATCAGTGATGAGGCGATACCCTCATTAATGATGACTCCGCAAGGCAGTCCAGCTCCTGCGTTGATGAGAATGGCGTCTCCAAATCAAGCGTTAGAGGTTGATATATCGCCTGAAGATAACGTTAAAAAGGCGGTGAAAACTCCGTTAATGCAGCAATCAAATAGCCTTGATGATAATCAAGATGCTGTAAGGGTGGAGGCGGTAGATCAACAACTGCTCACTAGCCTTAATAAGGTATCTGAGTTAATGAGTCAAAAAGACTATGCTCAGGCAGAGCGTGATTTACAGCAGATAAAGAGTGACTATGCGGCGACGTTGTTGGTTAATGCTCCGTTAAATCAACGCTTCAATGAATTAGAGACACTGCTCAAGCTACAGCAGAAATAACAAATACACCCAAAATAAAGTGCCTGCTTATCGAGTAGGCACTTTATTATTTAACGAATCGTATTAACTCTTAAACCAATCCCAAATGCCTAAAGAGCTGTTTTCAAACAGATCGATCCCCAAAGCAGACTTGAGTAAGTAAAGTAACAGTAGTCCAAAGACCATTGAGATAACAATAAATGACACCACTGAAAGGGCAAAAATCAGCACGGATAGTTGTTTCTCTTTTCTGTTTAACGCTCGCTTGTTCCTGCCTAGCAGGAATACGTAGAAAAAACGCCAACCAATAAAGGGAAAATAAAAAGTGCCTCGATGATCAATAAAGTGCTTTTGCCACTGATTATCGACAAGCGCGAACCTGAAATAGACAAGCTGTGCCTCAGTATAACTATTAGCATATCTGCTAGGCATATTCAGTAATGCCTTATTAACGCGTGGATCATCCCGCAATGAAGGGCGTTGATAGTCTGAGACCATTTATACCTCGTTGAATATGTTAATTATTAAAGCCTTTCACAGCAAAAAAATCACTAAGCTGATTAAGCGTAGTTGAAAGTGGGCAATAGCAAAAGCCTACAACATATCAGTGAGTTAAATACAAAACACATTTGCTAATAATTCTTTGTTGTTATTTTACTGAAGCGTAGCTAAAAGTTTGCTATTTTGTTTGGCTTGGATTGCTCTCAATTAATAAAAATAACAATAGGATGGCTTCTTTAGATGAAACTTCGTCACTCACTTGCCTGTTGCATGTTAGCCCTTGGTACTATCAATATAGCTCCTACATTTGCCTCTGATGCTAGCGATAAAGCCGGTTATTTTCGTTCGCCAGCGTTAAATCAGCAAACCTTAGTCTTTACAGCTGAAGGCGACCTTTGGACTAAAGGTCTTGGAGAGTCAAAAGCGAGGCGCTTAACCAGTTTACCGGCTGAAGAATTAGGTGCGACAATATCTCGCGATGGCAAGTTTGTTGCGTACGTTGCTAACTATGAAGGTTCGTCTGAAGTCTATGTTATTGCCATTGAAGGGGGGCAAGCCAAGCGCGTTAGTTTCGAAAACTCTCGTGTGAGAGTGCAAGGCTGGACGAGTGATGGCAAAGTGCTTTATGCCACTGATAATGCCTTTGGTCCCGCCAATTACTGGGTATTACGGACGGTTGATCCCTTGAGTTTAGTGACCACTGACTTACCGCTAGCAGATGCGATAGAAGGTGTTATTGACGAGCAAAACGAGTATGTGTATTTCACTCGTTTTGGCCTACAAACCACAGGCGACAACGCTAAGGTTTATCGAGGCGGCGCTAAAGGAGAGCTTTGGCGTTTTAAATTAGGCGAGAAGCAAGAAGCGCAGCAGCTCGCAGCGACACATGATGGCTCAGTTAGACAACCTATGTTGTGGCAATCTCGCTTGTATTTTATCAGCGATAGCGACGGTAATGACAATATCTGGTCTATGTCAATCGATGGCAAAGATCTGCAGCAACACACGCATTATAAAGAGTGGCAGGTAAGAAGTGCCAAACTCAACGAAGGCCGCATTGTATTCCAACAAGGTGCCGATATTAAGTTATTTGATATCGAGGCAAATAAAGAGATCGCGGTTGATATAGAGCTTACCTCTGACTTTGCCTATAAGCGTGAGCATTGGGTCACTGAGCCGATGAAGTACGCAACTTCGACAAGGTTTACACCGCAAGGTGATAAAGTGGTTATCACTGCTCGCAGCCATGTGGTTGTCGCGTCAACGGACGGTCAAAGGCTCGTTGAAATTGCCCTGCCAGGAGATAGCCGGATCCGCAATGCGCTCATGAGCAAAGATGGTAAGTGGGTTTATGGTATTAGTGATATTAGCGGCGAGCAGGAGATCTGGCAGTTTGCCGCAAATGGCAGCGATAAGCGTAAACAGTTAACCAAAAATGGCAAAGCACTGCGCATGGATCTGCATCTGTCGCCAAATGGACGTTATTTGGCACACGATGATTATGATGGCAATGTTTGGCTGTTAGATTTAAAAAAGTCTCGAAACCAAAAGATCATTACTCAAGGTGAAGGCTTAGGCCCATATGCAGATATTGTTTGGTCCGCTGACAGCCAGTTTATGGCTTTAACCAAAGCTGAATTAGGTAAAGCGCGTCCACAGATCGTACTTTATTCGCTTAAAAAGGATAAAGCTCAATCGATCACTACCGATAAATATGAGTCGTTTTCACCTAGCTTTAGTAAAGACGGAGATTGGCTATACTTCCTTTCAAACCGTAAGTTTGTGTCCACCCCTAGTTCGCCTTGGGGCGATAGAAATTTGGGACCAATGTTTAACAAACGTACGCAGATTTTTGCTATTGCACTCAACAGCAAGGCTCGTTTTGCATTTCAAAAGCCTAATGAGCTATTGAGTGAGCCTAAAAAAGATAGCGACGACAAGGCTGAAACGCAGGTTGATTGGGATGGTTTGTCTTCAAGGTTATGGCAAGTACCAGTGCCTGCGGGAAATTATTCCTCACTGCAATTGAGCGAAGATAAACTGTACTTACTGGACAAAGACGTGAGTAGCCGTAAATCATCGTTGAAAGTGGTTAAGTTTGCCGCTTTAGGCCCTAAGGTAGAAACATTTTCTAAAGATGTAGGCTCATATACATTATCTGTCGACAGTAAAAAACTGTTTATCCGCAAGCAATCAAAGCAAGGGAAGGAGATGTTGATTGTTGATGCGGGTGACAAACTGCCAAAAGAGCTCGACCACACCAAAGTGCAGACGCAAAACTGGCAGTTAGCAATACAACCTGCAGCAGAATGGCAGCAAATTTTTGAGGATGCGTGGTTAATGCATCGAGATTCGTTCTACGACAAAAAGATGCGCGGTGTTGATTGGCAGCAAACCAAGCTTAAATACCAACCCTTAGTTGACCGCTTAACTGATCGTCATGAACTCAATGATATCTTTAAAATGATGATGGGAGAGTTGAACTCTCTGCACTCACAAGTGCGCGGCGGTGATTTTGCAAAAGATCCTAAAAAGGCCAGATCGGCTAGCTTAGGTGCCCGTTTAGAGCAGACTAAAGCCGGTGTGGTTATTGAGCATATTTACCAAGGCGATCCAGAGATACCATCACAAGCTGCGCCGTTAAATAAGATGGGTGTAGACGCAAAAGTGGGCGATGTGATTTTAGCTATTAATGGTAAGACCTTAAATAATATTGCTGATGTGACTCGCCTTATTCGCAATCAAAGCGCAAAGCAGGTGCTGTTGTTACTTAAACGTGGCAATAAAACACACCAAACTATCGTTAAACCTATCAGCGCATCTGCCAACGCCAAATTCAGATATCTAGATTGGGTGACTCATAACAGTAGCGCTGTAAATGATGCGAGCGATGGCAAAATTGGTTACCTGCATCTTTACGCTATGGGCAGTGGTGATATCGCCAGCTTCGCGCGTGAATTCTACGCCAATTATGATAAAGATGGATTGATTATCGATGTTCGCCGTAATCGAGGTGGCAATATTGATAGTTGGATAATTGAAAAACTACTTAGACGGACATGGGCATTTTGGGCGCCGACCCACGGCACACCATCAGGTAACATGCAGCAAACCTTTAATGGCCAATTAGTGGTGTTAACCGATCAACTGACCTATTCAGATGGTGAAACCTTCTCAGCAGGGGTAAAAGCGTTGGGTATTGCACCACTTATCGGGAAGCAAACCGCAGGTGCTGGAGTATGGTTGTCTGGGAGAAATTCATTAACAGATAAAGGCATGGCACGTGTTGCCGAGTATCCGCAATATGCAATGGACGGTAGTTGGATTATTGAAGGTCGTGGCGTGAGTCCAGACATCGAAGTCGATAACCTGCCATACGCCACGTTTACTGGCAAAGATGCCCAGCTTGAAAAGGCGATGGATTACTTACAGCAAGCGTTAAAGAAACAACCCAAAGTCAATTTTGTGCCGAACGTCTTACCGGTTAAAGGTATGGCTGAGGACGTAAAACAAGCTCACTAATTTTAGTCTGCCGTATCTATCATATTTAAGTGTTTCGAGCGTTATTGACCAAGTAGTTCCCAGGTTGATAACGCTCTTTTTTTTGCAAGGCAACTCCCTCCTAATCAATGCATTCTTTAAGTTGTTAAGTACCATCGCCCTATCGAAGCGAGTTTATTTAAGAAAGATATTGAGTTTTATGCATTTTTAACACTAAACTGGTTAAAAACAAGCCCGCGTTAGTGGCTCTTTTTGGCGTATAAAGCACCGATTATGCATAGGGATTAATATGACGGAACAAAAGGCTACGGCTGAAGAACAGGCGCTACAGACTGAAAGCTCGCAGGCCGAAAATGCACCGATAGAAAGCAGTCAACCCGTTGAGCAAAAGAGCAATAAAATTCGTAAAGCGACCAATATCATTTTAATTATTGTTAGTTTTCTGTTTGTATTTCATTTAATTGCAGACCGCTTTATTCCTTCAACAGATTTAGGCCGTATTCGTGGCTATGTCGTCCCTATTAGCCCACAGGTTTCGGGTGAGATTATAGAAATTTTGGCTACACCTAATACCTTTATTAAGGCGGGTGATGTACTGGCAAAGATTGACACTACT
Source organism: Shewanella sp. GutCb (assembly GCF_002836135.1). Lineage (NCBI taxonomy): Bacteria > Pseudomonadati > Pseudomonadota > Gammaproteobacteria > Alteromonadales > Shewanellaceae > Shewanella > Shewanella sp. GutCb. Next base: position 76,907 of record NZ_PJBL01000002.1, on the reverse strand, counting down.
GATTATGAAATTGCACTAGAACAAGCTGAGCAGTCTTTGAAGAAGGCGGGCCAGAATGTTGGGGCACAAACGGCAAACGTTGCAGCAGCGCAAGCGAAAGTGACCAATGCTCAGGCGAATTATACAAATGCAAAAGTGCAGTCAAAGCGAATTTTTACCATGGTCGAAAAGCAAGTCATGTCACAAGCGGATGCTGACAATGCTCGAGCGGAATTAACCAAAGCGGAGGCGGGCGTGGCCAGTGCAAAGGCAGACTTAGCAAAGGCTAAGGAACGCTTAGGCGCCGAAGGCGAAAATAATACCAATGTTAAATCTGCGCTGCTTAGCTTAGAAAAAGCCCAACTCAATTTACAACGCACTTCCATTACCGCGCCTACCGATGGTGTTGCCTCTAACTTCAGATTGAAAGAGGGGATATATGCTAACGCTGGCCAGCCAATAATGACTTTTATCTCTTCAGAAGATGTTTGGATTGAAGCTTATTTTAGAGAAAATAGTTTGGGTAATATTTCCGCTGGTGATGAAGTTGAGTTCGCTTTGGATTATGCGCCAGGGGAAGTTTTTAAAGCCACGGTGGGTAGCATTGATTACGGTATTGATTGGGGACAAAGTGAAGAGACAGGCAAGCTCGCACAGATCTCTGGTCAAACGGGCTGGCTCAGACAATCGCAACGATTTCCAGTCACTATCGTATTATCAAAAGAGGAAGCTGTTGGGTTACGCCGAGTGGGTGGCCAAGCTGATGTGATTGTTTACACAAAAGATAACTCATTGATTAACCTATTTGGCCGCGCTTGGATCCGAGTGTCAAGTTGGTTCTCTTATGTCAGATAGTGTCCGCGAGCAGGCGCTTATAGCTGCTGCTAATAAGGAAGCACTCGACGAGGCTATTTATACGCGTAGAGTGCTTAGGTTTACCCTCGGAATTGGTCTTGCTGTGGCCATTTCATCGATCTGGGCTTGGCCGTTAGCGTTTATCGTGCCGGTTTTCGTTGCCAAATTTTTGGTTGATAGAAAAGAGCCAACAGTGCAAACCGTCTATGAACTACTGATCTCGATGATCTGTACCATCGCTATTGCTTGGTTGGTGAGTTTTGGCCCGACGCAATATCCTGCGGTATTACTGCCCTTACTCGCAATGATGATGCTTTGGGCTTATTACCTCTTTAGCAACCCCAAGTGGAATTTCTTTGCGACGATTTTTATCGTAGCAACGCTACTATTACCTTACCTTGGTTTATTGCAGCCTGGCGCATCGCTGATGGTGGGCGTTGGATTGAGTTTTTCTGGGGTCGTTGCGGTTAGCATCTTTGCACTGCTGCACGTTCTACTGCCGGATCTTTCTCCTGAGAGGGAGTCGTTGGCAGGGGCTGAACAAAGTCATGATGAACGTACTCATGAAGCGTTTCGAGCGCTGATTTTGGCCTTCCCAGTGATCTGTTTTTTCTATTTTTTAGAGATCTCAGGAGCGTTACTGACCATGATTTTTATTGCGATCCTGTCATTGCAGGCGGCAGGTGCGAAGAGCATTAAAGTCAGTTTGTTTTTACTGGTGACTAACGGTATCGGCGGAGCGCTGGCGATTGTTTTTTATAACTTATTGACGATAGTGCCAGAGTTGCCATTCTACATAGGTATGTCGATGCTTGCGGCGCTGATCTTCGGCCAGAAAATATACGCAGATCCCGCTAAAGCACCATTGTTTGCGGGAATTCTTTCTGCATTATTGGTGGTGGTAGGTTCTACCGTGTCCTCTACAGACAAAGATGTTGCGGTCAATTTCTATCTTAGAATATTGCAACTTTTCTTTGTTGGTGTGTACATGGTATTTGCCTCTTTCTACTTAGAATCAAGAGATTGGAAATTCTTAAACAAGAGAAATAGTCTCTAATAATGAGTCTTTATTAATTAAATAATGGCTTGAGTCGTGCTAGCGTAAAGGAGTCTATAGGTAATGGAAAATGTCTTTATCGGTATCACCCTATTAGGCTTATTTATTCTACTCCTTGGGCTATTTTTGCAGCTCAAACGTGCTGTAAATCAAGATATTTCAATCTTTTTCAAGCTAAGAAAAAACCGTATATTTGCTGGCCTTTCACTGCTGGTATTCACCCTCATTCTGCAGTTAGTCGGTGCTATAGGATTATCTATTACCTATGATCATGAGGTTAATAAAAGTGGTGAGGCGCTAAGAACATTAACGAAAACCACAGATGTTGCCTTAAGTTCCTGGGTGAAAGGCTGGGAGTCTCGCATCACCGCAGTGTCGAGCAACCCGCTACTACAAAACCGAACCTTAGAGTTAATTACAGAGTCTGAAGCTTATGACAGCTTAATTGAAAGCGATAATCTAATATGGTCGCGAGAAGCCTATGAAAGATATAGCAAATCTTTCGGCTCTTTAGGATTTTTCATCACCTCTTTAGAGGGGATTAATCTGTCATCAAAAAGAGATGAAAACATAGCCAAAAAAAATATTGTTGCGCGCAAAGTGCCAAAAATATTTGCCCGTGCAGTCGCGGGAGAAACGGTCATTACAGCACCAATACGTTCTGAAGTCATACTGACAAATCCGTATGGTATTGAGCAGGCACAAACGCCTACCATGTTCGTTCTGAGCCCAATTCGAGACGCTAAAGGCAAAGTATTGGCTGTGTTAATGTTGCGCATTGATCCTTATATTGAGTTTGCCAAGCTAGCCGAAAGTGCAGGGGTTGGCAAAACTGGCGAGTCCTATTTCGTGTCGCAAGAAGGTTACATATTATCTCATAGCCGTTTTGAAAAAGAACTTCAATCGCTTGGTTTAGTGCAACCTGGGCAGATGTCCGTATTAAACCTTAGAGTGACCAATCCTGGAAAAATACTTACGCCTGAGAGGCCTGCAAGCGCTGAGCATAATGATAAACCGTTAACTTATAGCGCTAATCAGTTAAGTATTCGCATGGATGGTCACAACTACAAAGGCTATCAAGATTACCGTGGCAAAGAGGTTATTGGCGCTTGGCATTGGGATAGCCGCTATGGTTTTGGTGTTATCACCGAAATGGATTTAGATGAAGCCGCAAGTAACTACTTCTTCTTTAAAAACATCATCATTGGGATTATGTCGGCGATTGTATTGCTGTGCGTGTTGCTGTCATTTGGTGGGGTAAAGATAGGTCGATTGGTACATGACAGGTTGCAGGTCGATAATGAAAATCTTGAGCGCCAGATTAATCTCAGAACCAAGGAGCTTAAAGATAGGGAAGAGGCCTTGTGGGATCTTTACGAAAATTCGGTGGTGGCCTATGCCTCTGTGGGTCCTAGCGGCAATTTTATAAAACATAACCGGCAATTTTCTCTATTGGCAGGCATTGAAAGAGAAGAGTTTAGTCGCCTAAATTGGCGCGATATTGCAACAGAAGAAAACCGTCTAATTGATGATGTTTATCAGCAAGCGTTAAAGGGCATTAACACCCAAGATACCCGTGTACAACTGTATGATGCTAATGAAAAGGTGATGTTTGTTTCAATATCAACCGATCTTGCTTTTGATAGTGAAAGAAAAGTGACTGAGGTTCGTTTCTCATTATTGGATATTAGCGAGCAGGAAAATGTCCGGTTAGAAATGTTAGAAAATCAGCAGCAATACCAGGTGTTACTGGAAAATATTCAAGGCGTGGTATACCGCTATAAAATTAATATCGCCGACGGCATTGATTACAAACTGGAGTACCTAAGTCCAAATGTTGAAGTCGTTACTGGCTACCGAGATAGTGATTTCCTCGGCGAGAATCCACGGTTAAGCTTTGCAGACATGGTTGTTAAAGAAGATATGATACTGCTTAGAAAAGCGCTAGATAAAGCATATAAAACACACAGTTTTGTGACTCGAGATGTGCGTATTATTACCGCGTCAGATGAGCTTCGCTTTCTACAGATTAAAGCCCAATTTGTCCAGGATACCGTAGATAACGCTTGTTATTTTGATGGTACTATCTTTGATATTACCGAACAAAAACTTGCTGAAAATAGATTACATCTATCTGAAGACAAGCTCACGGTGGCAGCGGAAAGTGCGCGGATGGGGATGTGGGACTACTACCCGAAAGACAACAAAGTGGTCATTAATCGTATGTATGCCAATATGCTTGGTTATGATGTACAGGATCTTTGTATTGATGACGACCAATGGTCAGCGCTGACTAATGGTGAGCAGACATGGCTGCAGTTAATACACTCAGATGACAAGGCACTCGTCGTTGATCATTTAAGAGCACAGACTCAGTCGAACCCACAGATCTTGAAACGTGAATTTAGAATGCGCAGAAAAGATGGTAGTTATGACTGGATAATGAGCATTGGCCAAGTTCATCACTATACCGAAGATGGATATGCTGGCCGAATTAGTGGCGTGCATCTTAATATTAACGAGTCGAAAGAGCTGCAGAGGGAGTTAGCCTCGGCCATTGAAAAAGCGGATGATGCCAACCGGGCTAAGGGAGATTTCTTAGCGAATATGAGTCATGAAATTCGTACTCCAATGAATGCGATTATTGGTATGACACATCTTGCTTTAAAAACGGAGCTGACGCGTCAACAGTACAACTATATCGATAAATCACATCGCTCAGCCCAATCACTGCTTGGGATCATTAACGATATTCTCGATTTCTCTAAAATTGAAGCGGGTAAACTGGACCTTGAAACCATTAATTTCAGACTAGAAGATGTACTCGATGACATTATTAATTTGATCGGGATTAAGGCGGCCGAAAAAGAGTTAGAGCTACTATTTGATATTGACCCGACTATCCCGGCAATGTTGAAAGGAGACCCGCTCCGGTTAGCGCAGATACTGACCAACCTCGCGAATAATGCCGTTAAGTTCACCGAACATGGTAGCGTCATTCTTGCGGTCAATACTGAATCACTGACAGATGATGAGATCACCCTTAAATTCTCAGTCACTGACAGTGGTATTGGCATGACGCTTGAGCAACAACAGGACCTTTTTAAACCATTTTCACAAGCTGATGCGTCAACCACCAGAAAATATGGTGGTACTGGATTGGGGCTTGCGATATGTAAAAACCTAGCAGATTTGATGGGAGGTGAAATTGGCGTTTCCAGCGAGTTAGATATCGGCAGTCGTTTCTATTTTGAATGTGCATTCCCAATTATCGAACATCATGACACCGCGCCGATTTATCAAGGGAATTTGGAAGATGTTCGAGTGTTACTCGTTGAAGATAACGCCAGTTCTCGAGAGATTTTATTAGCGATGTTGTCAACGTTAAAAGTGCAAGTTGATTACGCTAAAGATGGTATTGAAGCCGTTGAAATGCTTAAAGCGAGTGAAGCGTCACCTTACCAACTTGCTTTGCTTGATTGGAAAATGCCCAAGCTTGATGGCATTGAGGTTGCTCGATTTATAGAGCAGCTTCCAGCGTCGATAACGCCCCATGTGGTGATGGTGACAGCCTACGGCAAAGAGGAGCTATTGCTGGATGCTGCAAATGTGACGATTGACGCAGTGCTGACTAAGCCAGTAACGCAGTCAACGTTATGGGATGCACTACTACCCGCTTTAGGTTTTGCGCCGCGAAAACAGACTCGCTTAAGCCAAAGGCAAACACGGGTGGATATCGCCTTGGCTCAACTCGCTGGAGCCAAGTTATTGGTTGCTGAAGATAACGACTTAAATCAGGAACTGATTGTTGAGTTGCTAACCAGTAATGGTATTAGCTCTGTACTGGCAAACGATGGTCAAGAAGCGCTCGATTTCCTCGCGAAAGAGGAATTTGATGGCGTGTTGATGGATTGCCAAATGCCAATAATGGACGGGTATACTGCCACTCGACATATTCGCGCACAAGCGCAGTTTGAACATTTGCCGGTGCTCGCCATGACGGCGAATGCGATGGCAGGTGACAGAGAAAAAGCGCTCGATGCAGGTATGAATGATCACATTCCCAAGCCACTTAATGTCGATGAGTTGTTCGTTACCATTGCGAAATGGGTAACGCCTAAAAATCCGGCGTTGTTGCACGGACATGTTCCAAATGAAGCGGATAACGAGGTGGATTTTGGTCTGTTTAAACATATCGATACGCAGCTCGGTTTAAGTCGTACTCAGGATAAAAGTCGTCTATACAAAAAGCTGTTGCATAAATTTGTTAGCGGGCAACAGGATTTTTCAGCGCAGGTTAATGCCAGTTTATCTGCTAATGACTCGGTGACCACGGCGAGGCTTGTTCATACATTAAAAAGCGTGTCGGGGGCGATTGGTGCGCTAAAGTTGACTAAACTTGCAGAGAGCTTAGAGCAAGATTCAGAGCATGCACAGGATAAAGCATCTGATATCACCGCTAGCGAAACTTATCCATTATTAGTGGAGGAACTTGCGCTAGTCTGTAGCGAAATAACAGTGCGGTTAGCGGAGTCGGTAGTGGTTGATATTGCCACTCAGTTTGATGCTGGAAAAGCGGCAGAGGTTCTGAATAAACTTATCGATATGCTCAACGATTTTGATATAGCAGCCACAGAACTGATCGCTGAACAACGCTCAATTTTGGCGTCTAAGCCACTATTAAACTTGTTTAAAAAATTAGAGAAACAGTTAGATGATTATGAGTTTGATGAGGCATTAAAAGTGGCAATACAGATGCAAACTCTTGTTGCTAACGAGATGAGCTGAACTGAACTCTTAGATTTTTAACGATATAGGAAGGATGTGATGGAACTACAAACCTTACTCGTCGTCGATGATACACCGGCTAACATTGATGTTTTAGCGGGTATGTTAAAGGATGATTATCATGTAAAAGTGGCTAAAAGTGGCGAGATAGCACTTAAAATCGCTAATAAGTCACCTTTGGATTTGATATTACTCGATATTATGATGCCAGGCATTGATGGTTTTGAGGTGTGCAGACGCCTTAAAAACGATCATACCACCCGCCATATTCCTATCATTTTTGTTACCGCAAAAATCACCGCTGAGGATGAATTAAGAGGGTTGGAACTGGGCGCTGTTGATTACATCACTAAGCCATTTAACCCACCGATAGTGATGCAAAGAGTACGCACTCAGTTAGCGCTTTTTAACCAAAGTAGAGAGTTAGCCATTAAGGTTAAACAAAAGACTGCGGAGCTTGCCGATACGCAATTAAAAGTCATTCAAAAGTTAGGACGAGCAGCTGAATACAAAGATAATGAAACAGGTATGCACGTCATTAGAATGAGTCATTACACCCATATATTGGCTAAAGCCGCAGGAATGTGTGAAGCCGATGCTGATATGTTAATGGCAGCGGCGCCGATGCACGATATTGGTAAAATAGGTATCAATGATGCGATATTACGTAAGCCTGGCAAGCTGACGGATGAAGAGTTTATTGAGATGAAAAAGCATGCTCAAATTGGGGCTGAGATCATCGGTGACAATGAATCAGAACTGTTACAAATGGCCAAGATAGTGGCCATTAGCCACCATGAAAAATGGAACGGTGCAGGTTATCCAAACGGATTAAAAGGGGAGAATATTCCTCGTATAGGTCGTATCGTGGCGATTGCAGATGTGTTTGATGCGCTTACTAGCGAGCGACCTTATAAGCGAGCATGGACAGTACAAGATGCGGTATCGTTACTGCAACAAGAAGCCGGTGAGCATTTCGATCCACAATTAGTGCCATTATTTATCGAGCATATTGATGAAGTGACAGAGATTATGGAATCCTTTAAAGATTAAGGGTCACTATCCACTTAGGTATCTCAGTTTACTGGCTAGCAATCATTACTTAAGCGTTCAGTCGTTATGGGTAATGCTTTTTAAATGCTGAGAGTTGCAATCGTAAATTGACGATAAAATAGCAGCTGTTTATAAAAGTAGTTCTAATGAATAAAAGTGCATTTTTAGTGAGGATGTGCTTATTTTTAAATATCCCATCAATTTTACCGTATAGCGCCACAACCAGCAGCATTACTGAGTTGTAAGGTTACCAATGCAGTTGCGCCTAAGATGTTAGTTAAAGTGATTCAACATTGGTTAAGCAAGAGAGTGATATATAGTCGAATCAATAACTTGATTCTTGTGCTATAGCTTATATACCTGAATCCAAGTTTTTAGCTGATGTCACTTTTTATGCGCGTGCGAGTTTGTACGCTCTTTTGTTTTACCAAAAGGATAAAACTATGTTCCAACTGAATAAACTTAAGCTTGCGGCAATTCTAGTTCCAGCGGTACTTGTAGGTTGCGCAACGGGAAACACTCCCGATGATAAAAAGATGAATGCTCGTGAAGAGACTCAAGCTGCATTACAAGAGATCTATAAGGAGCACCCAGAAGCCAAGTCAGCAGTCGCTGAGTCAGTCGGTTATGTTGTTTGTACTGGAAGTAATACTTATCTATTTGCACTGTCTACCGGTGGTGGCGTTTGCGTTTTACATGAGGGAGGCAAAAAATCCTATTATCGATTTGCAACCGGTGGCGTTGGCGCAGGCATTGGTTGGAAGCAACTCGCATTCGTTCAAGCTTTCATGAATAAGGAGCCTTTGACACGTTATAAAGAGTCCGGTTATGAAGGTCAAGCACAGGCTGAAGCCAGTGCTAAGTATGATGAAAGTGGCGATCAAGCATCGGCAAATCAATCTGTCGATATCTCAGGAGTCAAAACCTACCAAGTTAACTTAATGGGCGCAGCGGCACAGGCGACGGTCCAAGGTTATAAATATTGGGAAACAGACTTTACTGATGATTTCATTGAGAAAGAAAAGTAAGCGGGTTTAACATGAGAATGCCAGGTTAACAACCTGGCTTTTTTGCTTTAAAGAGATGGCTTATTCCACTTCAAGAGCTTTAAATGAAAGCGAGAATTTACCGGGCTGCTTATCAGCGAGTAAAAAACCTACCTGCTTAATATTGTCCAGTCTTAGATTCGGAGCACTAATCGTTCGTCCTCTAAACACCGCTACAAACTCTTTTGCGTGAAAGCTCAATGCTAGCCATTGGTTTTTTTCTGTTTTAAAGGGGCGTGTGTAAGCGATAGAATCCCTTTTATCATCAGTGCGAAGTCGCAGCTGATACTCTCTTCCATCACCTTTTACTCGTATTTTTATCTGTTGTACTTCTGGCGGCAACGGACTCGATAAACTCGCTCGAGTAGAGGCAAATCCACCATTACGCTCTAGCGATAAATCACCACTAAAAGTGGCTATATCACCATCATTAATGATTGAGCTTGTCGATATCCCGCCCATAACAGAATCATTAATGATGTTCCATTTATCAGCGGTTTCTAGGACGAGTGGCTTGGCGTAACTGATTAAACTCATGGTTAGACTGCCTATTAGTAATGCAATATTGGCTGCAGAGTATCGTTTTGTTTTGGCGCTTAAAAACATCTTAATATAGCCGATTAAGCTAGGTATTAATCTAGGCATAAAAATCTCATGCTGAAGGCTTTATTAGCAATACGTTGAAGCCGCCCATTTGGATGACTCAATGAGCAGCGATATGAGTCAAATTCAAGGTTTGTTATTTTTGTAAACTTGAACTCGAATTGCATAATGCGAAGCTAGCGTTTTAGTATTGCCTAATATTCAGGGCTGTAATATAAAATCCAGTTAAGCTTTGTGAGATAACCTAAGGCAAAAAATTACAGCGATGCATGGTGTTGCACATCGCTGTAAAAGTGGCTGTTACCGGGAGGTGTTAGTTCATGGTGAGTACTTGTTCCTCGTTATCGGCCATATAACTCCACTCCTGATATTGTGGATTTTGACCTTCATAGAACCAGATAACTGCAATTAATTGACTCTCATGATTAGCAATTTTTAGCTGTTTACTGATCTTACCGTCGCTCAGTGGGCCTCTAAATAGGCAGGAGTCGAAGTTAACTGTATAGCTTCCTGCTTGATTCTGATAATCATCACAGAGTGAAAAATAGCCACGACTTTGATTACTTTTATCTACGTTGATGGTTAGCATATAAGCAGCCTGCATTACGTTGTCGGCATCGACTACTAAGTCATCTAGTGACGTTGGATCTGGTGCTGGTTCTGGATCTGGTGTCACCGGTGGCGTTATTGTTATTGGTGTTGGCGTCACCGCCACAGGTGCAGGTGTTGGGCTATCACCATCACCGCCGCCACCGCATGCAGTAAGAGTAATAAAGGAGAATGCGACTAGACTGCTTGGCATTGAGATAAATTTTATAAGTTGAGTTTTCATGACATTCTCCATTAATCGTTAAAGATCAGTGCTTGATTAGCATTTTCATACCAAGTTGGATTGGTGGTACCCGTGTTGTCGGCGGCAAAATCAACAAACTCGGTATAAGCGTTGTCTAAGCGTTGATTTTCTTTTGGGTGCTTCCAGGTGACAGGTATTTCAATTGCCCAAGCCATGCCATTTTTATTCTGGAAGTATTGACCAGCGCTAGGGTCGGAAGCATCTTCTCTGTAACCAAAGTAATTGCTGGAGAACTTATCTGTAGGGGCTTGGTTTTTCAGATGAACCTCCAGTTGACGACCAGGATTTGCTCCCACTGCATTTTTAGCCGCAGAGCCATGATCGGTATTTGGCGTGGCAAAGATGAATGGGTCATAAGGGAATGCTGGAATGACACTCTCAGACACAGGGCTGTCAAATGGGATATCAAGTGACCATGTGGTTCTGAAAGCACTCTCACAGCCTGTTTCGGTGCGTAGAAATTCGCAGCCTTGTTCAAGCGTGACGTAATCAGATAAATCTTGAGTGAAGATAAAAACTGCGTTGGTTTGCCCGGTCTCTAACGGCGAACTATCTTGTGCAATGTCATCAATAGTCCAATTAATTAAAGACTCTTTAATTTTATTGCGACCAACGCCAGGCAGATGCACACCAAATCCATTGTGGTAAGCGGCTCCCATTGCAGCCAGTTGCGCTTTGAAGCCGATACGTCGCACTTTATTGTCTTTAACATATTCAATAATACGCAGCTGTACCACTACGTCATTCATATCGAAGTCACCTTGATCTGGGTACAGATCCTCATAAGCGAGGGTGGTATAAGTTGACGATGAAGGGTAGTAGTTGATGGTAACGCCTGTTTCAGTGAGAGTAACGGCGTAGTCTTCAACTTCGCCATCTCCGACTCCGCCTGTTGCAGTGATATCTTGTTGGGTACTTAAACGAAAACGTGCCCAAGTGGGTCCCTCTTTAGCCCAAGTGGGTACTTCAATACTGATAGTATTGATACCGTTATCGAGCGGTTCGCCCAAAATGATCTGTTCTTCTAAATCAAAAGCGCCATTTTGGTTCCAGTCAAACCAAGCGTTGAGGTAACCGTCTCCACCTTTTGCTGTAACCAATAATATGGCGCTTTCACCAAGCTCAAAACCTGTTGGCATTGAAACGCCGTCCTCATCATCAGAGCTGTCGCTGGCATCATCAGATAAAGGGGAGACATATCCGTCGGATTCATTATCCACTGAGGCACCGAGGTATAGGCTGTCTGACATTGCGTGTCGGGCACCGTTTGATGCCAGCAGTGTCCCGTATGAATCAGGTGCATCCCCAAAATCGACTGACTCGCCAACGGTAACTTCGGCTAAAGCACATCGTGCGCCATCATTACTAGAAGAGGCGGGTCCATAAGCAAATAGCACAGCACTAGGAGATGCTTCTTCTACGTTAACTTTGTAGATATTACCGTTGCTGTTATTACTGACATATAAGTTGCCATCAGGATCAAAAAATTGTGCGCCAAATATAAAGTTACCTGAATTAGAGGTGATGACTGGGCCTAAATCGGTAGCTTCTGCGGTAGTCGTATCGATGCGAAGTAGCTTACCCGTAGAGCCATTGCTAATACTGTAGGCGTAGCCATCAGTAGGGTGAAAGGCTAAATCGGTAATATTATAATTGGCAAAATTCTTACTGCCGGGAATGATTGTCATGTTGTAACTGGCAGGGTTATCGAGTGGGATTTTAAACATCCCTTTACCTTTACGGTATCCATACCAAATGTTTTCAGTCACCGCAACGTCACCAACATAAAAATTACCTGCCGCTGCGGCGGATGCATCTTTAATAACATTAAGAGCAGCAATTTGATAATCATCGCCAGCTCGGCCCAGTGTCGCATTTGAATAATCCCAACCGTAAATATAGTTATCATGATAGTTAAAACCGACACCGTTGTAGCCGCTACCTGTGCCCATATCGTCTGACAATACGGTGTAGCTACCCGTGGCTAAGTTTACGCCGTAGCTTTTTGGAGTATTTGATTGTTTTTGAATGACAAAAGCTTCTGTTGGACAAGCGCTAAATGGCTCAGACGCATTAACATTCGCTGATATAAGAAGGCTCAGAATTAAAGGTGAACTGCAGCTAGATGAAATAGATTTGGATATTTTCATAATGCTTCTCTCGCTGTAACGTTATCAAAGTAAATTGAATAGAGCATAAGCCGTGCCAATAATTAAAATCATTATTTATCAACATCTTATGTGTTTTTTGTTTTGTTTTAAGAACTCTTATTCGCATTTTGCAAATAGAGATGACAGCTACGGGTGGGATAAAAGGGGCTAATATCTACGGATTCATGTGAATAATGGTCGAAGAGAGGGCGTATATTTTTCATACTACTTGGCTTAACTCTATATCAATGCTAAGTTTTATCGGTACGTAACATTTTATTAACTATTGTTTAGGTGGTAGTAAATTTATGTCGAAATTGCGCATAGGGATTGTGTGCCACCCCAGCATCGGTGGCTCAGGTTTAGTTGCAACGGAATTGGGTCTTGGCTTGGCAAAGCTTGGCCATGAAGTTCATTTTATTTCCAGTGTCAGACCATTCAAGCTGATTGAAGATTCTCAACGATTATTTTTTCATTCTGTCGAAGCTATTAACTATCCGCTTTTTTCTGATCCTTTATATACCTTTGCTTTAACTGCAAAAATAGTCGAAGTTGCAGAGCAATATCAACTGGATGTTGTTCATGCTCACTACTCAATCCCGCATTCGTTATGTGCGTATCTCGCCTGTGAGATAAGTACCCACAAATTTTCTACCGTCACCACTATTCACGGCACCGATGTCACTATTGTTGGTCAAGACAAACCACTTTACCCGTTGAATAAATTTAGTATTCATAAAAGCACTAAAGTGACCACGGTTTCAGTTTATCAACGAAACTATATTTATAGCCATTTTGAAAAAGACAAAACAATAGAAGTGATTCATAACTTCATTGATCTAGCTGTTTTCACCCCAACAAGTGCCGACATTAATATCCGCCGACAAATGGCAATGGATGACGAAAAAGTGGTGATGCATGTCTCTAATTTTAGGGCGCTTAAAAATACCGATACCGTCGTTAGGGCATTTTACTTGCTACTTAGAAAGGTAAATGCTCGTTTAGTCCTACTTGGAAGCGGGCCTTATATCGATAAGATTAAAGAGCAGTGTGAAAAACTAGATATTTTGCAGCACGTCACCTTCATGGGATCGGTTACGCATGTGGAGTCATTTCTCCCCAATGCTGATTGCATGATCCAACCAAGCTATAGAGAGTCATTTAGCATGGTATTACTTGAAGCGATGGCCTGTGAAGTACCAACCGTCAGCAGCAATGTTGATGGGGTCCCGGAAGTCGTAGAGGAAGGCGTCAGCGGCTTTATGTTTGATCCGGATGATGCATTAGGGATGGCGAAAGCAATGGAAGGGATCTTGAGCGACCCTGATAAGCAGCAAGAGATGGGGCAAGCCGGTCGCCGTCGAGCAAGAGCATTATTTAGCCCTGCACAAAAAATTGGTCAATACGTGGAATGCTATTACGACGCAATTGCTGAAGATGACATTGTGCCTCTTCAAGTAAGCATCAAATAAAAGGACAGGCTGATTATGGTCGATAAAACAACGGTAGCCGATAAACAGGATGATAGCGAGCTCGCAACATCGGTGATAGAAAAACCTAAAAAAAAGATGAGCATGTCGACATTGGTTTTACTGTCATTTGCGGCCGGGATCGCTTCAGGGCTGTTCTTTGGTGAGATGCTTGCGTGGATGTCTGTTATTGGTGATGCGTTTATCAAGCTGCTTCAAATGACGATTATCCCCTATATCATCGTTTCACTTATCTCCAGTTTAGGCAGTTTAACCATGGTCCAAGCAAAGTCGCTGGGCGTTAAAGTGGGTAAGCTGATGTTGGTGATCTGGTTGTTTGGTTTACTAACCATGTACCTGATAAAATATACTTTTCCTGACTGGCAAGCGGGTGAGTTCTTCAGTTTAACAGCGCTAGAAGATCCAAATTCGATTAACCTATTAGATATCTATATTCCCTCAAATCCGTTTTTCTCGCTGTCTAATAGTTATATCCCTGCGATAGTATTGTTCTGTGTTGCAACCGGTATTGCACTTATCTCAATAGACAAGAAAGATTCCTTGATGAGACCAATGCAACTGCTTGGTGAGGCATTTAATAAGGTCACTCAAAGCATTGTAAAACTGATGCCGATTGGTATTTTTGCCATGACTGCTGCCACGGCAGGAACCATGGACTTTGAGGAGTTTCAAAAGCTGCAAGTGTATTTTGTGGCTCATGTGGTGATGACAATAATTTTAACCTATTGGGTATTGCCAGCGATTTTAGCGACGATTACCCCTTTCTCGTACCGAGACATTACTGGCATTGCCAAAGATGCCATGATTACCGCTTTCGCTGCAGGTAATATTTTTATTGTTATCCCACTGCTTATCCAGCGAACTAAGGAATTGTTTCATAAATATAATATTGGTAATCAACAAACAGATGACTATGCCAATATTATTATCCCTGTAGTCTTTAGTTTTCCTAATCTGGGTAAGTTATTGACCATTGTTTTTGTGCTGTTTGCCGCTTGGTTTTCAGGTGAAGATATTGATTTTTTAACTTATGTACCTATGTCGATAAATGGCCTAATTAGTCTATTTGGTAGTGTATATTTAACCATTCCAATGCTGCTCGATTCACTTGAGCTGTCATCGGATTTATTTCAGCTTTATATGGTGTCGAGCTTATTTACTAGCCGCTTTACCTCATTGCTAGCGGCGATGAATATATTCATTCTTGCCGTGGGTGGTACCGCGATGCTGGTCGGCATTGCAAAAGTCAGCATGGCAAGATTAATTATGTATAGCGCATTAACACCAGTGGTATTCGGCGTCAGCTTATTAGCGTCTAGCTGGCTACTCAGTAGTATCGTTAATACTGAATACAACATGGATGAAGTGGTGGCTCAGATGAGCGCAGCAGAGAAGGTTCCCGATCAGGTCACCGCCTTTAGATGGGACGAATTGGCACAAGCAACGGGCCCAAGAGACTTAGAAGCGATAAGAGAAAGTGGCATATTAAGAGTCGGATATAACCCCATCCAAGTCCCATTTTCTTTTTATAATGCGCAAGATCAACTCGTCGGATTTGATGTTGAATTAATGAAAAAGCTGGCGGCGGAAATGGAAGTCAAAATTGCGTTTGTGCCTTATACCTTTGGTAACGTATTGAGTGCCATCAATAAAGGTCAGTTCGATATTGCCATTTCAGGGCTGCAAATGACCACGAAGCGGATAGAGTTCGTCGGTTTTACCACTCCAGTGCTAAATCTTCATTACTCATTTGTGGTGAAAGATCATCGAGCCGATGAATTTAAAACCGATAAAATGTTGCGCCAGGCGGGCACGATTAAAATAGCGTCGGTAGGCAGCTATTCTATTATTCCTCAGCTTGAAGAGAAGTTTCCCAACTTTGAGTTTGAAATGATTCAATCTGACCGTTTGTTCTTTGAAGATGATGGCAAAACATGGGATGGGTTAATGATCAGCCTTGAAGCGGGTAAGACCTGGACTATTTTGTACCCAGAATACACCACGCTTTATAATCGAGAAGAGATTAAGTCATTCCCCGCATCGTATGCGGTCGCAAGAGACAATGCTTCGTTGCAAACATTCCTCAATAGTTGGCTTGAGATCCAAAAATCATCCGGTTATGTCGATACTCTCTACAACTATTGGATTTTGGGTGAAAACGCTAAACCCCAAACAGCCCGTTGGTCAGTCATTAAGGATGTATTGCATTGGGTTGAGGCCGATAAATAATGAACAGCGTTAAGCTGTGATATGGATTGTCGAAAGTGGCCGGGTTAACCTGGCCACTTTTTATCGCACATATAGGCGTTACATCAGCCAGCTATAACTGATCACGCCGTAACCATGCCAGTCTTGTGGGTCCGATTCATATTCTTTGCTATATAAATCAAAACTCCAGCTAACTGACCAGCCGGGAAAGGCCCAGATAACGCCGGTGCTCGCGCTCGCTTGCTGATGTTTCATTTGAATATAGGAGTCATAAGGCAAATCGCCTTCGATACTCAAGTCATTCAGACGGTAACCCGCTTGTGCTCTTGCAAAAACGGTCCAGCTGCCACCTTCTCTGGCTGAAACACTGTATTGACCGTAGTGTCCAGCATGGCTGCTGATCTGCCCGAAAGACTGGTTCAAGTCATCTCCCCAGCGTAAGGTTAAGCCTAGATTTGATTCGGTACGGAAATTACCTAATTGTGTATAACTGTGACCACTAAGTTCCCATTGGCTGTCTTCAAAAGCCTGCTGCCGTAGCAATAGCATGTCTGCTTCATAGGCAAACTGAAACGTCATTTCCGTTTCGATTTGATACTGCCAGCCCAGTGGCGCGGTAGATGAGGTGAGCTTATGCACCAACTCCTGAGTCGCTTCTGCGCCAGAGGCTGGGCCCATAACACCGACTGTAAACCAGTTCTTTTGTGCGAAATCATCGCCATAGATTCCGCTGAAGCTCTCAAGCTCTAACAGCCCAGCATAAGGGCGGTCAAAAGGTTGCTCAAAGTCATGTTTTATCTCTATAGGCGTCCACATACGTTGATATAGGTTTGCGCCCCATTGGCTAGTATTACTCTGTTGTGGAAAAAGTAATAGGCTCTGCCAGTTAAAAGGCCAAGATGCGTTAGAGAAGTCATGTTGAGGCGTTGCTTGCCAGCTAATGGCAATACCGTTGGAGTAATCCCCATCATCGCCAATCACAACATCGTTATCTAAACCAACATGCCATTGAGATGCTAAAGAGGATAAAGGAGCGCTTGCAAGCACAGCGGCGCAGCCGATTGAAATTAGTGATTTATAAGCAAGTAGAGGCTTCAATTGCAGGTTCCCGTTATATTCAATGCATGATTTCAGGCGAAGTTCTACAGTAAAGATAACGCTTGCAGCATAACCCTAAAATGACAACTAATCCAATATTGGTATTATTACCGTCAACTTACGCTCATAACCGCAGGGTTATAGTTACTGCCTTACTCATGTGAGCAATTTATATAAGTGACTTAAATGAGCTGCTGGAATTGCTTACGATAGGCGCGGGGGGATTGGCCTGTTATCCGCTTAAAGGCTCGAGAAAAATGGGCTAGATCTGAGTAACCAAGTGAAGAAGCTATGCGGGTAATCGGAATATTGCCATCGGTCATCATTTCACAGGCCTGAGTGAACAACACGTTCTCGACGATGTTTGAATAACTGGCTTTTTCTGCTTTTAAACGGCGCTGAAGTGTTCTGACGTTCATACCCAATATGTCGGCGGCAGACCCAATGGAGAGCCTACCTAAACCCAAATAAGGTTTGAGCGCTTGCTTTAATGAGTCAACAAACTGAGTTGGCCTGCGTGGCTCACTGGGTTTAGCTTCATGCCAGCCTAATTTTAGCGATATTGGCAGTGCGAGTTCTGCTGAGGTTAAGGAGATAGCAATAACACTGCGATTGACATAAAAAATTGAATCTTCAACGAGTAATGACTTTTTTAGTTCATCAGCATTATCAGAGGTTAACACTATCTCGGCTGGAGACCACTCTCGCTTGGTTAAGTTACGAATGAGCTCAATCATAAAGGTTAGGATGAACAGCTCTCTGAAATCCAAGAGCTTCTCTATATTAAAGTTATGCTCTCTAATTAACCAATGCCGACCGACTAAGTGCCGCAACTTGACCGTTGAGTGGGTTGATTCTTGATTAAAAAATACCGAGAACTCTTCGATAGCCTGCTCAAGAGTTTTAGCGTATTTGAGTTTTTCAGCATAACTAGGAACAAGTACTTGTCGGCATACTTGCCATATGAGTTGGCTGTATCTATCTGGGCCTGCCTTTTCACCGATAATACGCAGTAGATTAATCAGTGGCAGTTGCGGTACATAGTCGTGATCAGGCTCTAGGATGTTTTCTGGAAGTTGGGCTTTTGCGATGGTGGGATAGATATCACTATCTATCTGTTTGAGTATGTCGACGAAAGCGATCGCATATTGAGATTTAATCAAAGGAACGATGGGCGTTACTTTTTTCATTTTTAAGCCCTTCATTTTTACTGATCAGGTTAGTCTTTCTATTACAGTAGTCAATATCCTGCATAGGTTAACTTTCTCGTTCTATATCGTAGGCGTTATGGCAGAGGTTTGTCTAATTATCTTGAAATGTGGTGAGTTGGTGTTAGCTTATAAAAGTAGCAAAAAATTCATTAACTAAATGAGCGAGGCTGATAAATGACCCAACAAACAGAGCCAATAAAGACTAAGCCGACGTTGGCCACCCCGATAAAAGAATACGGTTTTAATACGCCGCAGCGTTTATTTGTTGGTTATACGTTGGCTGTGTTAGTGGATCTCACGGTGCTTAATTTATTCAATGAGTTTTGGGAATACATCACGCTAGAGTCTTTTTCTATTTCGCTATTAGTGGCTATTTTATTACAGCTATTATTGAAGCTAACAATTGCGGCAGAACATGCGATTGCGGAATATTTTAAGACTAAACCGGGTCGGGCACCGAAGTTTTACCGAGCTTTTACTACTTGGGCTATTCTATTTGGTTCTAAATTTATAATGCTAGAAGCCATTAACTTGTTCTTTGGAGACAGCATTCAGTTTACAGGTCCTGCGGATGGAATCGTGGCATTCTTTGCACTTGTATTTGGGATCTTAATTGCAGAGTTTATGGTTTCTAAAATATATTTCTCGCTAGAAGATTAAGGAGAAAAGCCATGGTCTCTTACGGATGAGTAATGACATTCTAATGATTAGCAGCAAGTACTGAGGATGCTTTTTCTATTTCGAATGCTACAGTTTAATACAAAAACAGCCACCCCAAAGGGTGGCTAGCTAAATCGATGAGAAACTCATTCGTCGCTAAGCTAAATAGCGGTTTTAAAAATATGCATAAACGAAGGTGGTAATTCGATATTAATGGGGATTTTAAGTTTGCGTGCAACATCATTTGATGCGATTAATCCTCGAATATGATGTTGCTCGTGGTCAATGACTAGCATGTGATGTAAGCCATTCTCTTGTAAGGATCGCACAACATCACTGACGTTTGCCGTTGATAGTTGCTGGTAATCCAGTGCCGATAATTGATCTCTAGCGATCATCATATCGGTCACTAATAACTCCTCAATACTGCAAGCAAACTTGTTGGCTAGCTTTACCATTTTACGGTGGAGTAGCTCATGCTTAGTTATCACGCCGAGGAATTGATTATCTTTGTCGACCACTAACCGCATAAATGCATGCGTCTTATCCATTACATTTGAAGTGTCTATTGCGCTTGTTGCTGCGTCGATGACCATAGGTTGAGAATGGTTAAAGTCGGTAAAAATACTCAATGCTGGCGAGTTTAGCTGCGTTTTATCTTCATCGGTCGACCAAAGTAAGTGGTCGATAGATGCGGTGCTATATAGATCTAGGTTTCTCATAGGGCTTTCTCCTGTACTAAGGTACATCTTTCAGGCGATTGATTCGGGGAGGTAACAGCTATATTTTATTTCTATTCACACCGGCTTGATGCTGTAATGCGAAGTCATTAGTTAGCCGTATCAATACAAACTAGTCTTGATGGCGGTAGAGGGTCAATAACATTAAGTACAATTAATATAGGTTAAGCTAATGGTAGAGTTGTTGCCAATATGGTTGATTCTGAAGATTTTTAATATTTTATATTGTTTAGATTTAATGTTGCAGGCTGAATCTACGTCACTGCTTATTTTCAATTGCTCATAACGTAAAGGACCAGTAGGCTAGTGGTAACGTAATGAAAAGCGAAGCGACTATGAACTCAACGATAGATACCATATTACAACACCGCTCTATACGGCACTTTACCGAGCAAGCGATTGAAGCCGATAAACTGGAACAGATTTTAAATTGTGCTATCGCAGCATCGACCTCAAGTTTTATTCAATGCACCAGTATTATTCGGGTTACCGCTAAAGCATCGAGAGACAAGTTGGTTGAATACGCTGGTGGCCAACCTTATGTTGCTAGCGCGGCAGAGTTCTTTGTCTTTTGCGCTGATTTTAATCGTCATCAGCAGATAAACCCGCAAGCGCAACTGGGCTTTTGTGAGCAAACACTTATCGGAGCAATCGATACTGCTTTGATGGGGCAAAACGCATTGTTGGCAGCGCAATCACTTGGCCTCGGTGGCGTTTTTATTGGTGGTATCCGTAATAACCCTGACAAAGTGGTACAGCTGTTAAACCTTCCAAAGCATGTGATGCCGTTATTTGGACTGTGTCTAGGCTATGCTGCTAAAGCACCAGAGTCTAAGCCGCGTTTACCGCAGTCGATAGTGGTGCATCAAGACAGTTATAAGGCATTAGATTTTGATGTCTTAGCACGATATGACCAGCATATTAGAGAGTATTACGGCTCTCGCTCGAGCAATAACAAACAGGTTTCATGGTCAGATCAAATAACGGAAACCCTGAACAAAGAGGCGAGACCCTTCATGTTAAGTGCGATGAATAAACAAGGGTTTCTTTCTAAGTAATTGATATTTAGCTGGCTGTTGGTGATTGTGTTGAGGGCTACGAGGCTAGCGTACTTTTGATTTTTAGATGAATATAGAGATCCTCTAAAGATTTGAAAATGGTTAACATCCTAGTTGTAATGATGACTTTGATAGGAATTCGTTTTTTAATTATGAATACTTCACCGTCATTAGCTATATTGGTATTTTATGACTTAAACTTGCATTTATACGCTTTTAAAAACCATAAGTGATAGTTGTTGTTTATTATTTAGTTTTTCATTCGGTAAGATGGTCATACACTCACCATCTTATCTAGGAGATAACGATGAAACACCTAAGTTTATCTATCGCTTTAATAGCCTTCTCTGCTCAGAGCTTTGCATTAGAAATTAGTAGTACAGATATCAAAGAAGGGCAGCTAATGCCGAAGAAGTTTGAATACCAAGGCATGGGCTGTAATGGAGGCAACGTCTCGCCACAATTATCTTGGAGTGGTGCCCCCAAGGAGACTAAGAGTTTTGCGATTACGGTGTTTGATCCTGACGCGCCTACAGGAAGTGGTTGGTGGCATTGGGCGGTACTTAATCTGCCTGCCAGTACGTTATCACTGCCACAAGGGGCATCAGGTAATTTAAAAACCGGTTTAGAGACCAGAATTGATTACGGTAAACCTGGGTTTGGGGGAGCTTGTCCACCGAAAGGGGATGGAATGCATCGGTATCAGTTTACAGTATGGGCACTGCCTGAGGCTAAACTCGAATTACCCGCTGATATCTCTCCTGCTATTGTGGGCTTTACCCTCAACAAGATGGCGTTAGACAAAGCTGTACTCACTGCAACTTACGTTCGTTAATACCTGTTCATTATAATAGGGTAATTGCTGAGTTTATTACCCTATTATTTAGTCACTTCTCTTCATGCTGAATCCCGCATCAAGAGATCATTTGGATGTCATCTCCTTTAAAGAGGAAACTAAGTGCGCGGATTAGTTAAAGTTGATCGCTTCTTTGGCATAAAGTCGCAACCATTGCGTAATGTACCTGTGGTGGCTCCAAGCATTATAGCGGTTACTTCGGGAATAAAAACTCTGCTTTGGCAAGGTGACACTCTCACATTTAATCGGAGTAATTGGCTTCTCGCTTCTTCTAATGAAAAACTGACCTTTGTGAATGAGCCTTTTCAACAACAATTTAATTCAGTTCAGATCTCGTTTCTTTCATCGCCATCAGAACATATTTTGCAACAATCTATAACTGCCGGAAAAGAGACAGATTCTATGCTGGCTTCACCCTGTATTGAAGTCACTGATGGCTTGAACTTTGCTTTTTCGCAGCTGCTTAGTATGTCTGAATATCATTTGAGCCAATCAGTGCAGCAGCTCTATCTCGATGCTTTTTACCAACAGCTTAGCGAAGCTGGCGGCTTACCAAGTTTGTTCGGTCATCATCAACTCACATTACGAGATAAAGTGAGTCGTTACGTTGCAGCAGATCCCGCTAGAAATCATTCTATTGATAATGTCTGTGGGCATTTTGCGATGAGCCAAGCAACATTCATGCGGCATCTAAGTAAAGAACACACCTCTTTTAGAGTCATTTTGGCAGAAGTGAGAATGTTACATGCCATAGGGGTGATGCAATCGTCATACAGCCGTAATGGCGCTCAACTCTCTCAGCTAGAGTTAGCGATATGTTGTGGTTATCAATCTGAAACTCGTTTTAGTCAGCGATTTAAACATCAATTTGGAATTTCGCTTAAAGAGTATAAACAGACGCTTAATGAGTGATGGCGCTAAAGTGGTCCCGATAGAAATGATTCAAGATAAGGCTGAACAATATCTGCAAACAGGGTAAAAAACACAAAATTCGATATCAATAATGAACATCTATAACTAAACATAAATAGCGGCTTGTTCACAAGACCCTATTTTCAATCTAGATGATATTCGAAATATTGATTATAATGTGTCTTTGAAAAGCGAGTTGTATTGATGGTTGTGTCAGTGATGACCTATCAAGTACGATTCAACAAATTATTTATTAAAGAGAAAATACCATGAGCGCTCTCCCACCATGCCCAAAATGTGAATCAGTCTATGTATACGAAGATGGTGCACAACTCGTTTGTCCAGAATGTGCTCATGAATGGAATCCTAACGAAACTATTGTTGATCCAGACGTTATTATCTTAAAAGACGCAGTAGGAAACTTATTAGCAGAAGAAGATAAAGTGACACTAATCAAAGACCTTAAAGTAAAAGGTTCATCGTTAGTGCTTAAGGTTGGCACTAAAGCGGTTATCAAACGCTTTGTGAATGGCGACCACGATATCGACTGCAAAGTAGATGGCCAAGGCTTTATGATGCTTAAATCTAAATTTGTTAAAAAGCAAAGCTAATCGAGCTCCAAAGCTGAAAGCGTGATAGTGATTTATAAGAACACCTGCCTTAGTGCAGGTGTTTTTTTATGGTTCGACAAATAAGCCAATCAGTTTTACAACCCTAGCTGCGTCATTCATATTAATACGCTTTAAATCACTTGCTAGAATTTGAGTAAGATAGCGGCTGTGTAGCGGGCATTAGACGTTAGCGTCTAATTAATTTTTACTATTTGGGCTTAGTTGACGATCTTTCATAGAGTCAGAGAATATGCATGCGTGTTTGTCATTCTCGGCTCTAGTATCCTCGGTAGGATCTACCTCCCGAATTTGACCTCCATGGAGGGAATACTATATTTGTATGGAACAAAAATAGACCATGAAATTGTATATCGAAACTCACCTGTACATTATAAAGCAGGTTTTAAATCTGCACAGTATGAGCTTCTCAGAGGGCTATTGCTGCGTTGCATTATTTTAAAAGATAATATCGACAATACGTCTAAAAATTAAACGTTTAAGACAGGTTCTAATTGTTCATATATGTCATAAAGTAAATGTTAAACACCAATAAGAAGATAACCGCCGATAAGTGCAATAGCGCCTCCCGATGTCCGAATAAAGTGGTGTTGCGGATCCCTATGCTGCATACCCATTCCTAATAATACCCCGACAATATGTATTGCTGCAGTACCGCAGATAAACCCTAGGGCATAGAGTGCCGGGTTAGCCAATTGTGGCATCTCAACACCATGAGCATGACCATGAAATATGGCAAATAGGGCAACAAATGCCATAACCAACAGCTGAGGTAGTTTTTTGTCTATTGCTAAAGCCAATCCTAACAATAGAACCGAGATAGCAATTCCGATCTCTACAAACGGAATAGGAATTGACAGCAAGCCAATAATGCCGCCAATAAGCATAAATATGACGAATACAGTGGGGACGGTCCAGATTGCACGGCCACCAAGTTGGGTACTTAAAAGGCCCACCGACAACATGGCTAACATGTGATCAAATCCTAGAACGGGATGATTAAATCCGGCGAAAAACCCACCAGATGAATGGAGTTCATGGGCCTGCGCAGGCAGTGCTAAAAAGAGGGTGGCAAACACTAGAACAGATAAACGCATCACGGCAAAAATCCTATTTTTGATTAACTCACTCAGGAAGAGTAAGTCAAGATACACGGATTAATAATATGAGGGTTGATACATATCAAGCGTTTGATAAATATAATAAAGATTGATAATAGGATCCATGTTGTTAGTCGTAATCATCACGCACTTGTATTGCTTGAGTTAGATGGATTTGCAACCTCAGGTTAACTTATTTGTAGCATGGACTCTTTTCAGAATGATATTGACCTGCCCAACGACCTTAAGCTCATTTACATGCCCGACTCCTTGCGTTGTACATTCGTGACAGTAAGAGCGTAGAGTTAACATCTGATGGGTCGAATGAAGCGTGAGCGCTAAGGGCAGTTTATCTTTTGAACTTCGTTTTTGTTCGACTCTTTATCGTAAAAAATAATGGTGTTAGTACAAGGCTAAGCGAAAGCTCTCAATACTGCGAGTCATTCCGCTGATTTGATCGGCAAGCAGTTTTCCTGAACCACAAGCCATGGTCCAGCCAAGAGTGCCATGGATGGCCAAGGCTTTATGATGCTTAAATCACTCGCTAGAACCTACGCTTAGCCGAGTTATATCCCCAAATAACGATAGCAACGCCATTAATGTGATTAATTTAGACCTCTCTCAGGAATTTTGAATGTAAGACATATTATTGAAAAAATGGTTATTCCTTTTTGAATGGCTTTTGGGATAGAAATGGCATCCTTAATAATCCCCACAACTTGGCGTTATGTTTGGCATCCTGATATTCGCCGAGGCCAATGTCGATATCATTGTCTGCTTTACTGGCTTGGGCTGAATAGGTTCCAAATAACCTATCCCACCAAACGATACTAGAACCAAAGTTACTGTTGCTCTCGGATATGATTTGACTGTGATGAATGCGATGTAATATTTGGGTCACTAATACGGTGCGGGTGATCCGTTCGAGTGTTGGCGATAATCGAATGTTGGCGTGATTAAAGATGGCTAAACCGTTTAATAGAATTTCAAATAAAATAACAGCACTGGCTGGCACCCCTAGAATAATGATGGCCAACGCTTTAACACCGATACTGACAGTGATTTCAATCGGGTGAAATCGCAGCGCGGTAGTGCTATCGACATGCACATCGGCGTGGTGGACCTTATGCAATCGCCACAACAAGGGGATACGATGAAACAATCGGTGTTGCCAATAGATAAGCAGATCTAATAACAGTAGGCTTAATCCTATATTGACCCAATTCGGCAGTCCGATATAGGGCAAGAATCCCCATTGCTGTTGGTGACCAAAGAGTGCAAGACCCGCTAATCCAATCGGTAATACTAACCTTGCCGCAACAGCTGAAATGACGAGTATTGCCACATTGCCGAATAAGCGAGTACCTTGTTTCGGCGTTGTTGCTGTGTTGGGGAACTTCCTTGCCGGAAAGCAACGCTCTAGTAGTAACATTAACGCCAGCACTGTTAAAAATATTCCTAGTCGTATTGATGATGCATCATCCATTATCACATTTACCTTGTGAGGTTTGGTTAAGGGGCGTGTGGTTTTTTAACGTATGGTAGCCACCGTGAATACGAGTGAAGATAGTAATTGAGCCTAGCAAAGCAAAACTGTAAGCCAGCTCTGGAAAGTACTCTGGCCATAGACAGAATGCCAGAAAAAAGGCGATGGTTTCGGTACCTTCAGTTAAGCCATTCAAAAAGTAAAAACTCTTATTGGCAAACTGGGGCCGCGGTAAATGGAGCTTCTCTGCTGGAATCGCAAATGCCAAAAAGCTTGAGCTTGTCCCCATAAATACACTTAATAATACCGCTGCGGGTAAGGCGTTTTCAATCGGGCTAGCGATGGCAAATCCTAACGGTACCGCTGCATAAAATAAAAAGTCGACACAAATGTCTAAAAAGCCTCCCGCAGAGGTATTTTTGTTTTGATAACGAGCAAGAGCGCCATCGACTCCATCAAAAATTCGGTTAATTAAGATCACCACAAGCGCCGCATACCATTGCTGTAATGCCAACAATGGTAATGCAGTCATACCGATACCAAATCCCACTAAGGTGATCTGATCTGGGCTAATATTGCGCTTATCCAGCGGTTTGACTAACGGCCGTAATAACGTATTAATGATGGGCGTGACAAATCGATCTAGCATGGTGTAATCCTATTGTGGCGACGCCTGTTGCCGAGTTAGATGAGTAAGTGGCTATCAAAGTAAGGATCTAACTCAATTCAGCCACTTATATTGAGGAGCTTTCGCTATCGTTTAAAGCGCTTAAGTTAACGTGATTACTTTCCCTTTTGCAGCATTAGCATCGGTTTGATCATGGGTGACCATGACCACAGGTAATTGATGACGCTTAATGAGGTCAAACACCAGCTGCCGTGTTTCTTGGCGTAGTTGACTATCAAGTTTACTAAAAGGCTCATCGAGCAAAATGGCTTCAGGTTGACTCAATAACACCCGCAATAATGCCACTCGTGCTTGTTGCCCTCCTGATAAACTTTGTGTCTTACGCTGCTCCATACCCGCCAGTCCCACCTGTTCTAATGCTTGGCTGATCTGTTGGCGTCGTAGTGGAGCATCGCCTTTAGGCATGGCAAAGGCGATATTGCCCGCGACTGATAAATGCGGAAACAGCAATGGGTCTTGATAGAGTATACCGATATGGCGTAAATGGCTGGCAGTGCCTGTGATGTTGTGCCCATTTAAATGTAACTGACCTTGAGCACTGAATCCTTGTGGCAGCATGCCCGTTAACCAGTTTAATAACGTCGACTTACCGCTGCCTGATGGCCCCATAATCGTCAAAATATCACCGCCGTTAATGGTTTCATTAAGGGACAGTAAAGGGGTGTTTTGACGTGTTAATACTAGCTGTTCAATGCGTAACGATCCTGGTTCTGACCGGGATAAAGGCGCATTGTCGGCTGAAGAGTGTGTTGACTGTAATGGCATATTGGTCCCTATACGCGACGTCGAAAGAGAATATTGGGGATAAGCCAAGCCACTAAAAACGCGATGGCAGGCAAGAACATCTGCATTAAGGCATAAACGGCACTGACTCGGCGACTAGCACCATTGGCTAACGCAACAGCCTCGGTGGTAATGGTCTCTATTCTGCCACCACCAGCCAGCAAAGTGGGTAAGTATTGGCTAAAACTAATGGCTAAGCCCAGCGCGATGGCGATTAAAATAGGTGCCAATAGCATAGGTAATTTTATCTGCCAAAATATTTTAGCCGGTGGCGCACCAAGGCTTGCTGCAACAGCTGCATAGCGAGGATCAACACGTCGATAACTGTTGGCAAGTGACAAAAAAACATAGGGTAATACAAACAATAGGTGCGCTAACACCACATTGATAAAAGCATGGTGGCTATTTACTTGTTCTTGTAGCCAAACTAAGCCGAATAAAAAGGTAATACTGGGGATCAGCAAGGGCAAGTAAATAATCACGCTGCTAATCGCTGACAGGTTTTTACCTCGTTGTTGTTCTGCCTCAAGCACAAATACGGTGATGATGATCGCAAGAGCAGTGCTACAGATGCCAATGAGCACAGTATTGATCAATGGTGCGTGCATTTGTACTAACGCCGATTGCCAATGCATGCCAACCCATTGCTGTGGTATTGCCATAGGATAAGGCCAAAAACCGGCCACCGACCACAATAACATGCCAAATAATGATAAGCCGATAACACTGAGTAAAAGCACCGTCAGTAGATGAGTAATTCGTTGCCATAACAAGTCGCGGTAGTCGCGGCGACCATTAATTAAACTATTGATGCTTAATCGTTTTACGAGACGTTCTAACAACCACCAAATCGTTAACAACGCCAAGGTAACCGATATTTGTAATAGCGCCCCTGCAGAGGCTTTAATGCGCAGACTTAAATCGACATCATTAAACCATTGCATAATGGCGACGGCTAAAGTGGGTGGGGTATTCGGGCCTAAAATTAATGGGATTTCAACGCTGGCACTGGCATAAGCCAATACGGCTAAAACCGGTAAGCGCAGATAAGGATAAAGGCTTGGTAACACGATTTTAAAAAATGCGGTCATTGGGCTGTAGCCGAGACTAAGTGCGACTCGATGCTGAGAGCGTAACGTATTGCCTATGTCTGGCTGGGCTAATACGCCAAGGGCAATTAACAACAAAAAAGGCAGTTCTTTAATGGTTAAGCCGATAATAATACTGATGCCCATGGCATCGTGCGGGTATAACCAGTCCGGTGGGCTCGTCCATCCACTAAGCCAGGGCGATACTAAACGCGACACCATGCCAGATGGTGCGATTAAGAAGCCGATAGCAATGGCCGCCGCAGCATGTGGAATAACTAAGAGAGGCCCTAATAAGCGTTGAATTCGTTTTAACCATGGGCTTGAAAAGTAACTGGCTAGGATCAATGTCGTCATTATAAATGCTAGTAACGTGCTGATTAAACTGGTGGTAAAACTGAGCATGACCATGCGACTCATGCCTGGCGTCGCCATTAATTGTTCAAACCCGTGCAACCCGAACTCAGTTGATCCTAATGCAGGGACCCAGCCAAAAGCGGGTAAAATCACCCCCAACAATCCTGCTAATACGGGCAGCACGATTAATGTCACCATGACAGATGGGCTAAAACTGACGACGCGGGTAAACAGGGTATTGGCAGCAATCATGGTTTCACCCCATAACGACTCAGCCATTGCTGAGCAATAATCTGGGTCCAGCTGGGATGAGGTTCGCTTAAGGCAGGACTCGCCACGTAATGCGCCATGCTGGTCGCAGCAGCGTCCGGTATCGTCTGCTTATTGTCTTGCTTGGCAGTTTGTGTGCTGAATAAAGTTTGTTGCGTTAAGGTCAGCAGTGAACGGTCTAATACCGTGCTATCACCCCACACCTCTATGTGTTGTTTCTTTGCCTGTGCTTCAGGGCTAAGCAGGAAATTAATCACTAATTTTGCACTGTCGATATGAGCTGCGTTATAGGGGATGGCTACAAAGTGAATGTTGCTTAAACTGCCATCTTGCATCTTATAACTACGGGTACTGCTGGGAAGATCAAAGCGAGCGATTGCAGCTGGGATTTCGGCTGCTGAGAAGGTGAATGCGAGGTTCAATTCACCGTCGCCCACTAAGCGGCGTAGCGTCATACCGCTAGACACAAAGTGTTGACCTTTACGCCAGAGCGAAGGGTGTAACTCATCTAAAAACTGCCATAAAACAGGTAATAATAACGCTTCACTTTGAGGCGATGCGGGTTGATAAAGCCGTTCTTTTATTGCCGTCGGTTGAGCGTCATTCAACATTATTAACGCATATTTTAAAAAGCTCATGGCTAAAAAATCAGGTGGCTTAGGATAAGTAAACCGCCCTGGATGATCTTGGCTCCAGTCGAGTAACTGTAATAATGTTAAAGGTGGAACAGTGGTTGCGGTGCTATTGTAGTAAAAGGATAGTGAGGCTTGTCCCCACGGCGCTTCCATTCCTTGTGTTGGCACGCCAAAGTCGCGTGTCATTGCTGGGTTATGCTCAGGGTTGGTTAAGCTAAAATTGGGTAGCTGGCTAACCCAATTTGGGGTTAGTAATTGATGCTGTGCCATTGATGCAAAATTCTCACCGTTAATCCACACCATATCGACCTGACCATTATGATGATTTCCCGCTGATCTCTCAGACAATACACGGCTGACGGCTTCGCTGGTGTTGGTTAATTTTACTTGGTGTAAGTTAATGGAATATCGTTGTTTGACCTGCTCTGCAACCCATAGGATATACATATTAATTTGTGGGTCGCCACCCCAAGCATGAAAATAAACATCTTGGTTTCTACCGCGAGATTCAATCTCTGACCATATTTTATCGGGGGAGGTCGAGGCATGACTTACGCTTGGCCATAAGCTCGTTGACAAACAGACGAAAAGTACCCTTGCCGCCACCAAATGATAGTGGGCGGTTTTAAGGTGAAGTGACAGGCTAAGTCGTTTACTGATTGTCATTTAGCGACCAATCATAATCTAAAAATTCAATCTGCATTTCTTGCTTGGTCAGCGCAGCTTGTTGCGCTGGGGTAAGTTCGAGTACATCGATATATAACAGTAAGAAAGCCGCGACAGAATCGCTGTTATTAAACCCCATAGTAAAATCTTCGTCGTACCATTTAAAAATGGATGACAGATATAAAGTGCCATCTTTGAAATAGTTGCGGCGGGTGTCGGCAACAAAGCGCTCGGTTTGAGCTGTTAATTGTTGTTCGAGCTTAGCACCCGTGTAAGCTTCTTCACGCAGCGCGGGGCAGCCTATACTGGCGCAATTGACAGCAAAGTGAATGCGCGGATCATTATAACGGCCACTACCCCTAATTAATTTATGCTCAATGTCATTTAAACTGCGAGTTTCGCCCAATAATGGAATAAACGATTTATCCCAAGGTGAGCGAAAAAAACTGCCTAACGCTTTAATGGAATCGATATCAGGATAGGTGGTTAGAATAAACTCAACTGTCCATGCATTATAGGCATTGATTAGAAAGGCCAATTGCTGCGTTGTGTCCCAGCCATCAAATGTTGTTTGGGTGATTAGACTCAATTGATTTAGGTAGCCCTTTAATATGCTTCTGTCTTGTAGCATGGCGCGGTAGTCGACTGCGCTGCTGTGACCTTGATTAATTGGCTGTACATTCCGAATGAGTAATTGTTGCCAATCATCATGTAAATGTGGTGCAGATGGAGCATCTGCCGCCATCGCAATGTGACTGAGCACAATGCTGACAGCCAACAGCAAACCTTGAACATATCGGGTTAAGATCTTCATTATTCTGGGTTCTCGCTCAGCATTTTTACTCTGGACTCTCACTTTGCAATTTGATTCAGCCGCGACGCCAGCCATGGTATTTTTCTAACCAACGTAGCACAGTCGCAGGGGCATGATTACGTTTCCATTCACCAGCCGCGTATTTGTTACCTTCAGCCCACGTCGGATAACTGTGTATGGTGCCCAGGATTTTATTCAAGCCTAAGCCATGTTTCATTGCTAACACAAACTCGGCAATTAAATCCCCAGCATGTTCAGAGACGACGGTGACTCCTAAAATGTTGTCTTTCCCTTTAGGCGTAATAACTTTAATGAAACCGTCAGTTGCACTGTCAGTGATGGCGCGGTCAAGCTCTGCAAAATCAAAACGAGTGACTTCGTAATCAATGCCTTGCTGTATTGCTTCCTCTTCATTAATACCGACTCGCGCCACCTCTGGGTCGATAAACGTGGTCCATGGGATCACGCGGTAATCGACTTTAAACTTTTTGAAATGACCAAATAATGCATTCACCGCAGCGTACCAACCTTGATGCGCTGCCACGTGAGTAAATTGATATGGCCCAACAATATCGCCAGCGGCATAAATATTGGGATACAAGGTTTCTAAATATTCATTGGTCACAATAGTGCGATTAGTTTCAATGCCGAGTTCTTCTAAACCATAACCGCTTAAGCGCGCACTGCGGCCTACGGCACACAGCAGTTGATCGTATTCAATAGCAACTTCTTGCTGTTGGTGCTTAACAATGAGCAATTTTTTACCATCACGTAATTCGCAGCGCAGCGCTTGATGTGAGGTTAATATGTTCACGCCGCTTTTTTGCAATGCATGTGTCGCAAACTCAGACACTTCAACATCTTCTTTGATCATGATGCGTTCTGCCATTTCGATTTGGGTTACTTGCGACCCTAAACGAGCAAAACATTGTGCTAATTCTGCACCAATAGGCCCACCGCCCAGCACCACGAGTTTTTCTGGGGCTGTATCTAGCTTAGAAAACTCGCTCCACAAGGTGTCACTGGTGACATAACCGGTGGTTTCTATGCCGGGCAATGGCGGTACAAAAGGGCGTGCGCCAGTGGCAATCACAATACTGCGAGCGGTTAATTTATTGCTGCTTCCATCGGGGAAGGTTATCTCAACTGTCCAAGGGTCGACTAATTTGGCGTAACCTTTTAGCACTTCGACACCTAAATTGGTGTAGCGCTCTACGCTGTCGTGGGGAGCAATATCAGCGATGACTTGCTGTACTCTTGCCATTACGTGTTTAAACGAAAAGCTCGGCTCTGTGCTGTTCAAACCATAATGATGAGCATGTCTTATTTGCTGGGCAACTTTGGCACTTTTAATAATGGCCTTACTGGGGACACAACCGTAGTTTAAGCAATCACCGCCCATTTCGCCGGCTTCAATCAAGGTCACTTTAGCTTTTACTGCCGCGGCAATATAACTGGTAACCAAACCACCAGCCCCCGCGCCGATAACAATCATGTTGCGATCAAACTTAGCGGGTTTATTCCAATTGCGATAAACGCGGCGTTTTTTAATTATGTTAACAATCATTTTGGCTATAAGCGGGAATAATCCTAATAGTGCAAAGGAGACTATGAGCTTGAAAGATAAAATATCCGATAGACTATCAATCTGCGCTAACTGAGTGCCAGCGTTAACATAAACAAAGGTGCCGGCAAACATGCCTAACTGGCTAACCCAATAAAAAGTCCAAGACTTAAATGCAGTTACACCCATTAATAAATTGATTAAAAAGAACGGGAAAATAGGCACTAAACGTAATGTAAATAAGTAAAACCCGCCCTCTTTTTGGATACCAGCATCAATAGCGGCTAAGCGTTCAGGAAAGCGTTGCTTAATGGAATCGCGCAGTAAATAACGCGATACTAAAAAGGCCGATAATGCCCCAATACTTGACGCAAATGATGCAATTATTAAGCCTTCGACAACGCCAAATAATGCGCCAGAGGCAAGCGTTAATATTGCAGCTCCCGGCAGTGATAATGCCGTTATCATCACGTACAGCAGGAAGAATCCACCGATGACCACCACTGGAGACTGCTCGCGCCATTGGCTGAATTCATTCATCGACGCTTTTAAGCCATCTAAGGTCAGTAATTGATGTAAATCATAGTGAAAGAATAAACCCATTAAAGAGGCGACAATTAATAACAACACGATTTTCTTAGACATAAACTAAAACCTTAAAATGAATACTGTAAAGTGACGGTTGCGTTGACCGGGAGCTCCGGAAATACCAAGGTGGAACCGAAGTAACCGCCTTCAAATACCGGACGCCAATTCTTTTGATTGGTCACGTTGTTGATGTCGAGTCGTAATCTCGCCCGCTCGGAAAAGTCATAACTGGTATTGATGTTTAGTGTGTACTGGTCTCGAATATAAACGGTGGCTAAATAATCTAATGGGTAACTCATGGTATATAGACCGGAGAAACCCGCTTGCCATTTCTCAGTGATATCTACTCCGCCGTTTAAAGAGGTGGTTTGTTCAGGAATACCTTGTACACGGCGATTTGTGGGGGCGAAAGACGCAAAGTTTGGCGCACCAACCCCGGTTCCTTCAATAATATCTGGACGAGAGTTATCAAAGGCATCGGCGACTTGAGCGCTATCTTGGCTGCTGGCTGAGTCATCAAAGCGAGCATCTAAATAACTGTAACCCGCGCTAAGCCAAAAGGGTGATGCATCATAAAATGCTTGTAACTCCAGTCCCTTGGTACGAATGCCGGTATTACTGCCATCACGATTACGCAGGCTGCGCTTTTGATCAAATATGGCGGCATCGGCATACCAAGCATTGTCAGTCGGTGCGTACTTAATGCCGATTTCTGTAAAGGTGTTTTCAGTGGCAAAGTTTTGTAGGCTAATGGTGTTATTAGCGCCCAGGGTATTGCCGCCCGCCATGCTGTTAGACGTTGACTCGTTATAACTGGCACTCGCATAAGCGGTAAAATCTTGACTGACACGGTAGCTTAAACTGATCTGTGCAGAATTGAGCATTTCATTAATCGAATCACTGGCGACAATTTGTCCTACTGGAGCAATGGGGTCGCGAGCTTTTACATCATAAAAATCTGCACGATAGCCGACGCTGGTAAAAAAAGTGTCAGTCCATTGGCTATTATGCTGAATAGCCAGTCCGGTTTGCCAACTGGTAGAGTCGGTGGTGTCAGATAATGAAAAGTCGCCACTACCATTGGCGTTGATATCGTATTGCGCGCCGGGTGACACAAATACGCCTGGGCGGAGTTCCACTAACCTTGCTTGCTGTTGTGCTGTTAACGGAATACGACGGTTACCAATGGGCCCAGTTAAATCAATGGGTAAATCTGCTTCAGTGGTAAATTGACTGTAGCCGAGCACCTTGTTGTAACGCACATCGACAGCCGTAATGGTGGATTGGGTATCATTCCATTGGTATGCCAATTCAAGCCGATTTTGCG
Organism: Shewanella sp. GutCb; assembly: GCF_002836135.1. Lineage (NCBI taxonomy): Bacteria > Pseudomonadati > Pseudomonadota > Gammaproteobacteria > Alteromonadales > Shewanellaceae > Shewanella > Shewanella sp. GutCb. Next base: position 42,295 of record NZ_PJBL01000002.1, on the reverse strand, counting down.
CCGTATCGGCGCCATCAATAATTTCAACAAAACTGTTTTGGGCAATTTCTTCACGAGTTAGATGCTGATAATAAGTGATATTTTTTAATGTGGCTTTTTCGCTTAATTCAAGAGTATAGATACTGTGAAGTAAGAAGGTGCTGGCACCATTTGTGTTGTCCGGATCGGTTAATACGCGGTTGCGATCTATTTCAACCAATCCGGTCGGAGATACAATAGCATTGGCGCCAGGAATGCTGCTGCCATTAGGTTGTATGCCTTGACCGGTAATATATAACCCGCTGTCGATTAAGGCTTGGGTGGGGCGGTTAATTCCTGCGTTGTCAGTAAACTCGACATCATAGTACTCAGCATTGATATCCCAACTGCTGTTTTGGTTAACTAATAATCGAAATGCCAAAAATACACTGTCACTTTTAAACGCGGAGTAATCGTAGTAACTGCCATTATCAATATGTTCAGCACTGATCCTAAAACCACTCTCGTTTTCAACAATATCGCTACCGAAGTCAATTTGGGCACGATAATGATCCCAGCTGCCTGCGGATACATTTAGTTTGCCAAATTTTTCATTGGTCGGCGCAACCTTAGAGTGCAAATTAACAAAACCGCCGTTGCGTTGGCTGGTGCCTAACAACACTGGAGGCGGCCCTTTAATCACATCGATTTGCTCAATAGCGTTAAAGGACAGTGGCACTCCAAAACCATTGTTACCCGCTTGTCGGCGAATACCGTCTTGATACAGTTCACCTAATTGGCCACGGATCGTCGGTAAGCTTGAAGCACCAAAACCGCTAGCTGAATAACTATTTGGGCTGACTTTTTGAATATCTTGTAAGTCAGTCATATTGAGCTGTTGCATCATTTCGCTAGTGATAGGCGTAACAGCACGGGCGATATCTTTAAGCTCTATTTCATCGCCAAATGGTCCGTCTATAGTGGCATTTTTAGGTGATACCCCCTTTTCATTTATAGTCTCACCTAATACCTGGATCACTTCGATAGTTTTTGCTGGTGGCTCTGCCGCGAAGCTTAAATTTGAATAAAGCACCATGCTGATGACAACGGCAATCAATGAGCGAGCAGGGAAGTCACTAACGGTGGGCATAATATTTCCTGTGGTGATGAACATAACTTAATAGTACGGGCTATCAGAAAATAACTTTCATCAAGGATATACCTATTTAGTTGGTCGTATATCGAATATATATAACTAGGGGCTGTTGATCTTTTACGGTTGTTTTTGCCGCCGTTTATTGGCTGTTTTCCCACCCGCCAACATTATTACTATTTTGTGGGTGGCTTATCCATATCGTTCAGATAAGCCATTTATTTCTAACCCCATCAACAATAGACGTCATTACTTTTACTCCCAGCGTGACGGCTTATGCTTAAGGTTGATTAATCTTAACGGTTGAAACTAGCGATATATTGAGCTCAAATAGGCCACTGTTACTGTTATTTTGCACCGTTTATCGAGGTTAATAGCTTGCCAATAAAATTGTCTATTGATCATTAAGTGAGGTGTTACTCATTTTCGACAGAACCTATTAGTGCCTTGAGTCACAATGGTAGCGTTTTTGAGATGGCAAAGGTTGCCTTTTTGTTAAGTTTGTAATGCATTATGACTTACCATGTTTTAATTAAGGTTTATTTAATATAAACGAGGTTTTTAGCGTTAAGTTACTTTCATTTAACTATGTCTTCTTGTTATTCTCCTGCGACAGATGAGCTCTGAATGCTTTGCATTCACAAAATTAACCGTATTAGTAGGCTGGACACTCTCTTTGAAATTAGCTTCTTACCAACGACTGATTGCAAAGTTACCCTCAGCGGTAAAGCTTTCTTATGCCGGTAAGACAAACCTATCCTTGTTTTTAGGGGGGGTATTTCTGCTATTTTTATCTGATGGTCTATCCGTTTCTACTGGCGGCTATGTTGATGTAAGTGAACTAATCGCCCTGAGTGATGGTTTCTTTGTTGAGTGTCTGGGAGTTAGCTTATTTAGTTTGTTGCTGGTTAATCCACAGGTCATCAAACAATTTTGGCGATTGATTAGCTTCATCTTTAAATTAACTAAGAAGTTAAATTCAAGTCATCTGTTATCCGATTTATCAGTTCCTTCGCTTCAGTCTCTAGCACAAGACGCTCACGGTTGCCGCGCTCCTCCTTTTTAGACTTCTATTTCTTTATAACACTTAGCTAATCACCCATTAGATCATAATCTCGAATGACTTAATTCGAGTGCGCTTATGCACAGCTGTATATTGCGTAATCATGGTTTGATCAGTGTATTAGCCACTGCTGTGCGGCGAGTGAATACCTGCCTACAGAGAGATAAAACCTTAAGGTGAGAGGAATCTTCCTTTGTTAATTCGAAATTTAAGTAAAGCTGCTCTGGCGATATTTGCAATATTGCTGAGCGGCTGTGAAGGCGGTGTGCTCGATCCCAAAGGGCAAATTGGCATTGATGAGAAACATCTCATTGTTGTCGCCACCTTGTTGATGTTGATTGTGGTGATCCCGGTGATTTTCATGACGCTGTATTTTGCCTGGAAGTACCGTGATGGCCGCGATCAAGAAATTTATGCGCCTAAATGGGCTCATTCAAAAAACATTGAAATCGTTGTTTGGTTAGTGCCGATCGTGATTGTGATTATTCTTGGTGTCATCACCTGGGGATCAACACATGATTTAGATCCTTATAAACCATTAGAACATGAGGCTAAACCTATCACTGTTGAGGTGGTCTCCCTCAACTGGAAGTGGTTGTTTATATATCCTGAGTTGGGGATAGCTTCGGTCAATGAGTTGGCATTTCCTGCCAATGTGCCAGTGAACTTTAAAATCACCTCAGACACTGCAATGAACTCCTTCTTTATTCCGCAACTCGGCAGCCAGATTTACTCAATGGCGGGGATGGCGACTCAACTGCATTTGATTGCTAATGAACCGGGAATCTTCAATGGTATTTCGGCTAACTATAGCGGCGCTGGATTTACTGGGATGAAGTTTAAGGCTATTGCGACAGCGACAGCTGAAGACTTTGATGCTTGGGTAGCAAAAGTGAAAAAACAAAGCAGAAAGCTTGATAGTCAAAGTTATAAAGCGCTCGCTATCGAGAGTGAAAATAATCCTGTTGAGTATTACGGAACAGTCAGTAAAGGCATGTTTAACCAGATCGTGATGCAATATATGCATAAGGATGCGGGTATGGATATGTCACACCATTCAGGACATTCATCCCCTAACAATGGGGAGACGGAGTAACCATGTCTTTTCTCGGAAAACTAACGTTAGAATCAGTTCCGTATCAAGAGCCCATTATTATGGTGACCTTAGCGGTTGTCGCCATAATAGGCATTATTCTTGTCGGGTTGATCACTAAATATAAAAAATGGGGCGTATTGTGGAATGACTGGATTACCTCAGTTGATCATAAACGCTTAGGTATTATGTATATTGTGCTTGCTTTTGTGATGCTCGTTCGTGGCTTCTCAGATGCAATAATGATGCGAACTCAACAAGCACTGGCAGTTAATGGCGCGACAGGATATCTGCCACCAGAGCACTACGACCAAATCTTCACGGCTCACGGCGTGATCATGATTATCTTTATGGCAATGCCATTTATGATCGGTCTGATGAATTTAGTCTTGCCATTACAAATTGGTGCTAGAGATGTCGCTTTTCCGTTTCTTAATAACTTAAGTTTTTGGCTTACCACTGGCGGTGCGATATTAATTAATATCTCGTTGGGATTAGGTGAATTCGCTAAAACGGGTTGGGTGGCTTACCCGCCATTGTCTGAGCTGTCATTTAGCCCCGGGGTCGGTGTCGATTACTATATCTGGGCATTACAGATCTCAGGCATAGGCACGACGTTAACCGGGGTTAACTTTATCGCGACGGTGCTTAAAATGCGTGCGCCGGGCATGAAGTTAATGCAGATGCCGATTTTTACTTGGACCTGTACTTGGGCCAATATTTTGATCGTGGCTTCTTTCCCAATCTTAACGGCAGTACTTGGCATGTTAACCCTTGATCGATATATGGGTTTCCACTTCTTTACTAATGATGGTGGCGGCAACGCCATGATGTACATCAACCTCTTTTGGGCTTGGGGTCATCCTGAAGTTTACATACTAGTATTACCTGCTTTTGGTATTTTTTCTGAGGTCATTTCCACATTTACCTCTAAACGATTGTTTGGCTACAAATCAATGGTTTGGGCTAGTGGTGCTATCTCTGTTTTAGGCTTTATCGTGTGGTTACATCACTTCTTTACGATGGGGTCGAGTGCAAACGTCAACGCCTTCTTCGGGGTGATGACCATGGTGATAGCGGTGCCAACCGGAGTTAAGTTATTTAACTGGTTGTTTACTATCTATCGAGGTCGATTAAAGTTTACCGTGCCTGTTCTGTGGACGTTAGGCTTTATGACGACGTTCACTATTGGTGGGATGACAGGCGTATTGTTAGCCCTTCCTGGCGCGGACTATGTTTTGCATAACAGCTTATTTTTAATCGCTCATTTCCATAACACCATTATAGGTGGAGCTGTGTTCGGTTATTTTGCAGGTTTTGCTTATTGGTTCCCGAAAGCGATGGGCTTCAAGCTTAATGAACGCTTAGGTAAAGCCGCATTTTGGTGCTGGCAGATCGGTTTCTATGTCACCTTTATGCCTTTATATGTCCTTGGGTTTTTAGGCATGACCCGTCGTATTAATCACACTGATAATCCTGATTGGAACATCTGGATTTATTTGGCTGCAGTGGGCGCCTTTATCATCTTTGTCGGCATCATATTACAGTTCGTACAACTGTATGTGAGCTTTAGAGATAGAGAACAAAATCTTGATACGACCGGCGATCCGTGGAATGGCCATACACTAGAGTGGTCAACATCTTCACCGCCGCAGTTCTATAACTTTGCTAAAGATCCTCAAGTGTCTGATATCGACAGTTTCACTGATATGAAAGAGAAAGGGGAGGCTTATCAACGTTATGATCATTATGAACCCATTCATATGCCGAAAAATACGGCCAGTGGTATTTTAATAGCCTTAGGCGTAACCGCTGCCGGTTTTGCCGCGATTTGGCATATTCTTTGGTTAGCTATCGCGGGTATGTTAGGTGCTTTTGTAGTGTTCTTGTTCCGAGCTTATAGCAACGACCATGATTACTACGTTCAACCTGATGAAATAGCTCGCATCGAAAATGCACACTTAGATAAAGTGGCAAGGGGGCGGATATGAGTACTGCTATCTCAAGAGATTTATACGTTGAACAAGCAGATGATCACCATGACACTAGCGGAAATACGCTATTAGGTTTTTGGCTTTACTTGATGACCGATTGCATCTTGTTTGCCTCTGTATTTGCCACTTACGCGGTACTGTTCATGAATACCGATGGTGGCGTATCGGGGAAAGATATTTTCGAATTAAACTTTGTTCTTATCGAAACTGCAGCACTGTTGGTCAGTAGTATCACCTTTGGTTTCGCCTTAATTTGCGCAAAACATCAGAAGCGTTCAGCCACGTTAACCTGGCTGATGATCACTTTTGTTTTAGGGTGTGTATTTATCAGTATGGAGGTCTACGAATTCCATCACTTGATAGAGGCGGGTCACGGGCCTCAGCGTAGCGCATTTTTGTCATCCTTTTTTGCTTTAGTCGGTATGCATGGCTTACATGTTACTGCGGGGCTTATTTGGATGGCAATTATGATGTTTGAAGTGGGTAAAACAGGTTTGACCAAACGTAGTGTCACTCGCTTGAGTTGCCTAAGTTTGTTTTGGCACTTCCTTGATATTGTGTGGGTTTGTGTCTTTACCGTGGTTTATTTATTGGGGGTATTGTGATGAATCTAGCGCATACAACACCAGGCAATACTTCAGAGAGCCTGATCGCCAGTGTTAAGTCATATTTGGTCGGTTTTTTATTGTCGGTTATCTTAACTGGGATCCCATTTTGGGCAGTGATGACGCATCACTTTGATAAGCCAATAACCTTAGGCATCGTGCTGGTGACCGCTATTGTGCAGATTGTGGTGCATTTAAAGTATTTTCTGCATCTTGATTTCTCTAAAGAGGGCAGACTCAATACATTTTCGTTCCTGTTTACTACCTTGATTATTGTCATGGTGGTGGGTTTGTCTGTATGGATTATCTATGCAGCCAACGATTTGATGATGTAGTAAGAGGCTGGTTATGAATATTCAAGGTCGGTTGATGTCTATGCAATGGAAGACGTATTTGAAAGGATATATTCAGGTAACGAAGCCTGGCATTATCATGGGGAATTTGATTTCCGTTGCGGGTGGTTTTTTACTTGCTGCTAAAGGTAACGTGGATTTGACCTTGATGTTGATGACCATGCTGGGCTTGTCTTTGGTGGTTGCATCGGGCTGTGGACTTAACAACTGTATTGATCGCGATATCGACGCAAAGATGCAACGCACCCGTAACCGAGTCACGGTGACGGGGGCGATATCGGTACCATCGGTACTGATATATAGCGTGCTCTTAGGTATATTAGGTTTTGGTACCTTAATAATATATACCAATAGCTTAGCGGTGATATTTGCCGTGATTGGTTACCTAGTCTATGTGGGTGTTTATAGTCTGTATATGAAGCGAAACTCTGTCTATGGCACCTTGGTGGGCAGTTTTTCAGGTGCGGTTCCGCCCGTGGTTGGCTATTGCGCTGTGACCGGGGAAATGGATGCTGGTGCGCTTATTTTGCTGCTAATGTTTAGCTTATGGCAGATGCCACACTCTTACGCCATCGCTATTTATCGTTTCAATGATTATGCCGCGGCTAATATTCCCGTGTTACCCGTGTCTGAGGGGATGGCTAAGGCTAAATTGCATATTGTGCTGTATATAGCTGTGTTTGCACTGGTCAGTGTGTTGCTGCCATTAGCAGGTTATACCGGTATCGCCTTTATGGCGGTAACTTGTGCGACCAGTTTTTGGTGGCTTGCCATGGCATTAAAAGGTTATCGCCGTGATATTAATCTTCATAGCTGGGCACGTCAGGTATTTGGTTTTTCTATCATAACTATTACCGCGTTAAGCGTGACTATGGCGCTAGATTTTCAGTCGGTAGCACAAACACCATTATTGATGTTGGCTAACTAGTTTTAGAGAGTTTTATGTTTAAGCACGCTAATGGTTTATTGGTCTATTAGCGTGCGACATCCTGTAATCACTATCATCTTATGCTCGACTATTTGATGGTGGTGATTGCACCTTTTACCCTACAGCGACTAGCCGAGATATGAAATAGTAGGGTGGTATCAACCTTTCGTTCCCATTGCACAGCTGCTTGAACGCTCATGTCTGAGTGTGCTCAATAGTGAAGCTATATTTTCGTTTTGTTACTCGCGCGATATAGACTCGAGTTCGATGCCTTTGGGTATTGGGTAAGCAGGTTGAAGCTAGCATCTCCGGCGGGTAAATCGATACCTGTTTTTATGGGGAAACACGTCAATAATTGCTGCAAAAGCCATGTTATATGACGTGGTGTGTCGGTAATGACGTGTTGCTTAGGGGGATTGTGCCGCTATGAACTTACCTAACGTTTGGATAGTCGCTAAACGCTGTCACTCTTTGAAGCCATTCACGGCGAGCTCAGCTTGGTTGATAATCCTTTATTATCACTGGATTATTTTTAAAACCAAAATGACGACAGGTCCCTTTATTAAAAAGGCGAAGTCACCGACTTCGCCTTAAGGTTTGCGCTCATATCAAGCGATGTGTTTTAGCATCGATTAAAAATCGTAGTTCATGCCAAGCATAAAACTCCGACCCATGAGTGGGGAATACTCTTTGAGTAATGAGGTGTGTGGCCTCGCATCCTGATCGAGTAAGTTGTTGCCCTTCACATAGAACATCATGTCGCCATTCTCAGTAGGTAAATGATAAGTTAGAGCGGTATCTACCAAAGCATAACCAGCAGTATCTGTTTCATTTTCAGCGGTGTCGGTTTGCTTTGCATAACCCATTACCCCGACTTCTGCATGCCAATCTTGTTGGTCAAAGTTAAGGGTTGAGCCAAATCGCATCGGCGATATCAGTGGTAGATTACCCCCATCGACCAATTTACCGCGAGTATAATCACTGAGTAAATCCAGTGACCAGGTGTCGTTAAAGGGGATGTTGGCTTGGGCTTCGACTGAATAGAGTTCGGCATCGCCTTGGGTGAATTGATACACTGGCAGATCTCCTTCTGATCCTATATCAGAGGCGACAAGACCCGTATCTTTTTCATAGTAGAAGTCATTGATCTTGTTATAGGCAACACTAAAAGACCCCGTCCATGCCCCCTCTAATTTACGCAAGGTTAAGTCGATATTGTTGGCTATTTCCTTGTCACTATCGCCACTGTCTGGAATGACATTACCATTTTCAATCTTGAATTGAGAGCCCACCTCGAAGCTTTGGGTCGCATCATGAGCGCCAAAACTGTAAAGCTCTTCTGCAGTGGCTGAGCGCTCGGCTCTTTCGATTGATAAGCCCAAGTTATAGGCTGTAGCAAAATCCCAGACTACGCCAGCGGACAGCGTGATATTGTTATCACTCAAACCATCGGGTTGATAGTTTTGTGAGCCATTCAAGGTTTCTATACTCATGCTGTCGGGATTTAAACGATAATGTTCGATGCGACTACCGAGCTCGATGCGAAAGTCCCCGAATTTACGTTCTTGTACGATAAATGCCGCAATGGTGTCGGTTTTACTGTCAGGTGTCAGTGCTTCCTCCCCCTGAACAGAAAAATCCCGATGAATAGCATGCAGACCCATAACGCCTTGCCATTCTCCCCAAGGCGTATTGTTAACGCTTAAACGAGCTTCACTCTGTTTGTTGTAAAAGAAAGTATCGGCATCACCATTCTCTTGCTCGGCATGTTGATAGTCGGTATAACCTGCATCAAAGCGGATTTTACTCACCCCTGCAAATGGATCAAACAAGCCACTGTGGAGCTGCCAGGCCGTCTTTTTTAGATCAATGGTGATGTCTGGATCGCCTTGTACACCTCTGCCGGGAATACCGTAGTTAGATTGAGTATTTGCCCCAGAAAGACTAACAAAACTGTTATCACCTGTGTAGCCAACACCCGCCGCATAGTCATCCAGTTTTAGCTGACTATTAGCAACACTACCGTGAGTTTCAGCTTGGCCCTCAATAGCATTGCCGGCAATATTGAAATCGTCCGTATTACGATGGGTGCCGTCTAAATGCCAATTGAATTTACCGTCGCCACCGTTTAGTTCACCATTGACGGTTCGACCATTATTACCAGTAACATAGTGGGTGCCGAAGTTACCAGATAACTCATCGACAGATTGCTCGTGAACTCGGTTATTGACGACATTGACAACCCCACCAATGGCGGCGTTGCCGTAGAGTAGAGAACCTGGCCCTCGTAGAATTTCGATTTGCTGCGCGGTTCCGGCTTCGGTAGTTACCGCATGATCAGCTGATACTGTTGAAGCATCTCCCACCGATAGACCATTTTCTAATACCATGACACGGGGACCACTCATACCTCGGATGATAGGGCGACTAGCACCGGCACCGAAATGAGAGGCCTGCACACCGGGCAATTTTTCAAGTGTATCGCCTAAGGTTGGCTCGATATTCAGCTTTAGCTGGTCTTCAGTCATCACGCTGATTGGCGTGGTGCTTTCCATTGCAGAGCGCAGAAAAGGCGATGCTGTAACGACAATGTTTTCCATCATAGCCTGCTCAAGTGACACATTTTGCGTCACAGTGCCTGTCGCGATATGTAAATCATGATCTGCATGTTTGAAGTTATCATTACTTACATGCAGGTGAACATGGCTGTTATCTGCGAGGGATAATTGATAGTGGCCTTGGGTGTCGCTGGTTGTTTTTTTACCCCCGTCGATGCTGACATGCGCATTCGGGATTGGAGTACCATTATTATCGGTAATTTGGCCTTGTAGCTGAGCTGCCATTACAGGTGAAAAACAGCCAGCAACAGCTAGCGCTACATATGATAGTGCAAGTTTCATTATGCTTGTCCTTATAGATAAGCAAAAAAATAAATTTGAAATGATGTGGAGTTTGCTTAAGGACTATAAAGGGGGAGCTCGAACCTGTAGGTTACGTTGCCAAGCAAGAGAAGGCTGTAGATATAATGGTGCGGCTATATTTTCAGTTTGTGGCGGACAAATGACGGGTATGGCGTTTGACGTTGGGCCAGCACTTTGATCATGGTAAACATTGCTGTACAAACAGTGAGTGTTATCAGCTTCTAGAGCATGTTCTGCTGCGTGTGCGAAGGTTATCGATTGCAGAACAATCAACCACAAGCCAAACGCTAGTAAGAGATAACCTTTAAACTTTGGGGGGAGCTGATTTGTCATTGTTGTTAACATTCCCCCTATGTTTGGACATCTGATAATTTACAAGTCGCTAATCTTAATTTAGTAATGTCTCAATTGTCTAGTGCTAAAATGAGATTGGTCATTTTTATTTAGCCATTGGGACCGCTGCCTAAGCCGAGAATATTTTGGTTCTATAGGTTAAAGGGCGATTGCTACACTAATAGGATGACCATTTACCGTCTAAAGGAGTTGAACGTCGACATTGACTGTCTGATGGATACTGATTTTATCAGTATCTACCACATAACCACTGCCGTTGTTAAATTGGTTATAGAGGTTATAAAAAGCAGATTATATGTCGCTATGCTCTGTATTAAGCCAGCGTTAGATTGCATCTAGGATATTGATTTTGTTTGTTCCACCGGTTTGCCACATCACACGGCTGTTAAAGAGTCGGGAGATGATCCTGCACTACGTTAAGTCCTGATGTGACTAAAATGCGCTCTCATGGCAGTGCCCATAAATATAAGCTAATTCAGCGACTGTCTTTGCTGAGAATTTTTTTAGCAAGGTCGCACGATGTACCTCCACAGTACGCATAGCAATGCAGAGCTCGTCGGCTATTCTTAAATTACGTTTCCCCGCAATGAGCAGGCGCAGTATGTCCTTTTCCCTTAGGGTTAATGAATCATAAGCGGCATTGACCGCGAGTGTATTCATCTTTTCTGCTGACTGGATTAACCCCTGCTCAAGGGCTAAAGCCAGATCACTTCCTCTGACAGGCTTCTGAAAAAAGTGCACCGCTCCAGCCTGTAAAGCATCCACCGCCATTGGGACATCACCATGGCCGGTAAGATAAATCACGGCTAACGGACTCTTGGCTTCATTTAGTAATTGATGCACCTGCTGCCCCCGCAATTTAGGCATACGGCAGTCCAAAATAACGCAACCAGGTTGTGTTAGATCTAATGCATCAAGAAACTGCGGACCATCTTCAAAGGTGGTGACATTAAATTCATATTCCTCAAGCATAAATGCCAGTGAGTCTCGCACTGATTTATCGTCATCCACAACATAAACGGCTAAGGTTTTAGCGAGGTTGAGCATGGTTATCTCCTGTTATTGATTGTAGATAAGACGGGCAATGAAATGGTGACAATACAACCCTTAGATTCGAGAGACTGGATCATAAATTCTCCCCCATGCATTTCCATCACATCGCGGCAAATTGCCAGTCCTAACCCCAATCCATCGGTCTTGGTACTGACAAATGCTTCTGTTGGATTGTCATGTTCAAGTCCGGTACCGTTGTCTACAATCTCGATGCTTATGGTGTCTTGCTGATAATGGGTTCGTACAATAATGTTAGCTTGATATCCCTCAGCGGGATGTCGCTCAAGATACGTCATACAGGCATCAATCGCGTTGTTAATAACGTTGATCATCACTTGCTGTAGACCAACAACATCAACTACAGTCTTAACCGCTGTTCCTGTTAATTCTCGCGCAATGACGACCTCTTGTTTCTGTAGCCGAAAATGCAATAGCTCTATAGTATCGTTAAGTAACTGCTCAATATCACACATCTTCTTTTTTACCGTTCGCTTGGTGATTAAGGTACGTAAGCGATTAACAATCGCATCAGCGCGCTCAACTTCACTCTGGATCTTGTCAAAAACAGGAATAATATCTTCATAAGGCCGCTGTTTAGCTAAGCGTAATAATCCGCCTTCGCTGTAATTTCTAATCGCGGTTAATGGCTGATTTATCTCATGTGCCAAGCTACTGCCCAGTTCTCCTACAATGGCAACACGCTGAGAATGCTCTAACATTTCCCCTTTCTCTTTTAAGCGGTGCAGTGTTTGCTCCAACGCTTGTTTACTTTTACTAAAGCGGTATTCAAGCCAGAAATGATAAACATTGATAAAAATAAAAAAGATAAATAGGGCCCAAGCCCACTCCTGATGAATTCGAAGCCAACGCAATGCCTGTTTCCACCAAGGCTGCTGCAGCGGTAAAAGATCCAGCGCTTGATACACTTTATCGATAGATAACAGGTTAACTGACGATGTCCAACCCGATGCCCCTGCGGCTATTGCTGCCGTATTTTCTGCTGACATGGAAAGTAAAATACGAGAGATTTTCTTTGCTAATTGAGCCGAACCTCGCTCTGTTTTTGCCAGTGACCAGTTTGGATAAAGAGGCGTTGAAACCTGACAAGTAAAATGGCCATTCTCTTTTGGATTTAATACTCGAAACTTTGCTTTATTGAGTAAGCCTTCTTTGACCATATTTTCTAACAGACAGACGGGTATCACCGCCGCTTCAACGTTTCGGTCTCTAAGTTGATAAAGATTCGCGTCAATTGGAAAGCCTAAATAGTGCACGTCAGCAAAAAAGTCATTGGGATTAATCCCTTGTTGCACCATCTCATAGCGGAGTGTCAAATAGCCGCCAAAGGCATTCTCGGACACTGCAGCCATAGGCAAGCCCACGATATCTTCAGGGCGCTGATAATCAGAGCTGGCTCTCACTACGAGTGCAGAACCAATACCAAAGTTAGTACTGCTTGGTGCTTTGTTCGTTAACGTCGCTATCCACGACAAAGCATACTGACGTCCTAATGTGACCGATTGCCCCGGATTGGTGAGTACAAAGTCCATAGTTTGCTGGCTGACTGCATTAGCCATGGTATCTAAATCCAATGGATGGAGTACAAAGTTAACCTCAGGTATTTGTAGATTAAGCCAGTCGATGGTCGGCTGCCAACGTTGCTTTGTGTATAAATGGCCACGCGTGGCAAGTACGCCAATATCAACGTTAGGTGTATTTGCTGCAGCTGTTGTTGTGGCTGATACCGGCAACGATAACAACGCTATCATCCATACTAAAATATGGAAACCATAACGAAACCATCGCTTTATCATCATCACTTTTCCTAAATTGAATACTTGTAATAACAGAGTAATAGCCTTTACAGGCTGTTTGATACTTGTTTTAGATCAATGTTTATTCAGACATGTGGAAATCCACAATACCGAGCTGAGCATATTTTACTGACAATGATAACAAGATCAAAATAATCGAGTCAGGTGAATTATGGATTCTAACAAACGTCGCTTTTTGAGTGCTATTACCGCCGGAGCCGCGTTGATCCCTATTGTTGGGGTTAACACGGCAACAGCGGGAACTATTATACGTAATAACGACGAACCGGATCGTAAAGGTCAGGTCGGAAAACGCTACGCTATGGTCGTTGACCTACGAAAATGTGTAGGGTGTCAGGCTTGTACCGTTGGGTGCAGCATCGAAAACCAAGCGCCAATCGGCCAGTTCAGAACCACGGTTAAGCAATATGAAGTGACACTTAATGACGGTTCTCAAGGGGTTAAAGAAGTAAAATCTTTTATGCTACCTAGGCTTTGTAACCATTGTGAAAACCCACCTTGTGTTGCCGTGTGCCCGGTGCAAGCGACCTTCCAGCGTGAAGACGGTATCGTAATGGTTGATAACAGTCGCTGTGTTGCCTGTGCCTACTGCGTCCAAGCGTGTCCTTACGATGCTCGTTTTATTAACGAAGAAACCCTCACCGCTGACAAATGTACATTTTGCGCTCACCGTCTTGAAAAAGGCTTGTTGCCTGCCTGCGTTGAAACGTGTGTGGGTGGAGCCCGGGTGATTGGCGATCTAAATGATCTATCTAGTGAGATTAATCGCTTACTAAAAGAAAATCACCAAGATATAAAAGTACTCAAGCCGGAAGAAAATACTAAACCGCACGTGTTTTATATTGGTATGGATGAACGCTTTACCAGCCATATTGAAGGCAAACCCGCAATTTATGATCCCAAAGGAGTAGAGGCATGAACATTACTGAAGTCTTAGTTCCGGCTCAACAAATGGCTTGGCTACCTTGGGCGACACAGTATTTCTTTTTTATTGGGTCAGCCTATGCGGCGGCAATGTTGTTTCTGCTCACTCTTATCTTTAAAAAGCATACCAGCCATCGCCTACGCGCAGCATTAGTCCTAACACTTGCCATTTGCGCAATTGTTGGGCCATTAGCCCTTACTGGAGATTTGCATCAGCCAGGCCGCGCTTGGCATTTTTATGCGTATATCACCCCGTGGTCTTGGATGTCTATGGGCTCGTTTTTCTTACCTGTTTTTTCTGGACTCTCTGTTGTCACTGCATGGCTGTATCTGCGCGACGACTTAATGAGTTTTAGAGACAGTGAGAGCAAGATATTTAGAACAGTGTCTAAATTGTCATTAGGGCAGTGGAAAACCAGCGCTAAAATGATGCTTAGTGTGGCGACAATTACTGTTATATCCAGTATGTCGATTGCCTTTTACACCGGGGCTGAAATTGCAGCGGTCCATGCTCGTCCGCTTTGGGACCAGCCTGCATCACCACTACTCTGGTTTACCACTGCTTTTCTCGGCGCGGTGGGTTTATCGCTTATTATATGGTTACTTTTTCCTCAAAAAGAAGCTAGTGACAAATTGTCTAAAACTGATGTTCGTCTCATCAAACAGACCAGCATACTGAGCAGTATTTTAGCACTCATCCTTATCCCTATATGGGCCTCAAATAATCCTTCATTCTCGCTCTTTGATGATAGTCGCTGGGCAAGTGATCTTACTCTGTTAGCGGTATCGATATTAAGTTGTGCCGTTTTAGTGCTATTAACCTTACGTCATAACAGCAGTAACTTCGTATTGTTCTGTAACGCTTTAATGTTACTTGCAGCCTGTTGGATAACCCGCTGGATAACCATGATGGAAGTGCAAACCATTCCTAAATTCGACGTAGGGCCTTATCCCTATTCATTACCCATGGGCAGCAGTGGCTTACTCGGTATTGTTGGCATGATTGGGCTGTGGATGGCGCTTGCCATGCTGGCATCAGAGTTAGTACAACCCAAGCGTCATAAAAGTGCTGATACCGCGCTGACCACCCACTAATTAAAGAGGATTTCACTATGGACAACAAACGTCGACAATTTTTGAAATCAGGCCTCGCTGTTGGTGGTCTGGGCGCTTTTTCAGCTGGATACGCTGGCACCACTAAGCATCTGGTAGAAGGGGTTATCGAAGGAACATCGGGCAAGAAAACCCGCGATATTCACCACGGCAACTCGTTAGAACCCGAGTATCAAGTCAATAAAAATGGCAACCTAATTCCAAATCATAATCAGCGAGTTGCGCCATCAATGTGTTTTGGTTGCTGGACGTTGTGTGGACTCCGTGTACGAATCGATAATCGTACCGATGATATTTTGCGGATCAGTGGTAATCCCTACCATCCGTTATCACATCAAAATCCCATTCCTTTCAATACTCCGGTAAAAGACGCTTACCTGAGTCTAACGGGTGAGTCAGGGCTAGAAGGTCGTTCAACCGCGTGTGCTCGCGGAAATGGCATGCTTGAAATTCGCAATAGCCCTTATCGTATTACCGAGCCGTTAAAACGTGTTGGTAAGCGAGGTGAAGGCAAGTGGCAAAAAATTAGCTATGAGCAGCTAATAGAAGAAGTCGTTGAAGGCGGTGATCTCTTCGGTGAAGGCCACGTTGACGGCCTAAGAGCGATACGCGATATCAATACACCGATTGATGCACAAAACCCTGAATATGGCCCAAAAGCCAATCAGCTGTTAGTCACCAATGCGGGTAACGAAGGGCGAGATGATATTTTAAAGCGCTTTGCGTTTAATAGCTTTGGTACCCGTAACTATGGCCATCATGGGTCGTACTGTGGGTATGCTTTCCGAGCGGGGAGTGGTGCCTTTATGAATGACCTTAAAAAGTTTGCTCACCTTAAGCCTGACTTTAATCATGCTGAATACATTATTTTTATTGGCATGTCACCAGCGCAAGCGGGTAATCCGTTTAAGCTACAGGCTCGCCAATTGGCAAAAGCGCGTACCGATGGCAACCTGCAGTACACGATCGTTACGCCCAGCTTGCCGGCAGGTTCTTCTAGCCTAGCGGCGGGGGATGATAATAATTGGCTGCCGATTAAGCCCGCTAGCGACTCTGCGCTGGTGCTGGGCATGATCCAGTGGATCATTGAGAATGAACGTTTTAATAAAACGTTCCTCGCGCAACCGGGTGTTAATGCCATGAAGCGTGCGGGCACCGCGCATTGGTGCAACGCCACGCATTTGGTCATCAGTGATGACAAACACCCTCGTAACGGTAGCTTCTTGCGTGCATCGGATATAAGCATGCCGTTTGAAGGTGAAGCCCACTCTGAGACGGACCCTTACGTGATTGTCGACGCAAAAACTGATGAGTTTGGCTTGCATACACAAGCTGACGAAGCGGCACTTTTTGTTGACTGTGACGTTGCTTTGGCTAATGGTACTGTCAGAGTGAAATCGTCGCTACAGCGACTCAAAGATGAAGCGTTTAAACATGATCTGAGTTTTTACAGCCAGCAGTGTGAGATAGCCGAAGCGCAAATTATCGCGTTAGCAACTCGCTTTACCAGCCATGGCACTAAAGCCGTCGTCGACACCCACGGTGGTAACATGCACACCAATGGTTTCTATAATGCCTTTACGATCATGATGCTTAATGCCCTTGTCGGTAACGTTAATGTCAAAGGTGGCGCAATGGCAAGAGCAGGGGGGTATCCTACATCTGCTAAAGGCCCACGTTATGACTTTACTCAGTTTGAGGGCAAAACAGCGCCTAAAGGTATCTTCCTCTCACGCAGTAAGTTTCCGTATCACAAGACCAGTGAATATAAACGCCGCGTTGCAGCCGGAGAGTCTCCTTACCCTACACGTGCGCCTTGGTATCCTATCTCGGCGCCATTATTAACTGAGCATCTTTCTGCGGCAATTGACGGTTATCCATATCGCGCTAAAGCGTGGATCAACCACATGGCCAATCCAATGTACGGTGTTCCCGGCCTAAAAAACCTACTCGAGGACAAACTTAAAGATCCTAAGCAGCTCGGGCTAATTGTGTCAGTTGATGCGTTCATTAACGAAACCACCGCACTGTCAGACTATATGGTCCCAGACACAGTGACCTATGAAAGCTGGGGAATGACCGCACCGTGGCACGGCGTACCAGTGAAGGCCATTACCGCCCGTTGGCCAGTTGTTGAGCCTAGAACAGCTAAAAGTAAAGATGGCCGCTCAATCTGTTTAGAAAACTTTTTAATTGATATTGCTAAGAAAATGAAATTAGGTGGCTTTGGTGATAAAGCTATTCCTGATAGCAAGGGCAATTGGCATGGCATTCACTGCGCCGAAGACTTTTATCTGCGCTCAGCCGCTAACCTTGCGTATGTAAAAGGCGGTGTACCAGAGGTATCAGCAGAGGATATTGCTTGGTCAGGGTTAGAACGTTTAATGCCGGCAATGCAGAAAACCCTCACGGCTGACGAGATGAAACGGGTTGCGTATATTTTTGCCCGTGGAGGACGTTTTGAAAATGCATCTAATGCGTATCAAGACGACACCATGAAGCACAAATGGACTAAGCCGCTCGCCATCTGGAATGAGAAGGTCGGTACCTCTAGAAACACGATGACGGGCGAATTCTACAGTGGTTGCCCAACTTGGTATCCTCAAAAACTCAGTGATGGTACGCCGTTAGATGAAAAGTATCCGCCTAAGGAGTGGCCATTTAGTTTGACTAATTTCAAGTCAAATATTCACAGTTCGGTGTCTAACCTTTCTCCACGTCTGCATTCGATTAAAGGCATTAATCCGGTGTATATCCATCCAATTGATGCTGAAAAATCGCAGATTCAAACCGGTGATAGGTTCATCGTTGAAACACCGAGTGCAAGTACCGAAGCCATCGCCATGGTGCTCGATGGGATCAAGCCCGGTAGCCTTGGCTTTGAGCACGGATTTGGGCACACCGAACTGGGTGAGCGTTCACATTGGATTGATGGTAAGCAACAGCCAGTAAAAAATCGCGGCGGCGGTGATGGTGTCAATATTAATGATATCGGTCTGATTGACCCTACTCGTGAAGGTAAAGGCGTAATGCTTGATTGGGTGGTTGGCTCGGCTGCTCGTCAGTCTCTTCCGGCTAAAATTCGCAAAGCGTAATATTGATAGATATTCGGACGGTATAAAGCTCTCTGCTCTGGCAGAGAGCTTTGCTGTGCGGCTTATATTAAGACTAAGCGTCGCATGCTGTATTGATGCCTTTAATACAGAATAACCTTTAGCTTCGAGCATTCGCGAGCCTCATCTCTTATTTTCCCTGTTTTAGCCCGCGGTACCTCTGGATAACGACCAAGACCGCAACTCTTGGTGGAATAAGCTTTTACTCTACGTAAGATATTGATTCTATTGTTTTGCAGAGATACAAGAAGCCCCGATAGTTTCGTACCGAGGCTTCCTGTATTTGGTGGTTCTGTGGGGTTTGGTGTAAGTTATTAAGTTACTGTATTCCGATTGATTTTTATCATGTTGTTTTGATGGCTGTTACATCGGGTGTTCCGTTTAAGGTAGGTCACTTTGAATGATGATGGAGTTTTTTTAAAACTCGGAAAAAATCATCAGTGACCTTCCTCGTACTAACGCTAGTAAGTGAACAACCTTCAATCTCATAAAGTCTAATTTTATGTACTTTATAGTTCCTGATAGTACTCGCACCATTAGAGTCAGGAATATAGACTTTGTTGAGCAAGCACAAGAGCCCCTTTTGATAGAGTTGTGATCTTCACTTTGAATCAGGTATTACGCTAAAAACTGGGATTGAAAATTTGTTTGATCGTGACTTACCTGATGGAACTACAGGCTCGGGATCAGGTTTTGGGTCTTATGATAATGTGAGGCGTTTGTTCTATACAACAGCGAGTTTTAAAATCTAAATGAGATGATTTGAAATATATATTATTGAGTCATAATAATTTTGCAAACTAATGTTTGCACTTTTTCACCCCCAATTTCGAGTGTAAATCACAGGGTGACAGTCTGATTTTTGTTCGCAGACAAAGCAAATGTTTAACACTTAGGTATCGGTTAAATATCGACTAAAAAACAGCCAGATAGCGTGGTCATTTGAGTTCGTTTCAAAGCGTTTATTCTTTTACTACAAGCGTGTATTAGGCGCTTATTTAACACGTTTAAATAGCCTGATACTAAAAGCATTATTCTTTAGCGGAAAGAGTTGAACAAAAACTAAGCTCGAAAGATCAACTGCCCCTTATACATTCCGTAACAAAGTCAGATTGAATCAGTAAATAAAAGAGATTAGCATTCATTTTCATTTGGTCAAATAATAGCTCAAATCTTATTTTATCGTGAGTCCCCTATAACATTAATGATAGGTGGTGCTTTGGCGGTATTTTATTCTCAAGGAACAAGAGGCACACATGTTAACTATCACCAATTTAAATAAAACATATGACAATGATGTTAAAGCACTTGATGGCGTTAATCTCAATATAGACAAGGGAATGTTTGGTTTGCTCGGGCCAAATGGTGCAGGGAAATCGTCATTGATGCGTACTATTTCAGCTCTGCAAAGTGCAGATTCTGGAAGTATTATTTTTAATGGCATAGATGTCATGGCCGATCCGCAAGCACTGCGTGAAACCTTAGGTTATCTCCCGCAAGATTTTAATGTCTACCCACGTATAAGCGCTTATGACTTATTAGATCATTTGGCCATATTAAAAGGGCTTAATAACCCTAAAGTTCGCAAAGAATCAGTTGATGGTTTACTTGCTCATACTAATTTATATCAACATAAGAATAAGGCGGTCAGTGGTTTTTCCGGTGGTATGCGTCAACGTTTTGGTATTGCGCAGGCGCTGATTGGCGATCCCAAATTGCTTATCGTCGATGAACCGACCGCAGGTTTAGATCCTGAAGAACGTAACCGTTTTCATAACTTGTTAGTGAGCCTGGGTGAAGAAAAAGTGGTTATTCTTTCAACCCATATTGTCGAAGATGTCTCTGAACTTTGCGCTAACATGGCGGTGCTGGCGTCGGGTAAAATTTTACTTGAAGGTAACCCATTACAATTAGTCGAGGGGTTGGATGACAAAATTTGGTCTAAGACGGTCAGCCAAGCTGAGGCCGCGTTACTGGAGTCTGAGTTATCAGTCATTTCCAAACGTTTGTTAGCTGGTCGAACTGTTCTGCATGTGATGTCTGATACATGTCCAGAAGGTTTCACAGCTGCCCGTGCCGGTCTTGAGGATTTGTACTTTTCCACGCTTCATCGTCACCGTAATGGTCAGGCAGCATAAGGAGAAGAACTATGTTGTTATCTATGGTGAGATTTGAGTGGCGTTATTATTTACGTCAACCGTCATTTTATGTGGTCGCTTCACTTTTATTTTTAGTGAGCTTTTTGTCTGTTGCTTCCAACAATATACAAATTGGTGCTGGCGGCGAAGTGATGAAAAACAGCCCCTTTAGTATTACTCAGTCGATGCTCATTATGAGCTTTATTTCGATGTTTGCGGTGGTGAATTTTGTGGGGACGACTGCAATTCGTAACCATCAGCATTTGATGGAAGAGTTGATTTATAGTAAGCCGTTATCCCCATTCTCATATCAGTTTGGCCGCTTTATAGGCAGTTTCTTGGTGGTCATTGCGGTGTTTGCT
This sequence comes from Shewanella sp. GutCb, assembly GCF_002836135.1. Classification (NCBI taxonomy): domain Bacteria; kingdom Pseudomonadati; phylum Pseudomonadota; class Gammaproteobacteria; order Alteromonadales; family Shewanellaceae; genus Shewanella; species Shewanella sp. GutCb. The sequence goes on along the minus strand of NZ_PJBL01000002.1, from coordinate 21,335 downwards.
TTTATTCCGCTGGGCTTCTTATTGGGTTCTATTATGCCTTGGGTGGATGCTAGCCGTTTTGGTTCCATCTCATTACTGAACTATGTAGTGCCTTATTTTCAATTGGCGCTGCCCAGTTTATTATTAATTTCGACCTTGTTTTATGCGATGGCTATCAAATTTAGGTCTTTGATGGCCTTATATCTTACGGCTGTGGCAATGCTGGTGCTTTATACCTTAACGGGTGAAATGGCGGGTCAGCCACAGTATCGTACCATCGCTGCATTACTTGATCCCTTTGCACTACGTACTTTTGCTGATGTCACTCGTTATTGGACCATCAGTGAAAAAAATACTCAGCTGGTGGAATTGTCAGGGATCATGTTGCAAAACCGCTTATTGTGGCTAGGTATTGCTGCGGTATTACTCGGGTTTTCTGGCATCTTTAGTCAACCTAAGTTAACTAAGCAACGTGAAAAGAAGTCTTTGAAAGCCGGTACACTTCCCAAGCTTACACCGCTATCACAATTGGCCGTGGCGACGCAGCCAAATGGCCGTTTGCAGTTTTGGACGCGAGTAAAGTTTGAAGTTCGCCAAGTATTATTGACAGCACCTTTTGTGGTCTTAGGGGCCTTAACAGTATTTAACTTAATTGGCCCGATGTTTACTGACTTTGGGTGGTATGGCACCTCAAACTGGCCATTGACACAAGACATGGTTAACAACATTGCCGGTGCTACGGGCCTATTAATGACCATAGTGCTGATTTATTACAGTGCTGAAATTGTTTGGCGTGAACGCACATCGGGCATGGGGGATATTGTTGACAGCATGCCGGTGTCTAATTTGAGCTTTTGGAGTTCAAAGTTGGTGTCCGTTGTTATCGTAATGACCCTGCTTTATTTACTGGCCATGTGCACCACGATTGTATTTCAGTTAATTAAAGGCCAGAGCAATCTTGAGTTGTCGCAATATATTATTCGACTTGGATTTTATTATCTTGTGCCTTTGATTATGTCCGCGGTGCTGGCATTTTTCCTGCAAGTGCTGAGTCCGAATAAGTACGTAGGTATGGGCCTGTTTGTTGGCTATTACTTAACGACGTTTGTGATGTCCAGTTGGGGTTTTGGTCATAGTTTATATAATTTTGCTCAGGCACCCACCTTAGCTTACTCCGATATGAATGGTTACGGTTGGGGCTTGTTCACCCAGAGTATGTACATGATTTACTGGGGAGCGCTAAGCGTAGTCTTATTTGTTTTAGGCTATGGCTTGTACCACAGAGGGCCACAGCAGAGCCTTAAGACGCGAATGAACTTGTTAGGCTACCAATTAGGTGGCGGTGGCAAGGTTATAGTGGCAAGTGCTCTTGTTGTGTTTCTGGGCATGGGGAGTTACTTATTTTACCAAACAAAAGTGCTAAATGAGTACCAAACTGCAGATGAAAGCGCCGATTTACAAGCAGACTACGAAAAAGCGTTCAAGCAATACCAAGGCTGGCCTATATTAGTGACGACAAAAGTAAATGCTAATATCGATCTTTATCCTGAAGCCCGTAAAATTGTGGCGAACATTAAATTTGAATGGCAGAACAAGTCAGATAAGCCAATCGAAAAAATGTTAGTACAATTGCCGGAACATACACGTGCAGACACAGTAAAGATCAATATTCCTCATTCAACTCTAGGAGAGTTTGATGACCGTTACCGCAATACTTGGCTGACTTTCCAAACGCCGATTATGCCAGGAGATAAAGTACAAGGGGATATTCAATTAACCCGCGAGTCAGTCGGGATTGCCGAATCAGGCTTTGATTTCACGGTTGTTGAAAATGGTACTTTCATTAATAATTTTGAGTTATTACCGGCATTTGGTTACCAAGAAGGTTATGAGTTGTCAGATCGTCACGAGCGTAAAAAGCGTGACTTAGCTGAAAAACAGCGTGCTAACAAGCTTGAGGATGATCGCTTTTACACGCAGAACTTTTTTGGGGCCAATGGTGATTTTATTCAATTTGAAGCCACCATTTCGACGGTTGCTGACCAAATAGCCTTAGCACCCGGATACTTACAAAAACAGTGGAAGAAAGATGGGCGGCAGTATTTTCACTATTTGATGGACAGTCCAATGGTGAATTTTTACGCTATTATTTCGGCACGTTATCAAGTTAAACGTATTGAACATAAGGGCATTGCGATTGAGGTTTACTATCACCCAGACCACCCTTGGAATGTCGATCGCATGATCGAATCAGTGGAAGATTCTATTGATTATTACACTCAAGCATTTGGGCCTTATCAGCATAAGCAAATGCGGATCATGGAGTTTCCGGGTTACCGCAGTTTTGCTCAAAGCTTTGCTAATACCGTGCCTTATTCTGAGCGTATTGGTTTTATTACCGACTTACGTGATGAAGACAATATTGACCCCGTGTATTACGTAACGGCGCATGAAGTGGCACATCAGTGGTGGGGGCATCAAGTGGGGGCTGCTGACGTACAGGGCAGTGCTGTTATTTCAGAAACCTTATCTCAGTACTCTGCTTTGATGGTGCTGGAAAAGAAATATGGCAAGAAAATGATCCGTAAATTCCTTAAATATGAATTGGATCGATACTTACGTGGTCGGTCGTCTGAATCGATAAGAGAGATGCCGTTATTGCGTAGTGAGAACCAGCAATATATTCACTACCAAAAAGGCTCTGTGGTGATGATGGCGATTAAAGATGCTATAGGGGAAGATAGGCTTAATGATAACTTGAAGGCATTTTTAACACGTTATCAATATCGTAATGATCCTTTTCCAACCACTTTGGATCTCGTCCGCTACCTTAAACAGGGGGTCGATAAGGAACAAGCGCAGTTTATCGAAGATTCATTTAACCAGATCATATTATATGATTTACGTTTGACGAATGTAGTGATGACTCAATTGGATAATGGCAAAGTACAGTTGGACTTGACTATTCATGCTGGTCGTAAAGCTGCCCAAGGCAAAGGTGAGGAATCTGAATTACCATTAGATGCCTTAATTGATATTGGTGTATTTAGCGCCGATCCTGACAACCTTAAAAATGACAGTGAAGTGCTGCTATTAGAGAAGCATAGACTTGTTAGTGGAGAGAATAACTTAACTTTAGTCCTTGATGGTAAGCCAAGCTATGTAGGGGTTGATCCCTTTATTAAGCTGATTGACCGTGATGCGAAGGATAATATCTTTAAGCTTTAATCGGTTCTTTAACGTAAAACTGACGCTTAAAGCGTCAGTTTTTTACGGATAGAAATTTGATTGCGGAAAATGGACTTACTTTGCTTAAATGAAATGGCGTGGCAATTCATTACTGTGTAGCGAAAAGGAAGTTTGTCAGTATTGGCCTGACTAAGTAGCCAGCTTCAATGTCATACACACATAACTTGCATGTTTCATGGGGACGCATTACGTCTAAAATTGGCTATTTAATGCTTTAAGTCAGCTTAGATTAATCAACGTAATAAAGTTACCTTAAATTGCAGCTGGACTTGGTATAAGTACAACGGCACTTTTGACATAAACAGTTAAAAAATCCGTAGATTCACCTGATGATTAAAATGGGTGGCCTATTAGCCCCATTAATCTGAATAATGAACTCAAAACCCAGATCATGTTTAATGAAGTTAAACAGTGCGGTATCACCAAAGCTCTATCTGCCACAACTGTCACTGTAACGTCCTCTGTTACGAGTCCTCTTAGCTTAACCATAAGTTTATCTTTATGGTTGTTTCTATTAGTCCATTAAAAGTGAATTTGTTTTTTGTTGTTTTTGTGTACCCTCTAAGTGATTAATGAGTTCTAATTGAAAAATATAATCACAAAGAGGGTTGATATTAAATGTATTATCTCAAATTCAGATTATTGAAACTTATCTATCACTGGATTTGATATTTGTTAGTCGATTTATCCAACTTAGCTCTAATTACACGGTCATCTTTTTTAATTGATTCGAGCAATTTAACTAAGTCAGCATCAGTTTTAGGTGTGTAAATCCCTAAGTTAGACTCCGTATTCATAGAGATTGAAAGGTCGTGGTCATTAGCAAAATCTTCAGATGAAGCATTATCAAATAGCTTAATAACAAGATCACCCGTGACTATCGATGGTTGAGATAAACGGTCAAAGATGATTTGGCCTTTAGTGAGTGTATCTGAGCGAATAATGGAATCACCTTGCTGCACTTTGTACGCTCCTTCTGTAGATGATGTGCGGTCAACTAACTTTTGTTCATTTGTTTTGGTTTCATTCATATTTAGCTTTTCAGCTATATCCGACTCAGCGAATGCTACCGTCCCAGCAAAGGAGGTAAGTAATACTGATAAGCAAATAACTACTTTAAATTTTTTCATTTGTAACTCCAATTAGCTAGCTGCATGACCATGGAAACGGATAGACCAACCTTTAAGTAGTCCGTTTGCATCGTTAGGTATATCAACGACCTTATCATTGGCGGCAGGATTCTGAGCTGTACCTACTCTATATTGAGTCCAAAAACTATATTGACCGCTATTAACGTCAGTCACTTTAAGGGTCCAGTCGCCAGCCGAATCTTCACCATAAAAAGCATTTGATAGCATTGGGGTATCCACATAACCAGTAACGATTTCATCAGGATCCGTTTCATCAGCGACTCCTTGGAATGTGAAACCGTTGTAAGGTGTCATTACCATGCTATGAGTGCCTGATGGAGATATAAGTTCGATAGCTAAGTCAGGTAAGCGCTTATGATCAATGTTTAGCTCTATTTGAACCCCCTCAATAACTAGGTTGTCTAGAACTGAATTAGCATCCGTTACGCCACTCGGGTTAGCATCCGGAATAGCCTTATCTAATTTGTCTTTTGTAGTCCAATCACTAATTACGTAATCGCCTAAATCAGCTTTATAGGTTCTAGCAAGATTTACTGCGGCTGTTGCGTCTACGCGACCAAAGCCATATAAGTTATTGAAATGGTACCCTGCAGCATTTTTTACCCATGCTCCCATAGCTTCAAAATCAGCTTTACCTGCAACATCTATCATTATTGGTGATTGGTCTGGATTAATTTCAACTGAAGTTTTAGCTAAAATTTCACGAACATCACGCCAACCCAAATCGGGATTAGCACTCAATATCAATGCAATAACACCTGCTACACTAGGAGTTGCAGCTGATGTTCCATTCATTGTTGATGAATAGTTACATTGCTCATTAAGAGGATGGTCCCCGCCCATGAATCCTGTACTGGGGCGATCATTAGTGGTAGCGCTACCTTTTGCACAGGTCATTCTATCGGTCGTCACCATGGCAGGAGCATCAGTACCGTACTCACCGCCAGCACCAGCGACAAACACATTAGAGCCAACTGATGAATAGCTTGATAATTGGCCGACTGCATTTGTCGCGCTAACAACTAAATTGAACAAGTTAGTATTATCTGGTGACATATTGGCGTTATGGAAAGGTAAACCATGATTGTTATCTTCACCTTTAATCACAGCGATACTTGGTGCCCAGTAAGCATTTTGGAATTTGAAGTATTGAAATCCGTTACCAGCGGCTTTAACAAATAAAGCACCTTTACCATCAGGTCCATGCTTAACAACATCTAGCATCAGTTCATTTTCATCTTCTTCAGTGGTAAACGGCAGTGTCGGTGAATAACCGTAACTTTGGTTAAACACTCTTGCGGTATCGCTAAAAGCACTTTTACCATGGGATTTAGCGAAGTTGGCAAACGTCTGTACACCTGCAGCACAAGTTAAGAAGTTGCTTAGTGTTGGATGAGCACATAGTGGATCTTGGTCTAAAAAGTTGAAACCAATTAAACTTGCCTCTGGTGCAACACCACGCCCCCCAAAACCGTTCCAGCCCTCGGAAGCAATAATACCGCTCACCTCAGTACCATGAGCAGCACTATCAGCAAAAGGCGTTGGATCATTAGTTCCGGTAATTAAGTTGTACGACCCTCCAACAATCACATTATTTTTCAAATCTTCATGGGAGATTTCTACGCCGTTATCAATAACAGCAACAATAATACCTTTACCGGTAGCACCGCTTGAAATAGCGCCCTCTACATTTAGATCGTTCCCAGTTAGACCGCGACTTAAAGAAAATGAATTCTGCGCCGTGTTTTTTAAGTGCCATTGTTGAGTGTATAGCGGATCACCGCCATCAATGTTAATAGTCAGCTCGGAGACCGAATCTTTATTGACTCCATCACTAACTTTAAAATCGATGACCTCAGCACCTTCGCTAGCCGAAGTAGTGTAGGTGAACGTGCCTTTAGCGGCATCAGTTATGAGTAACTTACCAAGCTTAATTGAATCTGGATCAACGATAGAGAAAGTAACATCACTATCTTCATCGTTCCCAGTCAGTGTACCTGTAACGGTAACTGACTGCTTTGCACTAACGGTTACATCAGAGCTTGTAGGTGACAAAATGTTCTTTTTAGTATCACTATTGTCACTACCACAGCCAGCTAAAATAGCTGTTGTAATGCAAATAGAAAGTATTGTTTTTTTATACATCTTTAATACCTTTCCCTTTAATAATTAACTTTCTTCCCTTCTTCGATTTATACGAAGCGATTTCAATGTAAAAGATATAAAACCACACCCATAATTAACAGGTGTAACAGAATGTATCTAGTTCTGGTCGTTTACATTTCGTTCACACAAAGGCGTAACTTAAGTTGTTGCTATATAATTGATTGTTGATATTGGCTACACAAAAATATAACAAAGATTAATTTTATTTTATCTATTTAAGGAAGAGGTTTTCAGTGAGCTTTGGAATGGATTTTGTTTCTATAAGTTATAATCTGAATGAAACTTTATTGTAGCTAGATTGCAAGGAGCTTTATAAACCAGTATTTAGATTTAATATACAACTAGCACGATTATTTATACATTATACATTAGTGATGTAATTGTTAATGTGAAGGGTAGGTTACAGAAGACTGTATTTATATTTTAAAATAAATTAATAGGGTTTTTATTAACAGCGTTACAAGGAGGCGGTAACTCATGCCTAGAAGTAGATCTAGATTAGCTAGTGATATTTTTTAAATCTAAATTTGTTAACATTAAGCTGGGAGGGCAGAAATAGCGCGGTGATACAAGGTATAAAGTAACATTGTATCTAACTAAAGTGTTCAGATATTAACTTTAAATATTTTTTACATATGACTAAGATTTAAAAGTAGACATTTGATATGTCACAAAACTAATATCTTCGCTTAATAAGTTGCACGTCTTCAAATAACGGAGGTAACCATATGAAAGATAAACCTCAAAATAATGGGTTACCTTCTGCTTTTATTTGGCTTATGGTCGATTGTTTTACAATCGATAACGCTTGTCAGTACAGCAATGTTTATCATGACGAATGTGCAGGCCCAACATCAAACATTATACTAGTCGTTTGTCTGCAACAAATTGAAAGTACAACTCCACCGTTTTATCTACAACCAGTAGTTGTTTGGCAACGTAGCCTAGAGCGACTCTCAAGGTCGGTACAAACTGTCAATCGCAGACACCAGCCATGTCCTCTTCATGTAAGTGATAATAACTTCAGGCATGCAGATCGCGACTGCTATAGTGACTCACAATGTTTCACTCAAGAAAACTATGATGGAAAGCACCACTTCAATCAGCGTGATGACGGAAGATCAATTAAAGCTAAATATCCATCCCACCCTAGACGATACAATTGACAAGCTGCCTGGCGTGCAGGCTACTCTTTTCGGAGCTGGGGCAAGTCGGCAACATCTGCGATTTTATAACCACGCTCAGTGATCTGTTTAACGGCTTCAATTTTGAATTCACCGGGATATCGTGTTCCGCGCACGTAACATCTCATATTGTTGGTTCATTATAACTCTATGAAGTGTCTACTTTTCTAGGGGCTTACCAATCATTTGAATATTTATGAGCAGTAGCTAACTATCGCTGAGAAAATGGATAGCACTGTCAATTAATATCAGATCATTAAACAGGTGATGAGCTTTCACTTCAACAGTTCTTTGACCTAATGCTACTTTTTAAGCAATTGTTCGGTAATTGCTTAAAAAGTTGAATTTGATTATGTGGCGGAGGACCATGAGGAGTCTATTCCATCAATTTATAGCGGTTCGCTCTCAGTTTGTGACAGACCTGTATAAGTACCAATAGCCTGTATTATTGATTGGTATAGAAAATAATAACTGCTCACTATTTTTAAAATTTGAATTATCGACTAAGTTGCAATATCTGTCTTATATTTAATTAGTCCATCTCTCAATGTTTTAGTTATTTGACAAAAAGCATCCCATTCAGGATTTACTTTAGTGGGGAAAAGTTTTTCCAAACAATCATCTTCATTTAAATAACTAAGCATTTCTTTACTAATTCTATTTCTAGCCGTACTTATTTCATTAGCTGAAAAGTTATTTAATTCTAGAGTGAGTTCATGGTGTTCGCCATGAACTTTAGAAGCTGTTTTTTGAATTGTTCGGAGAGCCTCTACATCATCATCTATCAATTTTTTAGGTCCTCCAGAATTTTTTGATAAAAACTCATCATTAATTGAAATAACAAAACTAATTATATCTGTCTTCATGGCCGCCCATGTGGCTGAATAATACTTGTCAATATGATAAAAATCTATTTGACTCACTCCTGGTAATATGTTTTTAATTGTTACGTCGATAGGTTCCATGAATTGAAGATCATAAATTTTTATATTTACCTGATTTTTGTTTGAATGTTTTATTTTCATGATATTAGCTCTTAAAAGTTTTTAACTGACATGTAATCAATGGGAAGTTAAGTCTCATGCTGTGAATGCTCCAATATAATGCCTAAGCATCATCATCAATATTTAATTTTCGACCGCAGCCTACCTATACTAGAGTTTGGGATTTTGTATCCTGCAATTAGACATCACAAGGAAGCTCCTTTCATATTGAATTTCATCTGTCTGTTGGGCACGGTTGAAGAGAAGAGGTCCCCAGCCGAGATAAAACAGAACTATCGGCTAAGGACTTCAGCTAAATGGTTAAGAGAGTATAAGATAACTAGGTAGTGACATAGTGAAAACCACTTACTTTAGAACGTCTGAGTGTACGATAAGTTATAAGTACGACCGTATAGGTTATATAAACCCTTATCGTAATCAAGACTTGAATCTAAAACAGGATCTTCATTTGTTAGGTTACGTATACCTAGTGATACCTTACCATTCCAAGAAGTGTTATACCCATAACTAGCATCAAATGTAGTTTGTGAGCTAAGCAACCCGACTTGGCCAAAGGTTTCAGGATCAGTTCTCTCTGTTTGGCCGTCAATATAGTGCATGACTACCGCCGCAGAGTGATCGCCCATCATCCAATCGACCGTACCTGTTGAACGTATCTTAGGTAATCCGTTACGACCTATCTTGTTATGGACTGGACCATCGAAGTATTCTTCTTCGCTGTAGTCTAAAACGTAAGTGGTATCGAGGTTAACGCTAAAGTCACCGATAGACGTTTCTAAGTCACGATATGATAGATTAAAATCAAGTCCTGACGTTGACAAGCTATTACCGTTAACTAATGGCGCTGTAGCTTCTGATATCTTGCCGCTAGCAGTATCACCATAACGCTTAATATTACCCAACTTAAGATTACCGTACCCGACTTTAGTTTCTTCGCTCAGTAATGAGTCAAGAGAGACTAACGTGATAACGTTATCTATCTTAAGGTCATAGTACTCAACTTTAGCACTAAAGTTCTCCGTGAAATCATAGATAGCCCCTAGATTGTAGAAATCAGAGGTTTCAGCTTCAAGATCGGCATTAGCTGTTCGCGTTACGTCATATTGCTTAGCTTTACACTGTGCAACAGCAGTACCCACCTGTGCGCAATATTGATAATCGGTCGCTGTATCTGCGCTGAACGAATCAGCAGCATGTAAATCAGCTAATGATGGTGCTCTAAAGCCTTGACCCCATGACGCACGTAATACTAAATCATCAGTAGCTTTGTATCGTAGTGATACTTTAGGCGTGACAGCATTACCAAAGTCAGAGTATTTGTCATAGCGTAAAGCCGCATTCATTGATAAATCATCAGTGATAGGTAATGTAGTCTCACCAAAGAAAGCATATACATCACGCTCACCTGATGAACCATTACCAGCAGAGCCGATAATCTCACCGTTAGCTGATTCCGAATCTACAGCAGATGTATACTTGTAATCCATGAACTCAGTACCGAAGTACCAACTCATATCACCGCTACCCATCAAATCAATAGCATCAAAGTTAACACCAGCGTTAACACTTTGGAATTCCATAGTGTCTTTCTGGAATATGTCATGAGTGATAGAGTCAATAACTTCCTTGCTGTTACCCTCTGGACCAAAGTTAAACTTACCAGCCGCCGCCAACGCTTCTACCGTTGGACGATGGACATAACCTGTACCGTTATTGCTATTTTCAGCTAGGTTATAGTGATATGTAAAGTCCCAGCCTAGAGCATCATGTTCACCAACAAAACCTAGTTGAATATCCGTGCTGTGGTCAATAGTTTCAGAGTCACGAGTACCTACACCTGTGAAGCGATATAAAACCGTACCAGCATTTTTATTTTTGGTGGTGTCTACATATTTACCATCAGGACCATAGTTTTTAACGTCTACCACTCCCGCGCCAACTGCGAATTTTCCCGGTGCTGGTGCATAACGCCCAAAAGTCTTATTACGAGAGAAAATACCTTGCCCCTCGAAACGAACTTCATCAGAGATTTGATACTCAGCATTTAAATAACCAGCATCAAACGTTCTCGCCGCGTGGTCTGCCCCCTTTGCCGTATAGTCATAACCACAAACATGATCACCGTCACCAGCATCATAGATATGACCATCACCAACCATATCGGGATTGTCGCAGCCTGCTAACGGACTTGTTACATAAGTTGTTCCGTCATTGAAGTTACGCGCATAGGTAGATACACCCGTTGTATCAGCGTACTTAGCAGCATCAGTATTGGACGATGAAGAAAACCAACGATCATGTTGGTAGATAATCTCGCGTTGCTGGTGCTCAAGAGAGAAAGTAATATTACCTTTATCACTTGATACACCACCAATAACGTGTGCTTTCCACTCTTCGCCGCCCGGCTGCTCTGGATCTGTTTTAGTAGCGGATAGCTGTAAGCCCTCATAACCTTTCTTGGTAATGATATTAATCACACCCGCGATAGCATCAGAACCATAGACAGCACTTGCACCATCACTAAGGATCTCAATCCTATCAATACCCGCAGTAGTGATAGCATTTAAGTTTACAGCGGTACCACCCAAGGTAGGCGACCCCGGCATTCTCTTTCCGTTAAGTAGAACAAGTGTGCGCTCTGAACCCACACCACGCAGATTAACAGAGGACTGAGATTGCGCCGAACTACCTGAACGCTCAGAGAACGATCCAAAGGTGTTTAAATTGCTACTACGAAGTAAATCAGCAACCGTCATTTGTCCTGTTTTGGCGATATCATCAATACTAATAGTGGTTACGGGTGAACTCCCCTCCATATCAGTGCTCTTAATACGAGAACCTGTTACTTGTATACGTTCAACTTGTTGTTCACCATCAGCCGCATAAGCGCCCAAAGAAGCGACGGCCGTTGTAACAGCTCCTGCCAGGAGTGTAATACGAATCCCGAGTGTAATTTTATTTGCATGAAACATTAGCATCCCCAATTAGTTTTTTAGATTTATTCGTTATGAACCGAGCTCAATATAAAGATACAAAAACAAAAGCATCACGTAACAAATGTTTCAAATTGTAACCAAGGTCTAAATGTTGCAGAGATGTTACTCTAAATATAAAATTCAAGTTATTGGTATATATATTGTTTTTTTATTCATAAGATTAGGTAACGATAGGAAATTAATGTTTATTAATCTATGTTGTCTGATCTTTGTGTTTATGTTGGTTAGTTGTGGTTTTTATGTTTTTATTTACCAAGCTTGTAGGGAGCAGGCATGATTACATTTTACTTCAGTTAATACTGGTAAGATTCTAAGTTTGATTTTTATAACGGGTTGATTTTGCTTTAATTATTTAATCTACACCGCTTTACCTGTATTTATATGAAATTGTTAGAGTCGATATTGAGCGGAACGACGAAAATAATTATAAAGAGTAGGTTGGACGTCTCGTAAACTTTACCCGAATAAAAACTAAGTTTGATATGTATTTCAAATCAGGTTTATATATCTATTGCTGTTTTTAATAGAAATATTAATGTAAGAGTTAATAGGTATTGATAGAGGGTTTTTAAATAGAAGAAAGATTCACTCTGCAGCCATAGGAATGGAGAGGCATACTACAAAAATCATCTTTACAGCCTTTAGTAAAGGTAAGTATAAAATATTAAAGTTTCTTATATAAAAGGAAATCTCCATTTTTAATATATAGTCAGCATTATTCATTCATCGATGAAATTTATAGGCAAACTTTGAATGATGTAGTTGAATACTCAACTTGGATACCTCGTTTGAGATTGATGTGCGGTAATTAGGTCATGCTAAGTTTTTAAGTGAATGAGGGTGACAAGACAGCTTATGAGAGGGGAGTGGTAGGTGAAGGGAAGGGAAGGGACTATCTAGTTTGCTCGTATATTGTTTTTTAAGATGTAGGATAAATGGCAATGTACAAATAACCATGACAGCCTAAGGTATCAGCCTCACAGGTGAGCCCACCGTGCGAAGGCTAATGCAACGCTGCCACCTGGAATTAAGGAAGCCAGTGATGCTTGATTTTCAAGTCGCTTGATGATCTCAGGGAAAGCATCATTGAGTTGCTGACCTTGTTCTGGAGATCTCTGTGTGAATAATGATGAAGTGTTAAAAGTTAGCCTAGCGTTCGGTAAAGCTTCGTCGTATAGAGCTAGGTTTAATCAAGAGGAGTTGGCTGATAAAGCAGATTTTGCACGTTATTTAGTATCTGGTATTGAACGAGTTGTTGCGAAAGCTACAGTCACTTCGGTGTGGAAACTAGCTACAGCTCTTGATTGTAAACCTTCTGATATTTTGGTCGTTGCAGAACGATTATATTAGTGTTCGAAAATGTCTTAATGAGAATGCTAAATAGTGAGTTATAAGGCCTAGTGTAGAACTAGAACAGTTTAGCTGCAGTCATAAGTAGACGTTTTAGTGAACGTATACAGTGGTGAATTTCAATATAAGTACTGAGCTTTCAAACTGAATAACTAAAAGGGAAAAGTGGAATTATTGGTCAATAATCGATTTGAGAATGAGTACTACTTTGGAGGATTGGATGTGTAGCCATCAGTTCGGGGACTTGCAGCAGTACGTTCATGTGGCCTAGATTTGGGTTGTATATTCTAAAGATACTAATCTATTTGATAATGAGACTGAAGTAGCTCTATAAAGCGCAGAGCTACCTCTCTGACATTTTTACAATATAAATATTTCCGCTTATACACAAAAATAATGCTATAGAATTATCTGTTATAAATAGTGAGAAGTTAGTGCTCGCTAAAAACCTTCAGAAACTCATGTGCGGTTGTTCCGCAAGCAATACACACCCGTTCTAACTCCAAAATTCTAAGTTGTCGTTCACCACTTTCGTATTTCGATACGAAACTTTGTGGTTTGTCTAACTTTTGAGCTAATTGGCTTTGATTTAAGTACACATTTTTACGCATATTTTTCAATGCGTTACGTAGAGATTCCTCTCTGTCTGACCATTTTTTATTTTTCATGATCAAATGATATTTCAGATTGAAAAGTATCCCAAAATAGGATATTTTGATTTCATTGTTTTTATATGTAGCACTAAGACTCCTCCTGCATTAAAGGAATAAATTTTGAAGTACTTTAAGTTTAGGCTGTTATCTAGAAAAAGAGGGGGTAAATGCCCTGATTGCGTTTTTTTGTGGATGGTTTCTAGGGAGTAAATACCCTGATTTCGTTTTTTTTGTGAATGGTTTCTAGGGTGAAAATGCCCTGATTATGGTTTTGGCTAATGGTTTCTAGGGAGTAAATGCCCTGATTACGGTTTTTGGCGAATGGCTTCTATTGTTGCACTTGTGAATTTGAGCTGTAGTGTTCTATTTTGCAAGAAGAACTCTAAATGAGGCTGTGTTTGATTGCATAGATGAGTAGTTATGATGTTGAATAAGCTCTTTGTTTTTTTGTTTATAATTATACTGTTTTTGGCTACTGAATTTATAGTTAGTTCCTTAGACAAAGTAAAAGATGAAAAGCATTTATCTAATGTTGTTGCTGATCTAAATAAAGCTGTAAAGGCCATTTTCAATGGTGCATTGATTTCATCTGAGGTCTTAAAAGAAATGATTGAAATATCTGATGGCAAAGGTATTACATTAAAAAAATTCAATCTGGCAGCTAAACAACTAACTGAAGGTTATAGCGATGTAGAATCAATAATCCTTCTGCCAAATGGAGTAGTCTCTTATGTTTACCCTTATGATGATAATAAAAATGCAATTGGTCATGACATTCTAAGTGGTGAGGATATAAAGTTAGGTTGCATGGAATCGATATTAAAAAAAGATGTTAGTATTATCGGTCCAGTAAAATTAGTTCAGAATGGAAAGCAAGCTTTTATCGTTAGAAGAACTGTTCGAACGGATAATGAATTTTGGGGATTTATATCTTCAATAGTGTATTTAGAGTCAATAAATAATGTTGTGGATAATGTACTGTCAAAACATGGTTTTGATAATTATTTAGTCTTAGGGTATAACCTTGGTTGTAAGGGGAAGAATGAAAAGTTGATAAGCTCAAAGGGGAGGTTAGAAGGTTCATTAATAAAGGGTGTGGTTGGTTTTTCTAATGTTAAATGGGAACTATCTGTATCTAAGGTTAATTCAGGCATTTATTTTAGAACCCTTGTGTTCCTCTTACTTTTGGCTCTGTTTTTATTAGTTTTGTTGCCTATAAGATACTTCAAAAAATATCAAGGCAGTGAGAAACAAAAGTTTATATTTGAGAACGAGGCTCATACTGATTTTTTAACTGGTTTGCTAAATAGGCGTGGGTTTGAGCGCAAAATTAAAGCTTTCCATAGCGTAGTGGATTATGGTTCTATTGCCATCTTTGATATCGATTTTTTTAAGAAAATAAACGATAAATATGGCCATGATGTTGGTGATGGAGTTTTGGTAGGCTTTGCTAACTTTTGTATGGAGCACGTTTCAGATAAGTACGTTTTATGTAGAAGTGGAGGGGAAGAGTTTATACTGTTAATGCCTATAACTAAAATTGAACAAGCTAAAGAGATATGCGACCAGTTAAGGTCGATGGTTTCAAAGGAAAACTTTGAAGTTGAGGGCTTGAGTTTAGAAGTGAGAATTAGTGTTGGTACTGCAGGTTACCGAGATACCAACGAGATTAAGAGTGCTCTGACTTTAGCTGATAAGGCGTTATATAGAGCTAAACAAGAAGGAAGGGATCGTGTTTGCGTTAGTTAAACTCCCTTCACTACGTAGTTAATTATACAACGATGATTAATTATGTCGTTTGATTAAACTTCTTTACTAGTACTGGTTGACTACTACATCTATACACTGAGTTGATATAGGTTTAATAAATCTTTGAGGTGACGGATTACCTGAAGTGGAAGCTGGATCATAAAAGTTGATTGGCTGTACACTGAGTAAAGGCGTTATAGGTTAAAAATTACTGGCACTGGTTATTGAATGAAATTAACAACCAGGACCTAATCATGAAACTAATCAGACTCAAAGATGTAATCGGATGCACCGGCTTAGGACGTTCAACAATCTATAAGTGTATTGAAGAAGGGTGCTTCCCTAAGTCTGTATCATTAGGTGACCGGGCTGTTGCGTGGGTCGAAAGTGAAGTGCAAGAGTGGATATTGGAGCAGATTGAAAAACGAGATTTAAAGACTAAAAAAGCAGAGTTAGCGACAACATAAATGGAGAGCCTTTTCAGCTATCCATAAGTTTGGACTAAAAAGCTTTAGCTATCAGATTCAACAGCCCACTTATTATCCAACGATGACTTCCAGCAAGAACAGTTCTGCTATTGGCTTGTGCTTAACAAAATCAAACATAACTCTGCTCCTTTAATACTTGATAAATACCAACGCCAACCGCAAAGCCAGTAATAAGAGCTATAGGCATAAAGCCTCCTAATCATTCCTTAAAGTAAAAAAGCAGCTGGTGGCATGGTGTCCACCAGCTGCTTTGTTATGTCGTTATTGGTTACGGCATAAGGATGATATATGGCTAAAAAATGTTTGAGGTAGATATTGGAGGTGCACGTTACTACATAACCAGTTGGCTACATTAGTCATTAGTGTTGTAAAAATGTGTTAATTAAAGCGTGGACTGTACCTATCACATTGTTTAAAATAACAAATGTATTTCAACGGTATACATTTTCCCATGGACGGTAGTATGAATTTTTTAAGTAAACTAGATCAGTTTGTTACCAGCGTAGTGTCATGGCTCATTAATAAAGTCAGCTTTGTACTTGTAGCACTCGCGGGCATTCTAACAATCATTTCAGTCCCCATTTCCTTTCTTGAATATAATGAAGGTTTTGCTGACCTAGATATTTTAGAGACCTCGCTTATTGCGCTTTTTTTTATTATGGTTTGGCGTTTTGTTAAAGTGTCCCGAACGGTAAAGTTGAGTTATTGGTCTGCAATAAAGCGTTTGTTTATTATTCTGGCTTTAGGGTTCCTGTTTGCATTTTTTATCGAAGCATCATTCTTGTTAATGCAGTTGTACTCTCAGGGAAATCTCAGCACTGCCTTTTACGAGCAACAGGCTGAGTGGATAGGATTTTTCGATGCGGCGCTGTTGGTGGTATTACTTTACGGTTTAGTCCCCAAAAATAGTGAAAACTTGCAAGTGAACACTGAAGCTACAGAAATTGAATCACCTGAACCTGTAATGCCTAAAGATGATACTCCTTCAGGAGTGAATCCCGTATGAGATATAAAAAAGTAATAATTATCTGTGCTTGCATAAGCTTGAGCGTTGTTATGCCGGTAAAGGCAAAACAAGCTCTATTTGGTGATGATGGCGAGTTTTTAGTGCAGGCTTGTCAAGAGGCGGTAAGTGTTTACAAAAGCCGTGATGAACAAAGGCAACTGTCATCCGTTAGAACGTCCATGTCAGAAGCAATGCGGGCTGGATATTGTATTGGTGTTTTACAACAGTACATAAAACAGAATTCGACTTGTTCCTATAGTCGTTATCGGAAAAGTAATTGGTACACATTGGCGCAATCTATTGCTGATATCTCTTTTGGCGTTAATGCGTGGGAAAACACAACGACAGCAACAACACTATTAGAAAAGGTTTATTGCGATGGATAGTGGGATCACAATACCTGATGCAATTTTCAAACTGTTTTCTATCCAGGTAGCGAAGGATAGCCAGTTTCTAAAAAATAAAGCCAATTCATTAGTTCGTAATGGGCTTATCAAAACAGTTCAAGATAAACATGTACAACGCTCAACCATATATCTAAAAGATAAATCTCAATTAACAGTTCTGCACAATGCTTTGATCATCAATGCCATCTACCTAGATCCCAAAGAGGTTAAGCGTATTTTTGAAGATACTGCTTATCGGGCTGAGTGTGCTGAGACGGTAAATACACTGCTGTCTGATATGACGAGCTTAATGGGAATTGCACTCCAAAGTCCTATGGTGTTAGAGCTGGTTAATGCACTACGTTCAGGTGAAAGCCTGTATCACACCAAGCTGCCTAATCCCTTCTCTAAGTTGCCACAAGTTGCACTGGGGAGTAATACCGGACTATTACAGGCTCTATTGGTTCAGTCTTCAGTCTTAAAGACGTCAGATACAGTGCTCATGGCTTATCTGCAGAAAGACTGGAAAAAGGCCAGTGAGCTTTGTAGCCATTTAGATGAATCAGTTCTAGGTATAAAGGAGCTTAAGCAATCTATAGACTCTCAGTTGCAGGAAGCTTGTGATTTTGATGATTTGCTTGACCAGATGAGAAATTTTTAAAAAGTAACAATAAATGCTTGTTAGTGCATTGCACTGAATGAATCTGAGTTTGTTATCAACAAACGGAGATTCACAATGCAAACAAATCAAGTCCAAGAACTGGTTATCAACTTTCACATGACTGAAGCGTGCAATTACCGATGTGGTTATTGCTATGCAACATGGGATAACCATGTTCTTTCATCAGAACTACACCACGCCGAATCACAAGTGAGTGCGCTACTTAGTCGATTGGCTGACTATTTCCTTTCAGATAACCCATTAAAAACACAACTCGGCTATCAAGCAGTACGGATTAACTTTGCTGGTGGCGAGCCCATCATGCTTGGCAGTCGTTTTATAGAAGCTTTGCTCTATGCTAAATCACTTGGGTTTAATACTTCCATCATCACCAATGGGCACTTCTTAAGTGCTCAAATGCTAAACCGTGTCTCAACACATATCGATATGCTTGGGATCAGCTTTGATACTGGCGACTATCTGTTAGCAAGCACGATTGGTCGGCTTGATAGAAAGGGAGACTGGTTATCGCCTGACAAACTGATTGAAATCTGTCGTACGTATCGAGCTTTAAATCCAGCAGGAAAACTCAAGCTCAACACTGTCGTTAATGCGTTTAATTGGCGAGAAAGCCTGTTAAGCACGATTGAACAGATCCAACCAGATAAATGGAAGTTGTTAAGAGTACTTCCGGTACAGCAACAAGACTGCACAATCACAGATGAGCAATATCGGGCTTATGTCGACCGCCACCAAGCACTGTCAGGCTTTATTGTGGAAGAAGATAACGATGCGATGTGGCAATCCTATCTCATGATAAATCCCGACGGCTGTTTCTACCAAAATAGTTGCGATGGTGCGGGGCACGCTCATAGTGAACCTATTTTAGATGTCGGGGTAGAAAAGGCGTTTAAGCAGATCAGTTTTAATATTGATGCGTTTTCGCGCCGCTATCAATCTTCAGTTAGTACTAGTACTTCCCAAAGCTATTAAAAATACAGTTTAAACAAGGCTGGAAAAACGCTTTGTAAATCGGTTTTTAAGCTTAGGGATACTTATGAAAAAATACAGCAGCGATAAAAATATTAACAATCTTGTTTATCAGATGATTAAGCAAAAAGGATGGGAGGAATATCGTCATACGCGGCATCTTATCTTACAGTCATCTAATGGGCGAAAGCTGACAGTACCGGGCTCACCGAGTGATAGAAGGGCATTTAATAATTTTAAAAGTGATGTTCGGCGATTACAGGGGGGTTAGATGGCTAATTCCCCGGTAATCAAACTAACTTAATTATTAAGGATATTTAAAATGAGCAACCACAAAAATAAGTCGGACCAACCTAATAGCAATCAAGGCACCACAGGGACCAATAAAGCGCATCAAAAAGTATTGGATAATCGTAGCCAACAACTGGACCCTAAAAATCCACGTTATCAAGGTAAAAAATAAGGAGATTACCATGCCAGATACTTCTGATATGTCCCAGGAAGAGTTAGATTCTTGGTCCGATATCAACAATCCCAATAACGATGCAGATATGGATGAATGGTCTGATATCCATAACCCCAATAATGATGACTACATTGGAGATGATTAACGCTAATTAGCGAGTTGTAATCAATCTAGAGCCTATGAGCGGTGTGCATGCACGTCGCTCATTTACTTTTTAAACTGAATATTTAACATTCGTATATTGATACCAGTGTTCCTTATTAGATATCGGTATCATAAAATTAGGGTGTATCTTTTATGGTACTTTAATTGTATGATACCCCTTTATTTGATACCTCCTACAAAAGAGAGTGACCAATGCGTATCTTTTCTTATTGCCGTGTTTCTACAACAGAGCAAACCACCCAGAATCAGATTCTTGCTATCCGACAAAAAGGGTATGAGGTAAATGATGCTCGCACTATCAGTGAAACGGTCTCAGGTTCCGTTGAGGCAATGAAACGTGAAAAGTTCAAGATGCTCATCAATCACCAGATGGAACGTGGGGATATGCTGGTGGTACTTAAATTAGACCGTTTAGGCCGCGATAACATTGATGTACAAAACACCATTAACCTACTTACAGATAAAGGTATCAAGGTTGTCTGCTTAGATTTACCTGTAGCAGACCTCTCAAGTGCTGAGGGTAAGTTGATGCTGCAAATGTTCTCGGCCTTTGCCGAGTTTGAGCGTAACCGAATCAGAGAACGAACAAAAGAAGGGCTTGAGAGAGCTAAGGCACAAGGAAAAAAACTGGGTAGACCACAAGCTAGCGCCACCACCGCTTCAGTACAAGCTAAAAAAGCGGTGGGCTTATCTCAATCTAAAGTGGCAGAAGCGTTAGGTTTGGGAATCGCAACAGTGAAAAGGCACTGGAATAAACTACCAAATCCAAGTAACTAGATTGTTTTAGACGAATAGTATAATTTCTTGCGGTAAGATATTTCTGTCAATGCGCATTTGCTTAATATCGGCGTATTATCACTTTGCTAATAGCCATATAGGGCTTCATCCTTAAAGTGCTCTAATATCTCGTTTGATGAAGTGAACTTGACCTTGTCAAGGTTATAAGGATCAACATCAGCGAAAAGGAAGTGTTTTAGTTTTTCTAAGAGTTTACTTCTGCATTCAATAGCCCAGGTTTTCCTTAAATCATCAAACTTAATATCGGGATTAATTTTCTTCACCTCTGCATAGAATTTAACAACATGCTGTGTTAATAAATCATCCGGACTTTTGTCATCAAGATATACCTTCCAATACTGTAGAAAAGCGGCATCGGTTGTAATAAGTTTCAAAGCTGTATAAATAGGGAGATTGTTCACATCACTAGAGTTTTCAAATATATGACGATAGAACTCACTAAGTGATTCTAATATCTCGTCTGGGGTCACCGTATTTAGAGGGGACATCACTCCCCAAAAAGGAGACCGATTAAAAATATCTATTCCCTGTTGAATATTAGCCCCATAGCATGCTGCCATTACGATTATGAGATTTCCTTTAGATAATGAATTCAACTCTCTAAGTTTATCGCAAAGCTGCCTCCAAATTATAGTTTCGCCTGAATTTAAGACTATTCCACTTTTATCTGACGTACCGTGAACATCTAGCTGAAGCACAGGGAAGACACGGTTATATTTCGCTTCGTGGATGAGAGTATCAATATGAGTGAATAGTTCTTCTTTTGTAGTTATTGACACATAATCAATGGCAACGCCTTTTCGATGAGATAATTCCATCATCTTGATGTCTTCAATTAAAATCTGCCCTGTTTTTCGGTCTTTTTCACTGAGAGATTCGATGATTTGTATTTTA